>DATCXP010000200.1:0-7074 GCA_036565765.1 Terrimesophilobacter sp.
CCGGCCGCGCGTCCGCTGCCGGAGGATGCCGAGCTGCGGCTGGGCGTCGAGCGCGACTAGCCGGACTACTCCACGCCGCGGATCGGGGGATGGTGGAAAGTGTCGCCGAACACGCGTTCAGAGGCCCCGACCCGGTCGAGATAGGGGGTTGCCCCGCCCATCTGGAACGGCCAGCCGGCGCCGAGTATGAGGCACAGGTCGATGTCCTCCGGTGCCGAGACGACACCGTCGGCAAGCATCCTGTGGATCTCATCGGCCAAACCGTCCTCGACGCGGCGAAGGATCTCCTCGCCCGTCATCGGGCTGGTCCCGCCGGCGACGATGGCAACGGCCTTCTTGTCGAAGCCCTTGATCCTGCCCTTCGCGTCGCGCTCGAAGATCTTGCCGTACTCGGCGAGCTCGTGCAGGTTCCTGCTCTCGAAGAACCGGTCGGGGAACGCGGCGTGGTGCGTGTCGAGCACGTGCGCTCCGACCTTGAGGCCGACGAGCTCGAGGAGCTCGAACGGGGTCATCGGGAGTCCGAACGGAGTGATCGCCCCGTTCACGACCTCGAACGGCGTTCCGGTGTCCACCGCGTGCATCGCCTCGCCGAGCAGTTTGGCGAGGATGCGGTTCACGACGAATCCGGGGGTGTCGGCGGTGATGACGGCGTTCTTGTAGAGCTTGGCCGCGGTCACCATCGCGGTGCTGAGCGTTGCCTCATCCGTGTTCGGCGTCTTCACGACCTCGACGAGGGGCATGACGGCGACCGGATTGAAGAAGTGGAACCCGACGAGTCGCTCAGGATGCGCAAGCTTCGAACCGATCTTCTCCACCGAGAGCGAGGAGGTGTTCGTCGCGAGCACGGCAGTGTCCGACACGTGTTTTTCGATCTCGGCGAAGACGTCCTGCTTGATGCCGAGCTCCTCGAACACGGCCTCGATGACCCAATCGCAGTCCGCGAAATCGGCTTTGTCGGTCGTCCCGGTAACGAGCGCCTTCAGACGGTTGGACTCATCCGGCGAGATCCGCTTCTTCCCGAGCAGCGCGTCGATCTCCCCGTGGATGTAGGCGAGGCCCTTGTCGACATGCGCCTGATCGAGGTCGGTGATGACCACCGGGACCTTCAAGCGGCGCACGAACAGCAAAGCGAACTGGCTCGCCATGAGCCCGGCGCCGATGACGCCGACCTTCGTGACGGGCTTCGCGACGGCCTTGTCCGGTGCGCCGGCCGGCTTCTTCGCGCGCTTCTGCACGAGGTTGAACGCGTAGATGCTCGCGCGGAACTGGTCGCCCGTGATGAGCTCGGAGAGGGTCTCATCCTCGGCGGCGAAGCCGGTCTTCCGATCGGTGTTCTTCGCGGCCTTGAGCAGGTCGAGCGCGGCATACGGCGACTTCGCGATCGTTCCGATACGGCTCTGAAGCATCTTCTTCGCGATGCCGATCGCGACATCCCACTTCACGGCCCGTTCGATCTTGCCGGGTTCGTTCGGCCGCTTGACCTTGATGCTCCCGGAGATGACGCCGTCGGCCCAGCGGATCGAGTCCTCGAGGAAGTTCGCAGGAGAGAACATCGCGTCGGCGATCCCGAGCTCCAGGACCTCCTCCGCCTTCAGGGTCCGGTTGTTCTTGAGCGGGTTCTCGATCACGACCTTGAGCGCATTCTCGATACCGATCAGGTTCGGCAGCAGCCAGGCGCCGCCCCAGCCGGGGATGATGCCGAGGAAGACCTCGGGAAGCGCGAGCGCGGGAATCGAGCTGTCGACCGTGCGATAGTTCGCGTTCAGGGCGATCTCGACCCCGCCACCGAGGGCGAGTCCGTTGATGAACACGAAGGAGGGGACGCCCATGTCGCCCAGGCGTCCGAGCGCGGCGTGGCCCTGCTGCGCGAGCTGGCGGGCCAGGTCGCGGCTCGGGATGTCGCCCGCCTTGCTGAGGTCGGCTCCTGCGGCGAGGATGTACTGCTTGCCGGTCACGGCGACCCCGGCGATCTCGCCCTTCGCCGCTCGGGCTTTGAGCCCGTCCAGCGTCTCGGCGTACTCGTTCAGTGTGAGCGGACCGAGCGTGTTCGGGCGCGTGTGATCGCGGTCGTTGTCGAGGGTCACGAGCGCGAGCGTCCTGCCGCCCGAGATCGGGATGTCGCGGACGTAGGAGTGGGTGACGACCTCGTCGGCGGAGAGTGCCAGGAGGTCCTCGAACTGCTGGGCTGCCATCTTCTCTGTCATCGTCATGGCCTGCTTCCGTCGTAGTGCGGGTTCTCCCAGATGACGGAGCCGCCCTGGCCGAGGCCGATGCACATCGCGGTCAGTCCGTAGCGCACCTCAGGGTGCTCCTCGAACTGGCGGGCGAGCTGGATCATGAGTCGGACGCCCGAGGAGGCGAGCGGATGCCCGATCGCGATTGCGCCGCCCCACAGGTTCACCCGCGGGTCGTCGTCGGCGATGCCGAAATGGTCGAGGAAGGAGAGAACCTGCACCGCGAATGCCTCATTCAGCTCGAACAGGCCGATGTCGGCGATCGTGAGCCCCGCCTTGCGCAGCGCCTTCTCGGTCGACGGGATCGGTCCGATGCCCATGATCTCCGGCTCGACGCCCATGAAGGCGAAGCTGACCATTCTCATCTTGGCGGGCAGGCCGAACTCCTTCGCCGCATCCGCGCTCGCAATGATGCTCGCGGTGGCTCCGTCGTTGAGCCCGGACGAGTTGCCTGCCGTGACGCGTCCGTGCGGACGGAACGGGGTCTTGAGCGCGGCGAGGCCCTCCATGGTCGTGTCGGGGCGCGGAGCCTCATCGCGGGTGGCAAGCCCCCATCCGGCGTCGCTCTTGATGGCGACCGGGATCAGGTCGGGCTGGATCTTCCCCTCGGCGTACGCCCGCGCGAGCTTCTGCTGGCTGAGCATCGCGAAGCGGTCGGAGCGCTCCTTGGTGAGCTGCGGGAAGCGGTCGTGAATGCGCTCGGCCGTCGCGCCCATGCTGAGCGCATCGGTGCCGACGAGCTTCTCGGCGACGAACCGCGGGTTCGGGTCGGCTCCCGAGCCCATCGGGTGGTGGCCCATGTGCTCGACGCCGCCGGCGATGGCCACGTCGTACATCCCGAATCCGATGGCTCCGGCGATCGTCGTGACGGAGGTCATCGCCCCTGCGCACATCCGGTCGATCGCGTATCCGGGAACCGACTTCGGCAGTCCGGCGAGCAGCGCGACGGTGCGGCCGAGGGTCAGACCCTGGTCGCCGGTCTGGGTGGTTGCGGCGATCGCGACGTCGTCGATGCGCTCCGGCGGGAGGCCGGGGTTGCGCTCGAGGAGCCCGATCATGGCCTTCGTGATCAGGTCGTCGGCCCTGGTCTGCCAGTACATCCCCTTTTCGCCGGCCCGTCCGAACGGAGTGCGGACCCCGTCGACGAATACGACTTCAGCTCTCTCGGCCATGGTGTCTCCCTGTGCAGCCTGACTGGCCAGGCGGTCACTATCGATCCTAGGTCGGCAGGATTTGCGGCGCAGAATCCTTTGACTCTTCCTACGGTTCTGGCTCGCCCTGCGCCGGGTCGCTTTGGACGGCCTCGACAAAGGCCGCGACGATGGGTTGGGCGGTGGCGTCGAGCTGCCACGGCCTGGCCCCCGAGTGCGCGAGGACCTCCCTCACGGCATCGACGGTCAACGGCTCCGGCGGCGCCCAGGCGACGCGACGGAGAAGGTCAGGGGTCAGCAGGTTCTCGACCGGGATGTCGAGCTCGCTCGAAATCTCCGACATCGACGCGCGTGCCGCCTTGAGCCGCTTGTCCGCTTCCGGGTTGCGGTCGGCCCATGCCCTCGCGGGAGGGATCGAGTCGCCGTGGACACGCAGTGGCGGCAGGTCCTCGCTCGCGAGGCCGGCCTCGATGGCAGCCCACCACCGTGGAAGCTGGCTGCGGCTGGCGCGCCCGCTGAACTCCTTGAGCCCGGCAAGATCGTTCTTCGTGGCGGGGAGGGTTCGTGCGGCCGCGACGATCGAGGCATCCGGAAGCAGCCGGCCCGGAGCCGTGTCGATCTCCTGCGCGTAGTCGTCCCTGGCGCGCCAGAGCTCCCGCGCGACGGCGAGGTTCCGTGCCGTGCGGATCGTGTGGAGCCCGGAGAGCTTGCGCCAGGCATCCGGATTCGCCGGTTTCGGCTCCTTCGCGAGCGTCGCGGCGAACTCCTGCCGCGCGATCTCCGTCTTTCCCGCCCTCTCCAGCAACTCGGCGACGGCGAAGCGCAGGTCGACGAGGAGCTCGACGTCGAGCGCGGCGTACACGAGCCAGGACTGGGGGAGGGGCCGTGTCGACCAGTCCGCCGCGGAGTGCTCCTTCGCGAGGTGGACGCCGAGGAGTTCCTCGACGACGGTGCCGAGGCCGACCCTGGCGAGCCCCGCGAGGCGCGCGCCGAGCTCGGTGTCGAAGATACTGACCGGATCGAGGCCGACCTCGCGGAGGCAGGCAAGATCCTGGCTCGCGGCGTGCAGGACCCACTCGACGTTCCTGATCGTGTCGTTCAACTCGGTGAAGTCGCCGACCGCGGGAGGGTCGAACAGGAACGTCCCCGCACCACGCCGGTAGATCTGGATGAGGTACGCACGCTGCGAGTAGCGGTAGCCGGAAGCGCGCTCGGCATCGATCGCGATCGGCCCGGTTCCCCCGGCGATCGCCTCGACGGCGGCACGATACCCCTCACGGCTGTCGATGACATCGACAACGATGTGGGGGGCCTGGACTTCCGCCGGCTGACCGGCTCCGGGCTCGGCGGTACTCACCTCAGCGTCACCAGTACTCACGCGCCGGTGCGCCTCGCTGAGAGCAGGCTGACGCCTTCCGGCGTCGGCGGGAGGCCGGCGAGCATGCACAGCAGGTCGCCCCACCCTTCGACATGGGAGGAGAACCCGACGTCGGAGGGGGTCCAGCTCGCCCTGAGTTCGATCTGGGCGCCGTCACCCTGCTCAGCGAGTTCGCCGAATCCGGTCGACAGGATCCTGGTCGCAGTTCCGGATGGCGATGCGTAGGCGGCACCACGCGCGTCGAGGGCGTCGACGAGCCAGGACCAGGCGACCTCTGCCAGGAACGGGTCGACGCCGATGTCCGTCTCCAGCGGCGCCTGCGCGTAGCAGACGATGCGGAATGCCCCACCCCAGGCCTCAGGGGCCGACGGGTCGTAGAGCAGGATGAAGCGGCCGGTCGCGAGCTCGGAATCCTGGCTGTGCCTGGCCGGTGTGACATCCGCGGCGAGCGCGATCGAGTACGGCGCGAGGTTTCCCGGCGCCGGGATCTCGGTGACGACGAGCTCCTCACGGAGCTTCGCCGCCCGGATCGATGCGAGAGCAGCATCGAACGCGGCAGGCAGCGTCGGTTCCGTCGCGGTTACAGGCACCCTTGAAGACTAAAGTTCGAGGGTGAAAGTTTCGCGAAGGCACGCCGTCCGGCCGGGTCGTTGGATTGTCGCAGCCGGGATCGTCGGGGCCATCGCCGCCCTGGCGACCGTGGCGGCCGGCGTGCTCGCCGTTCACGTCGCGCGCATGGTGGTGACGCCGCCGAGGAGCCGCGAGGAAGACACCGATGTCCTGCACGTGGACGAGGCGGCCGGCACGATCACCTTCAGCCGTTCGCCGGATGCCGTCGTCGACGGCCGGTACAGCTTCTGGTTCTCGCACGCGAGCGGCCACGCCCGGGTCGGGGCGATCCTGGGGGAGACCGGCAGTACCGTGACGAGGGAGCTTCTGGGCGTCGACTTCGGCGATCTCGCCTCTGCTGCTAGCGGCCGCTTCAACGGCTGGTACTACCTGTACCCGGATGAGCTCGGCGTCGCGTTCGGGAACGTGTCGATCGACACTGAGCTCGGGCCGGCGCCGGCCTGGCTGGTTCCCGCCCTGGATGGGGCGCCGAGGCCCGCGAACTGGGTCATCCAGGTGCACGGCAGGGCGGTCATCCGGGCGGAGACGCTGCGCGCGGTTCCGGTGTTCCGCTCCGCGGGCTACGCCTCGTTGCTCGTGTCGTACCGCAACGACGGGGAGGCGCCGGACAGCGGCGACGGACTCTACGGCCTCGGTGACACGGAGTGGCGGGACGTGGATGCCGCGCTGTCGTACGCGATCGACCACGGCGCGAGGTCGGTGATCCTGATGGGATGGTCGATGGGCGGGGCGACGGTGCTCCAGGCGCTCACACGGTCGCCGAACGCTTCTGTCGTGAGCGGGCTCGTGCTCGATTCACCCGTGATCGACTGGGTGACGGCGCTGGACTACCAGGGTAAATCGATGGGCCTTGCGAAGCCGATCCGGTCCGCCGCCTACGCCCTGCTCGGCGGAGCATGGGGCCGCGTGTTCACCGGCCAGCACGCCCCCATCGACCTCCAGCGCCTCGATTTCGTCGAGCGGGCGAGGGAACTGACCGTCCCCATCCTGATCCTCCACAGCGACGATGACGACTATGTGCCGTCCGCGGCCTCGCACGCTCTCGCCGCGGCGCGGCCCGACATCGTGACGCTGGAGGTCTTCCACACGGCTCGGCACACGAAGTTGTGGAATTTCGATCCCGAGCGGTGGACGCGCGCGATCGCGGGCTGGCTGGAGCGCAGGAAGGTCGCTGAGGGCTAGTCGCGCACCGTCCAGCGCGCATAGAGCACGCCGTCCGGATCGACGAGCAGCTGGCTGAGGTGAAGGACTTTGCCGCGCGTGAGACCGGGAAGCACCGGAACGTCTGTGCCGTTCAGCACCGGACTCGTCGAGAGGCAGAGCTCATCGACCAGATCGGCGTCGATCAGTTGTGCCGCAAGAGAAGGTCCTCCCTCGCACACGATGCTGTCGTGGCCGAGCCGATGCAGCGCCGTGACCGCCTCCGCGGGGGAGACCCGTGGGCCGGGCAGCGTGATCACGGTGGCCGGGACGCTGCCCAGCGACGCGCCGAGGGCGTCCTGCGCATCGGGTGGGCACAGGACGATGACACGCCCGGCTCCGACGTCAGCGGGGATCTGGTGGCCGCTCAGGTCGCCTGATCCGGTGACGATCGCGAGCGGCGCCGTCTTCGGCAGGAAGTAGCCTTCCTTCCGTACGCTGCTCGCTCCGACCAGGACGACATCGGACAGACGCCGGATCG
>DATCXP010000227.1:0-2138 GCA_036565765.1 Terrimesophilobacter sp.
GCTGGTGCTCGTCGAGCAGCCGCTCGATGCCCGCCCCGATCGCCAGCAGCCGACGTTCCAGCGGATCGTCCGGCGAGGTGCGGATGACCTCGACGTCCACGAGAGTCGCGATGCGGTTCTGCTCGACATCCACGATGCCGACACCGCACCGGGTCAGGCCGGGGTCGATGCCGAGCACCCGGAGCGCCACGCGGCTGATCGCCCCCTACTCGTCTTCGTCGAGTTCGGCCTGAACCGGAGCCGGGATGTCGAAGTTCGCGAAGATGTTCTGCACGTCGTCGCAGTCCTCGAGCGCGTCGATCAGGCGGAACACCTTGCGTGCGGTCTCCGCGTCCACCTCGACCGTCACGTTCGGCACGAACTCGGCCTCCGCGGCGTCGTAGTCGATCCCGGCGTCCTGCAGTGCTGTGCGGGTCTGGACGAGATGTGACGGGTCGGTCACGACCTCGAACCCGCCGCCGCGGTCGGTGACCTCCTCGGCCCCGGCCTCCAGAACCGCCATGAGGATGTCGTCCTCGCCCACCTCGTCGGTCTTCGTGATCGAGATCACGCCCTTGCGGTTGAAGTTGTAGGCGACGCTGCCGGGGTCGGCCATGGTGCCGCCGTTGCGGGACATGATCGTCCGGACCTCAGCGGCCGCGCGGTTGCGGTTGTCGGTGAGGCACTCGATGAGCAGGGCGACGCCGTTCGGACCGTAACCCTCGTACATGATCGTCTGGTAGTCGATCGTCTCGCCGGTGAGGCCCGCTCCGCGCTTGACGGCGCGGTCGATGTTGTCGTTCGGGACGGAGGTCTTCTTCGCCTTCTGGATGGCGTCGACGAGCGTCGGATTGCCGGAGAGATCCGCGCCGCCGATCTTCGCGGCGACCTCGATGTTCTTGATGAGCTTCGCGAACGACTTCGCACGACGGGAATCGATGATCGCCTTCTTGTGCTTCGTCGTCGCCCACTTGGAATGACCGCTCACGCTCTCCCTCTCGCTTTGACCATCCCCGACATTCTATCTAGCGCAGCCGCACCCCGGCCTCGCGCAGCTCCAGCTCCGCGAGCCTGCGGGTGATCGCCGGGTCCCCTCTGCGCCATGCGTCGACCGGATGGCGGTCGATC
This sequence comes from Terrimesophilobacter sp., assembly GCA_036565765.1. GTDB lineage: Bacteria > Actinomycetota > Actinomycetes > Actinomycetales > Microbacteriaceae > Terrimesophilobacter. The sequence continues at coordinate 1,108 of DATCXP010000227.1, forward strand.
GCGGCGAGCTCCTGACGGGTGCCGTTGACGAGCGCGCGCAGGGCGAGCAGATCGGCGCCGTCGCCGATTCTCACGAGCTTGCCCGCCTCCGTCGCCCTGCGGATGAAGCCGATCCTGCGGCGCAGCCAGATCCAGCACACCGCGAACACCACGAGCGCCGTCACGAGCACCCCGATCACCATTGCGGTGCGGATGACAAGGTCCTGCGTGGAGCGTCCGGCGTCCTCCAGCAGCCCGCCCGTGCCGCTCGCGCTGTCGAACGGCGCACGGACGGCCTCACCCACGAGAGGAATCCGGCCGAGTGCGGACCCGGCATCCGCCATGGCGCCTTCGAAGCCCGCGCCGGCAGACTCGAGTTGCCGCCCGACCTCGGCGAGCGCCGCGATGGCGGAGTTGACGACGGTGCCGAGCCAGAATCCCACGACGATCGTCGCAATGGCCAGGACGTCGGCGATGATCTGGGCGGCACGGCGGGCGGGATAGTCCGAGTAGATTCTCATGCCGTCCAGCATGTCGGCTCAGCTCGCGGCGCGCACCTTGTTCAGGAAGTACTGGTGGAAGCGGTGGTCTTCCGTCATCTCGGGATGGAACGAGGTCCCGAGCAGGTTCCCCTGCTCCACGGCCACAACACGGCCGTCGTCGAGTGCGGCGAGCGTCGTCACGGACTCGCCAACGCGCTCGACGACCGGGGCGCGGATGAACACGGCGTGCAGCGGCGGGTCGCCGATCACCGGCACCTCGAGGTCCACCTCGAACGAGTCGGTCTGGGAGCCGAACGCGTTGCGTCGGACGTCGATGTCGATGCCGCCGAGACTCTCCTGCCCGGTGATGCCGTCCAGGATGTTCGCCGACAGCATGATGAGGCCGGCGCAGGTTCCGTAAACCGGAAGCCCATCGGCGATGGCCTTCCTGAGCGGGTCCTGGAGACCGAACAGCCGGGACAGCTTGTCCATGACGCTCGACTCGCCACCGGGGATCACCAGGCCGGCGACCTCGGCGAGTTCCTCGGGACGGCGAACCGGGCGCGCGTC
>DATCXP010000001.1:0-20216 GCA_036565765.1 Terrimesophilobacter sp.
CGGTTCGTCGCTACCCGGGGCGGTGTAGTAATCTAGGCAAGTTGTGTGCGAGAGATCGCAGGCTTCGGGGCTGTGGCGCAGTTGGTAGCGCACCTGCATGGCATGCAGGGGGTCAGGGGTTCGAATCCCCTCAGCTCCACCGAAAACCCACTTAAACACGGGGGTTTTTTCAATGGCGCACCCGATAGCGCAGGTGAAGCACCCGGTTGCCCTGAATCACCACGTCAGGATCCTCCAACTGGTGCTGCGCGTCGACCGATCCGAAGTAGCGCTTGCCGCGCCCGAACACGACCGGAACGACATCCATGCGCACTTCGTCGATCAGTCCAGCGGCAAGCACCTGGCCACCGACGTCGCCGGCTGCGACCTCGACGATGCGGTCACCCGCAAGCTCCCGAGCCCTGGCCACGGCCGCCTCGACGCCGCCGACGAAGTGGAACGGCGCCTGCGGGTCCCAGCCCTCAGGTGCCGGCCGGTGCGTCACGACGACCACATGGTCGACCCCGCCGGGAGGAATCCCGTCCCAGCCGTCCGTCATGTCGAAGACGTGGCGGCCGACGACGGTCGCCCCGATCTGATCCCAGTACGGCCGAATGTAGTCGTAGGACGTCTGCGACACCATCAACACGCCGCTTTCGTCCAGCGGTACGTCACCGCTGGACAACCAGTCGAATAGGGGACCAGGCTGGTCGCTCTCGTCCGCGATGAAGCCGTCCACCGACACCGAGCTGTACATGACCACTGTGCCCATGGGGCGCTCCTCTGCCTTGGTTTGCGCTATCCGGCCGCGGCGAACAAGTCCATCAGGTCGCGAGACAACTGGTGCGGTGAAGTCTCGCAGGGGCTGTGCCCGGTCGGGTAGACGGCGAGCCCGGCATCCAGGGAGCGGGCGAACTCGGCGTGCAGGCGGGTGGGCCACAGGTCGTGCTCGCCAACGGCCACGAGCTTGGGAAGGGTCGCACGCGCCAGAAGCATGCTGAGGTCGGGAGTGCGCTTCATCAGGCCCATGATGTCGCGCACCGATTGCCGGCGGGTGAGGGCGAAGCGGGCCCTGACGAAGCGCAGCCGGCCGGGGGGGACGGGAACGAAATTGCGCCGGATGCCCCAGATCATCAACGCGGCACTCACCCGCCCGCCCGCGAAACTGGTCAGGGCCCCGATCCTGCTGATGCCGCGGAAACTCTGCCCGGGCAGCGGCGGGCAACTGAGCAGGGCGAGACTGGCGAAATGCTCCGGCTCCTGCGCGAATGCCAACCCGGCGATGACACCGGCGAAGGAGTAGCCGACCACATGGGCGGGCCGGCCGATATCCCTCAACACGGCAAGGAGGTCGTCGACGAAGAGGTCGTAGTCGTAGTGGGCCCGCGGCGGATCGAGGTGCTCCGGGCCGGCCCCCGCCGACTCGTATTGGCCGGCCAGGTCGAGGCTGAGCACGAAGTATCCGGCCGCGGCCAGAATCGGCATCATGATCGCGAAGTCCTCTTTCGATCCGGTGGCCCCCGGCACCAGCACGACCGGCTGCGCATCCGGATCGCCGCAGCTGATCATGGCCAGCCGCCCGCTCGGCGCCGCGAACGATGTCGACCGGAAGTCCGCGGGCAGCACCGCCCAGTCGAAGTCCCGCAGCCTGGCGTCCGCGATCTCCTCGGCATCCATCGCCCGGTCACCCGCGGGGTCGGCACGAACCGCATCCTGGTCGCCTCGGCCGATTCGCAAGCCCACTCTCGCGCCTCCGGTTGCATCGGGGAAAGGCGACGGAGAGCTGCGGCTAGACCTTCACCAACGTCACCTTGGATATGAAGGATTGTAGACGCCGGTAGACCTCCTGGGACTCCGGGTAGCGGAAGTCCTGCTGCCAGGTGTGCTCGGTGTTGGCGTTATCCCAGCCGTAGACCAGAGAGTCGACCGGCACGCCGTGCTCCTCCAGCCGCTGAATCAGGTTCATGTTGGACCGGTAGAAGAAGTCCCGTTCGGATGTGGTGATGAAGACGGGCGGGCACCGGGAGTCCAGCCATTCGATCGGCGACATGTAGTGGGCGGCCTCGCGCAGCCGGTGACGTCGTTGCTTGCCCGTCGGCTTGCCGCCCTTGCGGTTGCCACCCGCGTCGTCGCCGCCGAACGCCTCGTGATCGCGGGGCAGCAGCATCCGGATGAAGTTCAGGCTCATCACGAATCCCTGGTCGAAGAACTCCGAAAAGTCCACGATGCTGCAATGCTGCACCAGGCCCCGCAGCTGCTCGGGGCGCAGGGCGGGCTCCAGCGCGTAATGCTCGGCCAGCTCGGGTCGGAATGTGGCAGCGGTCGTGAGCGCGGCGATCTGGCCGCCGGCGGAATCCCCACCCAGCACGATGCGCCGATCGTCCCCGCCGAATCGGCCGATGTTGGCCGCCACCCACTGCAGGGCGGCATTGGCGTCCTCCAGCACCTGGCCCAGGTAGAAGTGGGGCGCCATCCGGTAGTTGACATTGACCACCACCACCCCGCCGGCGGTCTGGCGGGCACAGTACTTGGTCAAGGAGGCCTTGTCCCCGGACGTCCAGCCACCACCGTGGAAGTACACGTAGACCGGCAAGGACTCGTGCCCTGCGGCATCGGCAGGAGCCATCACGTCGAGTCGATGGGAGTGGGTGTGGTCTCCGACGAAGTCGATGTCGTACCAGTATCTGACCCTGTCGATGGGCTCGGCGTTGAAGCGCCGCAACTCGCTCCTGTTGACGGTGTGCATGAGCAGCCGCCACACCCACACCGGCACCCGCTGCAGTACACCCCGGGCGCGACGGTTCACGGCGAACGCGCCCCGGGGCGCCGCCTGGCCAGGTTCGGACACAGGCCAACGCTATTTCGCGGTTCTGCAACGCTCCTGTGAAAGCTCCCTGGCGCAGGCGCGACATCCGGCCCCCGCTCTCGCTATCGTGGCTCCTGGAGAGGATCACATGGACTCTGCTGTCGTGACCCTGAGCGATGCCATCCGCATGGTCGACCTCGCCGGGGTTCTCGCGAATGCGATCCTCGGCGGCATCGCCGCGCGAACTGCACGATTCGACCTGGTCGGATTCGTGATCCTCGCGATCCTGTCCGGCCTCGGCGGCGGCATGATCCGCGACACGCTCCTGCAGCAGGGGCCGCCGGTCGCCCTGACCGACCCGTATTACCTCGGGGTCGCCGTCGTCGGCGCCGTCATCGCGTTCTTCATCCCGTTCCAGGGGAAGGCATCCCGCCGCGTCCTGCTTCTGATCGACGTGCTGGCCGTCGGATGCTGGGCCGCGGTCGGCGCGCAGAAAGGGCTCGTCGCCGGGCTCGGCTGGCTCCCCTCGATCCTGCTCGGGATGGTCACCGCGATCGGCGGCGGAATGGTCAGGGACCTGTTCCTCATGAGGGTCCCCACCGTGTTCGGCGGGAACACCCTGTATGCGACGAGCGCGTTCGTCGCGAGCATCGAGATGGTGATCCTGAGTTCGCTCGGACTTCCCGAGGTCGGAACGCTGGTCGCGATCCTGAGCGCTGCGGCGCTCTCGCTTCTGGCGAAACGGTTCGGGTGGATCCTGCCGTCCGAGGTGCGGTTCCGCCCGCCGCGCAAGCTCGGCGGCTGGCTGGCCGGATGGTGGAGCGGGTTCGGTCGCCGGTCCAGGAAGCCCGGCGACGGCCAGGGCGGGAATCCCGCCTGATCGGGCGATAACCCCTACGATGGCCGGATGGAGTCACCGCCGCCTGAGCGCCCCCATCCGGAGCAGAAGCGCCGTCATTCGGCCGCATCCGTCGTCGCCGCGAGCATCGTGACCCTCGTGGTCGTCGCGACCGGAGCGTCGATCGCGGTGGCAGATCACGACGCGCCTGAGGTGCTCGGGGGTTCGGCGGCCCGTTACGTTCCCGCCGACGGGCATGTCGAGTGGGCCCTCGATCAGGACGGCATACTGCGGATGACGGAGTCGGTGCGGTCGATCGGCTACGAGCAGCTGCTCCTGTTGCCGGCCAGCGCTGGCGCGAGCGTCCTCACCGGAATGAGCGATCACGAGGCTCACACCGCCCAGCTGTGGCGCGAGTCGTTGACCACGGTGCAGGATGCCGGTTCCGATCCGGCGGATGGCACGGTCCAGGTGAGCGATCTCCACCGTCTCTCGGCCGAGGGACTCAGCCTGCTGGCCAGTTCCGGGGGAAGCGTCGGCTTCGCCTACTCCCCGGCGCTGCTGGAGCTGCCGGCGTCCGTCGCCCCTGGCTCGACCTGGAGGAGCGAGGGCGACGCCCTACCGAACGGGCTCGTGACGTACACGGCGGAGTTCACGGCGGCCATGCCCTCCGACCGGGAGCTCGTGGCAGCGTCACGACTGGGGGCAGAAGAGCTCAACTCCTGCCTGCAGACGACGGGCAAGAGCGCATACCTGGACAGCGCCGGCACGGTCCTCATCGAGATCACGGAAGCCGACCTCTGGTGCGAGGGGCGTGGCCGGGTGGCGATCGTCGCCACCGTCAACGGAACTCCGGTCGTGCAGGGACCACCCGCAACTCCTCCTGGGCGAGTCGCGCCGCCGTCGGTGCTCGCGCCCGTTCAGTGGTCGTCGCCGGGCAGCTGGGCAGCGCGGGAGGTGGAACTCGGTTACGCCGACAGGTTCTTCGGCGAGCAGAAGCTCTCCGTAGCGCTCGCGAACGCCCCGGTGAGGACCGCATCAGGGCTTGTCGTCGCCACCAACCAGACCGGTGACGACATCACAGCGCTGCGCCAGAAGGACGGGGTGCTCATGCGCGAGTGGATCGGACACCCCGGTGGGGAGGTCATCGGCCTCGGCACGGCCGACGACGTCGTGATCGCGACGACGAGTCATCGGCGGGTCGTCGCCTACTCCTCCGCCGGGCGGCGACTGTGGGCCATGGACACCCCTGAGCTCGTGCTGGCGCAACCGACCGACGCCGGCGACGGAAGGGTGGTCTTCGTCGGACTCGACGGCACGGTTTCGAGCGTGGGCGCGCGATCCGGGGAACTGGCCTGGAGCCGGAAACTCGATGCGGACGTGAGCACTCCGGCAACCATCGCGGGCGGTGCAGTCGTGCTCGTCGATCGTGCAGGACGGATCACGGCATTCGACAGGAGTACTGGAGAGACACTCTGGTCTCGGGACGATGAACGGGTTTCCGCGGCCGTTGCGGTAGAGAGCCTGGTCGTGATGGTGGGAGAGGATGGCTTCGCCAGAGCCTTCGACGCCCTCACCGGTGATCGACGCTGGGAGGTCAGGTACACCGGCTCCTCCCGGGCGGCCCTCGCGGTCGGCGATCTGGTAGTCCTCGTGTCCGACGAGCAAACGCTCGGCGTCGGCAGCCGCACCGGTGTCGTGTCCTGGCAGCGAGAAGGGGCGGAGGACGCCATCGGCGACGGGCGCAGCCTCATCCTGATCGGGCACGACGAGGCGAGCCTCGTCGATGAGTCCGGCAGCGTGGAGCGAACCTGGGCCATCCCTTCGCTCAGCATCGCCGTCTACCGCTACGCCGTCGTCGGGAGCGATGGATTCTGGCTGTTCCGGAGCAATCAGCCCGTCACGAGAATCGGGGAGCCGGATGACTGAGGCGACGGTCGCAGCCAGGCGCTGGCCTGCCGCTCTTGCCGGCGGGTTGCGCGTGGCATTGGCGATGCTGAGCGAGTTCTTCGATCACGTTGTCGCCGAGCCGTATCGGGAGGGCCGCCTCCGGGGGGCGGCGTGGCCGCTCGGTCTTCGACCCATCGTCGTGATCGCGATCACCGGATACGGTCTCGCGGTCGCCGGCATCCTGTTCTCCTCAGCGCTGCGTGAATCGCTCGCGCTCTCGGTGACGGTCGGCTCCGTATCGCTGTCGTTCCCCCGCCCGGTGCTGTGGGTCGTGCTGTTCCTCGTGGTCCTCGCGATCGCGCTGCTGCAGACCGCTGCGCTGCACGTGAGCTGGTGGCTCGCCTCGGCCGTCACCGCTCTGACCGTGCTCGTCATGGTGTTCGCAGGAGCGCTCGACAACGGAAGCCTGCTCTCGCCGGGACGGGTCGCGACGCTCGTCGGCGGGCTCGCGCTCATCGTGTTCACGCTGGTCCGGCGTCGGCGTGCCTTCCGGTGGTGGGAATTCCCCGTCGTCCTGATCGTCGTCGGGCTCACCTTCGCGATCGCCACCGGGCAGGCCGCCGCGCAGAGTGCACCGAGCGGGATCGACTTCGGTCCGTCGGTGCTCTCGCTCGTGATGTCCTCCATCGGGCAGCTCGCCATTCCGGCGGCCATTGCCGCGGGCGCAGCGGTCGCGGAGCTGTCCTGCTCGACCGCGCTCTGGGCTGTCGGGGTGGTGCAGCGGCGGCTGCCGGCGGCTGCGCTGCTCATCGGACTCGGGGTGCTCGTCGCGTGGCGGATCTGGGTGCTCGCGGCAGCGTTTCTGGAGCGGGAAGGCGGGAGCCCGCTTCAGCTCCTGACCTCGGTCCTCCTCATCGCAGCGATCGCAGGAGTCTGGTTCCTCCAGTCGCGCTTGCGCGGCGGGGGCCCGCCGCCATCCGCTGCTCAGCTCGGTGAGAAACTCGGATCGGTTGCGACTCCGATCGCCGCCGGCCTGGCCGCAACCCTTGCACCCATCGTTGTCGCGTTGCTCCTGCTGCAGGTCCTGTTCGCATATGGGGTTCCCCTGGAGTCCGTCGTCTGGTTGCAGGGCGCGGTCGGGGTTCTCTCGACGAGTACCGCAGTTGCGATCGTGCGACTGGCCGTGGGGGTCGCCCTCGTCGTCATGTCCTTCCTCTGGGCATACAAGGGGCGACGGACCGGTCCAGAGCTCATCGGCGGGATCGGTGTCGTCACCGCCACGGTGGCCGTCGCAGGGCTCGTCGGCGCGGGGAGCTGGCTGTGGACGAGCGAGGGGCTCACGGCCGTCGCGACCCTCGCCTGTTTCGGGCTGCTTGCATGGTACGCGGCGCGTCGGCAGCTCACGATGCCGAGGGTTGCGGGTCTGGCCGTCGCTCTGCTTCTCGCGGCGTTCTTCGATCAGCGCGATTTCGTATCGGATCCTCTCGGGGCGCTGCTCGGCTTCACCGGCGTTGCGTTCGTCCTGTTCGGTTTCGTGTGGGCGTTCCTCACGAGCGGGGGCTACGCGAACGAAGGATCCCCGAAGTTCCCCCAGCCCGCGCGCGTGCTCCTCCTCCTCGCGAACAGCGTCTTCGGAGTCACGGTGCTCGCGTTCACGGCGCTCGCGAGGGATCCGAACGCCTCCATCAACCTCGGTGTGTTCGCGGGTGTCGGTGACCAGGTCTTCGGCACGGGGCTTCTCGCCGGCGCGCTGCTGGCCGTGCTGTCATCCGTCGTCGTGGGCAGGATGCCGTGGGTGCCTGCGGCGGGCGACAGCGCCCGGCAACCCGACTAGCGTTGAGCCGTGGAGGAATCGACTGGAGTACTCGAGCTGATCGCGGAGGTCTTCACCTGGATCGGGTTCTCGGTGGGGGTCCTGGCCCTCCTCGTCCGGCTGATCGTGCAGGCGGCGGATGGGACCTGGGTCCGCACCCAAGCCGCGCTGATCGGCCAGTGGCCGAGCATGCGCGTGAGGTGGGTCGCGCACGACGGGGTGATTCGCGAACGCGAGCTCGACCCGGCGGAGCAGGACCAGCTGCGTGCGGCCGGCGACCCCGAGCTGTACTACCAGTGGCGTTCGCCCGACCGGACCCGACTGGAGGCGGTCTCGCACACCGCCCGTATCCTGCTCATCGTCGGAATCATCTTCCTCGGCGTCGGGGCCGTCGCGACCATCCTGTCGATCCTGCTGCTCATGATCGCAGGCTAGGGGAGCACCCGCTCACCACTGTGCGGTGCGGTAGTCCTTCAGGAACACGCCGTGCACGTCGTCGCCGGCCTCTCCCCGGACGATCGGGTCGTACACGCGCGCCGCGCCGTCGACGAGGTCGAGCGGGGCGTGGAATCCCTCCTCAGCGAGCCGCACCTTCGTGTGATGCGGGCGCTCGTCCGTGATCCAGCCGGTGTCGACCGCGGTCATCAGAATGCCGTCGGTCTCGAGCATCTCCGCCGCACTCGTACGCGTGAGCATGTTGAGGGCGGCCTTCGCCATGTTCGTGTGCGGATGTCCCGGCCCCTTGTAGCGCCTCGCGAACTGCCCTTCCATCGCCGAGACGTTCACAACGTACTTGCGCCTGGCGGTGCTCGCCGCCATGGCCGGCCGCAACCGGCTGATGAGCAGGAATGGCGCGGTCGTGTTCGCGAGCTGCACCTCGAGCATCTCGAGCGGGTCGACCTCCTGCACGTGCTGGGTCCAGCTGTTCACGTGCGCCTCGTCCGGGACAAGGCCGCCGGCATCGATCGCGGTGCCCGCCGCCATCCGCTCGAGCGACGACGAGCCGGCTGTCATCGCGAGCTCGGCGAGCTCGGGGGCCGTGATGCTCTTCGTTCTCGCGAGCAACGGGTGCGAGGCGACGGATGCCGCAAGCGCCTGCGGGTGAGCGTCGTTCGTGTGGCCGAAGGTGAGCATCTCCGGCAGCGGGCCGTCCGGGAGTGGTTCGAGTTCCGCCCGCGCGAGCGGCGCGTAGGCGCCGGGGGAGCGGCGGACCGTCTGGGCCGCGTTGTTGATGAGGATGTCGAGTGGGCCGGCGGCCGCGACGGACTCCGCGAGCCCGAGCACCTGGGCCGGGTCGCGCAGGTCGATGCCGACGACGCGGAGCCGATGCAGCCAGTCCGCGGCATCCGGGAGGCTCGAGAAACGGCGGACGGCATCGCGCGGGAAGCGCGTCGTGATGGTCGTGTGGGCGCCGTCACGCAGCAGGCGGAGCGCGATGTGCATGCCGATCTTCGCACGGCCACCGGTGAGCAGTGCACGCTTGCCGCTCAGGTCGGTGCGGGCGTCGCGCTTCGCGTGATTGAACGCCGCGCACTCCGGGCACAGCTGGTGGTAGAACGCGTCGACCTGCGTGTAGTGCTTCTTGCAGATGTAGCAGGCGCGCGACTTCAGCAGGGTGCCGGCGATCGGCGCTTCGACCGAGGTGGAGAGCGGGATGCCGCGCGTCTCGTCGTCGATGCGGTCCGGCGCGCCGGTCGCTGTCGCCGCGACGACGGCGCGATCCGCCTCGGCGATGTCGGCGCGCTTCTCGAGCCGCCGGTTCTTCTTGACGGCCTTGAACATCCGGGCGGTGGCCTGGCGCACCGTCACGAAGTCGGGATGCTCCTCGTCGAGTTCGTCCATGGCGGCGAGAACCCGCAGAACGGTTTCGAGGTCGCGAGGAGCTATGCCGCCCGGCTCCGGCTCTGATGGCAGGCCGTTCACGCCCGCTTCTCGATGATCACCGAATGATTCTACCGGCCGCTAGGAGACGCCCAGCATGATGGCGGCGACGACCGCGAGTGCGACGCCGCCGAGCTGGGGGCGGGACAGGCGCTCGCCCAGCACCAGCCTTGCGAGAAGCACAGTGCCCAGTGGGTACAGGCTCACGAGCACCGCGACCACCGCGAGATTGCCGGTGTGCAGCGCGACCACGAGCAGGATGTTGCCGACGCCGAGCAGAATGCCCGACGCCGCGCTCATCATCGCGGCCCGTGTCGGCGTCAGGAGGAGTACCGGAGGAGCGTCGGTGGGAGCAGGGTCGGGAGAGTCCGACTCTCCTAGCCAGGCCAGCCGGCCGCGCGCTCTCCGGAACGCCATGAGCGGCAGAAGGAGGACCAGACCGCATCCGACATCGAGGAACGCGGGGAAGATTCCGGATTCCGCCGGCGCGAAGTCGAGGGCGACGACGGAAAGGCCGAGTGTCACGCCAGACACGAGGGCGAGCACGCCACCGTGTGCCGTGATCCGCGTGACGGCTGCTCCCGCCGGCACCGAGATGAGCATCGTCGCCACGAGGGCCAGCACGATGGCGAACCAGACGATGGGCGAGAGCGGACTCCCGGTCGTTGCGGAGACCGCGACCGGGATCGCCGTCTGGATGAGCGCGATGAGAGGGGCGAGCAGGCTCATCGGGCCGATGGCGAGAGCTGCGTAGAACGTCACCATTCCCACCGTCGCCAGCACCCCGGCGGCGATTCCCGACCACAGCGCGCGCTCGCCGAACGACCAGGGAACGAACGCCAAGGCCACGCCGGCAGTGGCGGTCGCGGCCGCGTAGACGGCGACGCTCGCCTTCAGCACGGTGAGGCGGCGGGCGGTCAGTGCGCCGAGGAAGTCCGATGCTCCGTAGAACAGGCTCGACAGCAGGCCGAGAATGAGGACAACGACCATGCGGTCAGCACCTCACCGGGTCCATGCGGTGGCTGTTCATACCGTGCCGCACTGCCCTGGCTGCATTCTGCAATTCTACCGACGGCGCGCGTACGCTCGGAGGTATGGCAGGGTGTTCGCTGAACACGAGGAGGCGATCCGGATGCCGGACCGAGATGCGAAGGGCGAGGAGAGGATCGACCCGACGCGCATGATCGACCAGCCTGCGCTGCGCACCTCGAACGGGCTCGTCTGGCTGTTGGTCGGAGGCATCCTGACCGCCGTCTGCGGCGGACTCCTGCTCCTGTTGACCTCGATCGACCCGGCCGTCGCCTGGACCGGAGCGATCTCGATCGCCGTGCTGTACCTCGCCATGATCGTGGTTCGTCTCCTCGTGCGGCCGAGACGGCCACGGCTCTTGACGCTCGCCGTGCTGTTCTGCGTCATCACCGCGGTCGGCTTCTTCTGCGTGCTCGCGATCGCCGGCCAGCAGGGTGCCGCACTGCGCTGACCGCGGCTGCGCGGCGGCCCCTAGGCTTGTGGAATGACCGCGAAGAAGCTGCTGCTCGACTGCGACCCGGGGCTCGACGATGCGCTCGCCCTCCTGCTCGCCCACGGCGATCCCGGGCTCGAGCTGGTCGCGGTCACGACGGTCGGCGGCAACGTCGTGCTGGAGAACACGACGCGCAATGCGCTCGAACTTCGCGAGTACCTCGGATTCCCTGGCGTCCCGGTGGCGGCCGGCGCGGCCGGGCCACTGGTGCGGGAGGCGAAGAACGCCGCCCAGGTGCACGGTGTCGGGGGACTCGGCGATGTGATCCTGCCCGCGGCGACCCTGCCGCTGGAGAGCGCCGACGCGATCGACCTGATCATCGAGACGCTGCGTGCGGCGCCGGGTGAGATCCATCTGGTCGCGACGGGTCCCATGACGAACGTGGCCCTCGCGCTCCGCAAGGAGCCGCGCGTGGCGCGGTGGGCGGCATCCTTCGTGATCATGGGCGGATCTTTCACGCGAGGAAATACCACCCCGGCGGCCGAGTTCAACATCTACGCGGACCCCGAGGCTGCGGCGGAGGTCTTCGCAGCCGGCTGGCAGGTCGTGATGGTCGGGCTCGACCTCACGCTGCAGGCGCTCGTGACCGACGCCATCCGGAAGCGGATGCTCGCGCTCGGCCCGCTCGGGCGGGAACTCGTCGTACCGCTCGCAACCTTCTGGAGCGACCCGCAGGACCCCGACTGGGGCGGTCAGGCCGTCCACGACGTGTGCGCGGTCGCCTACTTGAGCCGGCCAGACCTGTTCACGAGCGAGACTGCGCGCGTCGAGATCGAGACGGAGGGCCGGTGGACTGCGGGCATGACCGTCACCGACTTCCGCTCGGCGATCCCCAACGCCCTCGTGCCGGTCAAGCTCGACGTCGACGGGTTCTGGGATTACGTGCTCGACGCCTATGCCAGGGTTGCCGAGCGCCACGGCAAGTGAGCGGCACTGCGCCCGACCTGATCGCTTCCGGGCGGCCCGGTCAGCCGACGTCGACGACGATCGAGTGCAGCCCGGTCGCCCCGTCGGGGACGACATCCGCGTAGTCCGAGATCTGCAGCCTTCCCCTCGCATCAGTCGCCCGGACCGTCAGGGTGTGCCGGCCGGCCGCGGCCTCCCACGGCAGCGACCATTGGCGCCAGGTGTCGGCCGAGATCGCGTCGGCGAGCTCCGCGTCGACCCAGTCGCCGTCGTCGATGCGCACCTCGACGCGCGACACGCCGATGTACTGCGCCCAGGCGACCCCCGCGACGACGACACGACCTGCCTGGACCCCGCGTCCATCGCGCGGGGTGTCGATGCGTGACGAGAGCTTCACCGGTCCGCGTTCGCTCCAGCCCCGCTGCGTCCAGTAGGCGGACTCCCTGGCGAAGGTCGAGACCTTCAATTCGGTGACCCACTTCGTCGCGGAGACGTATCCGAAGAGCCCGGGCACGACCATGCGCACCGGGAAGCCGTGCTCGGCCGGCAGTGGCGACCCGTTCATAGCCACCGCCAGGATCGCGTTGCGATCGTCGGTGAGCGCCGCCAGCGGCGTCCCGGCGGTGAAGCCGTCGACGCTGCGCGAGAGCACCATGTCGGCGCCCGCCCTCGGCCGCGCCCTCGCGAGCAGGTGGCGAATCGGATAGCCGAGCCACAGCGCGTTGCCGATGAGGTCGCCGCCGACGTAGTTCGAGACGCAGGCAAGAGTCGTGTAACTCTCCTCGAGCGGCAGGGCGAGCAGCTCCTTGAAGCTGATCGTGACCTCACGCTCGACCATCCCGGTCACGGTGAGCGACCAGTCCGCCGGATCGATCGACGGGACGAGAAGGGCGGTGTCGATGCGGTAGAAGGCCTCGTTCGCGGTGATGAGCGGCGTGATGCCTGGGACATCGAGCACGGCGCCGGGGGGCACGGCCGGGGCCGCCACGGCGGCGGCCGGGAGCGTGAACCTGCGACGGGCGGCTTCGACCGCCTGGATTCCGGATGCCGTGACGCGTCCGGCCACCGCCGCCAGAATCCCGAGGCCGGCAGCAAGGCCGCTCGTGACGAGGAAGGTGCGCCGCGCAACGCCGCCAGGGTTCTTCTCCGCGCCGGCGGCGGCGGACTGCCGGGTCAGCACGGCCAGACAGGCGACCCCGACCCCGATCGCCACGAGGGAGGGAACCGCGGAGAGCATCGAGGCGTCCGCCCGCGTCGTCGCGGCCACGAGCCCGAGGGCACCGACGGCACCGAGGAGCACGCGCCCCCACGGTGGCCGCGACCGTTCGAGCAAGCCGGCCAGTGCCGCCAGAACCGCAACGAGAAGCGCGACCGAACCGATGATGACGGCCTTGTCGGCCGTGCCGACGATCCGGATGACGCCCTCCTTGAGCCACGGCGGCGCGAGATCGACAACGAGCGCTCCCGCCGCGAAGAGCGGGCTGGACCGGGGGGCGATCGCCACGGCGACGAGCTCAGCAGCCCCGATGCCCGCGGCCGCAGAGGCGAGGCCGGCGAAGGCGGCCCTTCGGCGCGCCGGACCGAGGGCGGCGGTCGCGGTCGGTGCGCCCGAGGTCTGCTGGGGCATGCTCCCAGCGTACGCGCGGCGCGCAGGGCCGCACGGGTGTGCGACGGTTAAGCGTGAAGATCACAGAGACCGACGACCCGGATCTCGTCTATGAAGGGTTCGTCGACTGGGCATCGGCAGAGGGCTTCACCCTCTACCCGGCCCAGGAGGAGGCGATCATCGAGCTGGTATCCGGCTCGAACGTCATCCTGAGCACCCCGACCGGAACCGGGAAGTCGCTGGTCGCGGTCGCCGCCCACTTCGCGGCGCTCTGCGGCGGCAAGCGCAGCTTCTACACCGCGCCGATCAAGGCGCTCGTCTCGGAGAAGTTCTTCGCCCTCGTCGAGGTGTTCGGGGCAGAGAATGTCGGAATGGTCACGGGTGACTCGAGCGTGAACCCGGATGCGCCGATCGTGTGCTGCACCCAGGAGATCCTCGCGAACCTGTCCCTGCGCCACGGCGAGGACACCCCGGTCGATATCGTCGTCATGGACGAATTCCACTTCTACGCGGACCCGGAGCGAGGCTGGGCCTGGCAGGTGCCACTGCTCCGGATGCCGCGCGCCCAGTTCCTGCTGATGTCGGCGACACTTGGGCTGGTGGACTGGCTCGCGAAGGACCTCACCGAGCGAACCGGCCGGCCGACGGCCAGCGTCACGGGGGTCGAGAGGCCGGTGCCTCTGCATTTCTACTACGTGACGACGCCTATCCACGAGACTGTCGAGGAGCTGCTCAAGACCGACCAGGCGCCCATCTACATCGTGCACTTCTCGCAGGCGGCAGCGCTCGAGCGGGCGCAGGCGCTCACGAGCGTGAAGATCGTGGACCGCGAGCAACGCGACGCCATCGCGGACCTCATCGGCGACTTCCGGTTCACGACGAACTTCGGCAGGACGCTGTCCCGGCTCATCCGCGCCGGCATCGGCGTGCACCATGCCGGCATGCTGCCGAAGTACCGCAGGCTCGTCGAGCAGCTCGCCCAGCGCGGCCTGCTGCGCGTGATCTGCGGGACCGACACGCTCGGCGTCGGCATCAACGTCCCGATCCGCACGGTTCTCCTGACCGCGCTCACGAAGTTCGACGGCATCCGGATGCGTCAGCTGAACGCGCGCGAATTCCACCAGATCGCGGGCCGGGCCGGCCGCGCGGGCTTCGACACGGCGGGAACCGTCGTCGTGCAGGCGCCGGAGCACGAGACCGAGAACGCCAGGCTCGTCGCCAAGGCCGGGGACGATCCGAAGAAGCTCAAGCGGGTCGTGCGCAAGAAGGCTCCAGAGGGTTTCGTCTCCTGGGGGGAGCCGAGCTTCAACCGTCTCGTAGCCGCAGACCCGGAGAAGCTCGTGTCGAGCATGCGCGTGAGCCACGCGATGCTGCTCAACGTCATCGGCCGCGGAGGAGATGCGTTCGCGGAGTTGCGCGAGCTCATCGAGAACAACCACGAGCCGCGGTCGCGGCAGCGGGACCTTGCGCGCCAGGCGCTCTCTATTTACCGCACGCTGCGAACCGCGGAGATCGTGCAGCAGGATGCCGAAGGGCGGATGAGCCTCACCGTCGACCTGCAGCCGAACTTCGCGCTCAACCAGCCGCTCTCGCCGTTCGCGCTCGCGGTCATCGATCTTCTCGACCCCTCCCCTTCGACCCTTCGAGACAGTCGCTTCGCGACTTCCTCAGGGCAGGCAGGCTCAGGGCGAGAGGGGAGCTATGCGCTCGATGTCGTGTCGGTCATCGAGGCGACACTCGACGACCCGCGACCCGTCCTCTCGGAGCAGCAGTTCCGCGCCCGCGGTGAGGCTGTCGCGGCGATGAAGAGCGAGGGCATCGAGTACGACGCGCGCATGGAGCTGCTGGAGAGTGTCAGCTACCCGAAGCCACTCGAGGAGCTCCTCGACGCAGCCTTCGCCACCTACCGAGCCTCGCAGCCGTGGGCCGCCGACTTCGAACTGAGCCCGAAATCGGTCGTGCGGGATATGTACGAACGGGCGATGACGTTCAACGAGTACGTCGGCTTCTACAAGCTGAACCGTTCGGAGGGGCTGCTGCTGCGCTACCTGTCCGACGCGTTCCGCGCCGCCCGGCAGACGATCCCGGATGCCGCGAAGACCGAAGAGGTGCGGGACCTGATCGAGTGGCTGGGAGAACTCGTGCGGCAGGTGGACTCGAGCCTGCTCGACGAGTGGGAGGAGCTGAGCCACCCGGCGGATCTCGAACCGAAGCACGGCGATGAGCCTGTCGTCCCGCCGCCCCCGCCCTCCGTGCTCACGAACCGCCGGGCGTTCCGCGTGCTCGTGCGGAACGAACTGTTCCGGCGCGTGCAGCTGGCGGCCCTCGACGACGCCGACGCACTCGGGGAGCTGGATGTGGAATCCGGCTTCGATGCCGAGCGCTGGGGCGAGGCTCTCGACGCCTACTATGCCGAACACGACTCGATCGGAACGGACGCCGACGCGCGCAGCTCCGCCATGCTCATGATCGAGGAGGGGCCGACGGCCTGGACAGTCCGCCAGATCTTCGCCGACCCGGCAGGGGACCACGACTGGGGCATCGGCGCGACCGTTGACCTCGCGGAGTCCGCGGAGCAGGGCGTGGCGGTCATCCGGCTCACGAGCGTCGGGCAGCTCTGATGCTGCGCTCCCGCCTGATGCTGCGCTCCCGCCGCGGCCCGGTCGCCGAGTCCGGCTATCGGTCGAGGAAGGCGCGGGGCGCGGCCTACTTCACGAGCCGCCGGCAGTACGACGACCTCGATGTCGTCATTCGGCGGTACCCGTCGAGTGCCGCGATCGGTCCGGTCTTCGTGCTCGTTCACGGTATCGGTGTGTCGAGCCGCTACTTCCAGCCGGTGGCGGCCGAGCTTGCGAAGATCGGGAGCGTCTACCTCGTCGACCTCCCCGGGTACGGCTCCGCGCCGAACCCGAGGCGAGATGTGACGATCGCCGACCATGCTGCGGTTCTCGGTCATGTCCTGCGCGAGTCCGAACTCGCCAATCCCGTGCTCGTCGGCCATTCGATGGGCAGTCAGGTCGTCTCGAGACTCGCAGTCGATTTCCCCGAGGTGAGCGACCGTATCGTGCTGATGGCGCCGACCATGTGTCCGGAATTCCGCTCGCCGGGTGTCGCGGTCGCAAGACTCCTGAGCGACATCTGGCGGGAACCCCTCCGGATGAAGCTCATCGCCCTGGCGGACTACGTCGTGCGCTGCGGCATCCCGTACTTCCTGAAGCAGGTTCCGCACCTCCTCGGCGACCGGATCGAAGACCGGCTGGGCGACATCCGTGCCCGCACGCTGGTCATGCGGGGAGATGGGGATGTCATCGTCCCGGCGGTGTGGTCGCGCCGGGTCGCCGGTTTGATTCCGCGGGGCTCGCTCGTCGAGGTGATCGGCCCGCACGTCGTGATGTTCACCGACCCGGTCTCGGTCGCCGAGGCGATCGCGGAGCACGCGAAGGGCGGCAGCGCAAAAGCGCCGGGCGGCACGGATGCGTAGAACGGTCGCCTGGGTGCTCGACTATCTGTTCGTGTTGTGGTGGCAGGTGCGCAATGTCCTGGCTCGGCGGGTTCCCGACCGCTACGCCGAAGGTCAGCGGGCTCCGATCGTGCTGCTTCCCGGCGTGTACGAGACCTGGCAGTTCCTGAAACCCGTCGCCGATCGGCTGAACCGCGACGGGCATCCGGTTCACGTGATCAGGCAGCTCGGCTACAACCGTTCGAGTGTCCCGGATGCCGCAGCCATCGTCGCGCGCCTTCTCGCCGGGGAGGGGCTCCGCGGCGTCATCCTGCTCGCGCACAGCAAGGGCGGGCTGGTCGGAAAACATCTCATGACCATCGACGACCTTCACGGCCGCATCGATCGGCTCGTGGCGATCAACACCCCCTTCGGCGGATCCGCGTACGCGCGCTTCATTCCCTTCCGCACCATCCGCGCCTTCGCACCGACCGAACCGACGCTGGCGCTGCTCGCCGGGAAGCTGGAGCCGAATGCGCGGATCACCTCCATCTACTCCGAGTTCGATCCGCACATTCCCGGCGGAAGCGAACTGGCGGGTGCGAAGAACATCCGCCTGCCGGTCCTCGGGCACTTCCGTCCGCTCGCCACACGCCTGCTCGCGGACACCGTCGCGCGGGAGGTCGCCCAGAACGCGAGTTGAATTCCGGCCCATCGGGTGTTGACTAGGGGCATGACACGCCAACAACGGCTCGTTCTCGCGATCGCCATCCTCGCGTCCTTCGTCGCCTTCCTCGACGGCTCCGTCATCAACGTGGCGCTGCCGGCCATCAGCCGCGAACTCGGCGGCGGCCTGACCACCCAGCAGTGGACGGTCGACGCCTACCTCATCACCCTCGGCGCCCTCATCCTCGTCGCGGGCTCCCTCTCCGACGTCTACGGGCGGATCGTCATCATCCGTACCGGGCTGTGGGGCTTCGGGATCGCCTCGCTCCTGTGCGCGATAGCCCCGAACGCGGAGATCCTCATCGTCAGCCGCGGAATTCAGGGCATCGCAGGAGCGCTGCTCGTTCCGAGTTCGCTCGCCATCATCATGTCCGCGTTCCGGGGGGCGCCGCAGGCGAAGGCGATCGGCTCCTGGACCGCGTGGACCAGTGCCGCGTTCATCGCCGGGCCGGTCGTCGGCGGGGCGTTCGTCGACCTGCTCTCCTGGCGGCTCGTGTTCGCGATCAACGTCCTTCCGATCGCCGTCACGCTGTTCCTGCTGATGAAGCTCGAACAACGCGATGCGCGTGAACCGGGCGCCGTCGTCGATTATGTCGGCGCGGTGCTCGCGATCGTCGGCGTCGGGGCGCCGGTGTTCTCGCTCATCGAGCAGCGGAACTACGGATGGGGAAGCCCGGTCATCTGGCTCCCGATGGTGGTCGGGGTGATCGCCTTCGCCGCGTTCCTCTGGCGGCAGGCGACCGCGAAGCAGCCCATGATGCCGCTCGCGCTGTTCCGGGTCCGCAACTTCGCGGCAGGCAATCTCGCCACCCTCTTCATCTACGGTGCGCTGTCCATGAGCGGCTTCCTGATCGTGGTGTTCCTGCAGCAGACCGGCGGATATCCCGCGACGGTCGCCGGGATCGCCGCGCTGCCGGTCACGGCCATCCTGATGCTCCTGTCGTCGTACTTCGGCGGGCTCTCCGGCAAGTACGGTCCCCGGTTGTTCATGACGGTCGGCCCGATCCTCGCCGGGGTCGGGCACCTGCTCATGCTCACGGTCACCGCGCCCGTCAACTACTGGCTCCAGCTGCTTCCCGGCATCCTGCTGTTCGGCCTCGGCCTGTCGATCACGGTCGCACCGCTCACGGCGGCCATCCTGGGCTCGATCAGCGAGCGGCAGTCCGGCATCGGTTCTGCGATCAACAATGCCGTCGCCCGTGTGGCCGGGCTCGTCGCGATCGCGATGCTCGGGATCATCGTCGCGGGATCGCTCGATGTCGCCGGCCTGCACCGTGGGCTGTGGGTGACGGCGGGGCTGCTCATCCTCGGCGGTGTGATTTCCGCAATCGGCATCCGGAATCCTGCGAAAACCGTGGCGGAGACGGTGCCAAAGCTGCGTCAGGATCAGTGAACTTGCAGCCGATCCATGGCACGCTGGTGGGGGCTCGCACGCGGGAGATCCGGTAGGGCCCGATCCAGACTGATGACGAAGGAGTCACCGTGGCCGTTCCGGCATCCACCCCGCTCGAGGACGCGAGAACGCGACTGAGAGAAGCGACCGACCTGCTCGGCTGCGACCCCGGAATGTACGCGATTCTCGCGAATGCGAGCCGGGAACTCACCGTGAGCATCCCGCTTCGCCGCGACGACGACAGTATCGAAGTGCTCACCGGATACCGCGTGCAGCACAACCTCGCCAGAGGCCCTGCCAAGGGCGGCCTGCGTTACAGCCCGCACGTGAACATCGACGAGGTGCGTGCGCTCGCGATGTGGATGACCTGGAAGTGCGCACTGCTCGACGTGCCGTACGGCGGAGCGAAGGGCGGGGTCACGATCGACCCGCGCCAGTACTCGATGCGCGAGCTCGAGCGCGTCACCCGCCGCTACACGAGCGAGATCATGCCGATCATCGGGCCCGATACGGACATCCCGGCACCGGATGTCGGGACCAACGAGCAGACCATGGCCTGGATGATGGACACCTACTCCATGAACAAGGGCTACTCGATCCCCGCCGTCGTCACCGGCAAGCCGATCAGCATCGGCGGATCGCTCGGGAGAGCGACCTCCACCTCAGAGGGCGTCGTGCACATCGCGCTCGCCGCGCTGCGCGACAACGGGATCGACCCGGCGAGATCGACCGCAGCCGTTCAGGGCTTCGGCAAGGTCGGTCGCGGCGCGGCCCAGTTCGCGTTCGAGGCCGGGCTCACGGTCGTTGCGGTGAGCGACGAGTACGGCGGCGTGTACCGCGAGTCAGGTCTCGACATCGCGAAGCTCGGTGCCCACGTCGATGAGACCGGGAGCGTCGTCGGGTTCGCGGGCGCCGACGCGCTCGAGGGCGGAGAGCTCCTCGAACTCGCGGTCGACCTGCTCATCCCCGCGGCCGTCGAGGGGGTCATCCACGAGGAGAACGCCTCGCGGGTCAAGGCGAAGGTCATCGTCGAGGGCGCGAACGGCCCGACGACGCCGAGTGCCGACGCGATCCTCGAACGACGCGGCTGCATCGTCGTGCCGGACATCCTCGCGAATGCGGGTGGCGTGATCGTCTCCTACTTCGAGTGGGTGCAGGCGAACCAGGCCTACTGGTGGCGTGAGGATGAGGTCGAGTCGCGCCTCGAGGAGCGCATGATCGGCGCTTGGAACCGCGTGCACGACTACGCGAAGGAGCGCGACCTCTCCCTGCGCGGGGCCGCGACGACACTCGCGGTGCAACGGGTCGTCGAGGCCCACGTCATCCGGGGCCTCTACCCCTGATCGGCATCGCGTCCGCTCACCGGGCACTCTGATGACCGGGACGGCTGGCGAAGAGTTCTTGTGGTTCCGCCCAA
>DATCXP010000004.1:0-5929 GCA_036565765.1 Terrimesophilobacter sp.
GGCGAGCGCGACCGCGAGGCCGATCGTGTCGGAGAACATGTGACCGGCATCCGCCAGCAGCGCGAGCGAGCCGGTGAACAGAGCACCGAGAACCTCGACGACGAGCACAGCCCCGACGATGCCGAGCACGATCGACAGGCGGGTGCGGTTCGCACTCAGGTGGTGGTGATGGCTCACCCTTCAACGGTACGGCAACACAGCGGGCGGTTCACTGAGGCGGTCGCGATCGAGCGACCGCGTCATGGGGATCGGCGTATCGAATCTCTGCGTAACTGCCGAAGGGGGGTCGATCGGACGAGTGATGGCGCCGAGGCGTACCGCTTCGTCCGGTCGACGATCATTCGCTGTGAAGGCCAGGAACGATTGTCGATCTCGACAGTCGCGCGCGCACGACGGGAATGAGCTGGGCGAAGGCTCGGCTGCGGTGGCTGATCGCGTTCTTCTCGTCGGCGGTGAGCTCTGCGGAGGCGACGTCATACCCGTCGGGGCGGAAGATCGGGTCATAGCCGAACCCGTGGCTGCCGGTGGGCTCGTGCAGCACGGTGCCGGTCCACACGCCGAGTTCGACGTGTTCGAAGTCCTCGGCGACGAAGGCGGCCGCACAGCAGAAGTCGGCGCGACGATCCTGTTCGTCACCCAGCTCGGCAAGCAGATGGGCGACATTGTCGGCGTCGACGCGCGTTCCCGCGTACCGCGCCGAGTGGATGCCCGGGGCGCCGCCCAGTGCGACGACGCAGATGCCGGAATCGTCAGCGATCGTCGGCAGGCCGGTGTGCGCGAAGGCAGCCCGCGCCTTGATGAGCGCGTTCTCCTGGAACGTCTCCCCGTCCTCGACCGGCTCCGGGCCGTCGTAGCCGACGAGGTCGATCCCGTCCAGGCGGGGGCCGAGGATGCGTCGCAGCTCCTCCACCTTGTGGGCGTTGTGCGTGGCGAGGACGAGCTTCATGCGTGACCCGTCAAGCGTCCGGTGCCGAAGCATGCAGGGCCGACGACTGCATCCCGGTCAGTGTCGCCGTGCCGCCGAGCGCGAGATCGAGCAGAGCATCGAGCTCCTTGCGGTCGAACGGGGCGCCCTCAGCAGTTCCCTGCACTTCGACGAACAGGCCGCGCCCGGTGACCACGACATTCATGTCGGTCTCTGCCCGGACATCCTCGGTGTATGCCAGATCGAGCATAGGAATGCCGTCGATGATCCCGACGCTCACGGCCGCGACGCTGTCGATGAGCGGCTTCGAGTTCTTGCCGATGAAGTGCTTCGACCGGCCCCACTCGAGTGCGTCGGCGAGCGCGACATAGGCGCCTGTGATCGCCGCGGTGCGGGTGCCCCCGTCCGCCTGCAGCACGTCGCAGTCGATCACGATCGTGTTCTCGCCGAGCGCCTTCATGTCGACGACGGCGCGCAAGGACCGCCCGATCAGGCGCGAGATCTCATGAGTCCTGCCGCCGATGCGGCCCTTCACCGACTCGCGGTCCATGCGCTCGTTCGTGGAGCGCGGCAGCATCGAGTACTCCGCGGTGACCCAGCCCTTGCCTTTCCCGGCCATCCAGCGCGGAACGCCGTTCGTGAAGGATGCCGTGCAGAGCACCTTCGTGCGGCCGAAAGATATGAGCGCGCTTCCCTCCGCCTGTTCGCTCCAGCCACGCTCGATCGTGACGTCGCGGAGCTGGTCTGCGGTACGGCCGTCCTTGCGGATGTCGGTCATCAGGCGGGTTCCTCTGCACTCGTGGGAAATCCGGTCTCCACCAATTGCACGGCGGAGACCTCCGGGCCCAGGAACCTCCTGGCCAGGGTCGTGAACTCTGTCTTGCTGTCGCCGGTCGCCTCGAAGCGGTAGCTCGGCGGTTCTGGCGACTGGCGCAGCAGCTCGTGCTTCACGAGCATCCGGAACACGTCGTACGCGGTCTCCTCTGCACTCGAGACGAGCTTGACGTTGCTGCCCATGACGAACTGGATCGCCGCCGACATGAGCGGGTAGTGGGTGCAGCCGAGCACGAGGGTGTCGATCCCGGCGGACTTGAGCGGGGCGAGGTAGTGCTCGGCGACCCGGAACAGCTCGGGGCTGGAGGTCACCCCTGCCTCGACGAATTCGACGAACCGCGGGCAGGGCTCGCCGAACACCTCGATCTCGGATGCCGCGGCGAACGCATCCTCGTAGGCCTTCGACTTGATCGTCCCGACGGTTCCGATCACACCGACCCGGTTATTGCGGGTCTGGCGCACAGCGGCGCGGACGGCCGGCTGGATGACTTCGACCACCGGGATGCCGTACCCATCGGTGAAGCGCTCGCGCGCATCGCGCAGCATGGCCGCGCTGGCAGTGTTGCATGCGATCACGAGGAGTTTCACGCCCTGGGCGACCAGATCATCCATCACAGCCAGGGCATACTCGCGCACCTGTGCGATGGGCTTCGGGCCATATGGCGAGTGCGCAGTGTCGCCGACGTAGACGATCGACTCGTTCGGCAGCTGGTCGATGATCGCGCGAGCCACCGTGAGCCCGCCGACGCCGGAGTCGAAAATCCCAATCGGTGCGTCGGTCACGGTATCCGAGTTTAGCGAACCCAGGGACGATCCGGCGTCTGCCGGTCGGTAGGCTTTCCGTGTGACCAGCGCCCTCCTCACTGACCGCTACGAACTCACGATGGTCGATGCGGCCATGAAGGCAGGGACCGCCGGTCGCCGATCCGTCTTCGAAGTCTTCGCGCGCCATCTGCCGAGCGGCCGCCGCTACGGTGTCGTCGCCGGGACCGGCCGGCTCCTCGAGCAGATCGCCGACTTTCGCTTCGGCCCCGACGAGATCGCCTGGCTCGGCGAGAACGAGGTCGTGGATGCCGAGACGCTCGACTGGCTCGCCGACTATCGCTTCGGCGGGAACGTGTGGGGCTATGCGGAGGGAGAGCTGTACTTCCCCGGCTCGCCCGTGCTGATCGTCGAGGGTACGTTCGCGGAGGCCGTCATGCTCGAGACGCTCGCCCTGAGCGTGCTGAACTACGACTCGGCCGTCGCGAGCGCTGCTGCCCGAATGGTGAGCGCTGCGGACGGCCGTCCTCTCGCCGAGATGGGCTCCCGTCGCGCAACGGAGCGCGGCGCGGTCGCTGCGGCCCGCGCGGCCTACATCGCCGGTTTCAGCGCGACGAGCAACCTCGAGGCCGGGCGCAGTTGGGGCATCCCGACCATGGGGACGGCGGCGCACTCGTTCACCCTGCTGCACGACACGGAGGAGGACGCCTTCCGCGCCCAGGTCGCCGCGCTCGGACCGGACACGACGCTTCTCGTGGACACCTACGACGTGACGGCCGCCGTCGACCTCGCCGTACGTGTCGCAGGAACCGAGCTCGGCGCGGTGCGCATCGACAGCGGTGACCTCCCTGGACAGGCGGCCGCCGTGCGCAAGCAGCTCGACGGCCTCGGCGCCGTGAACACGAAGATCACCGTCACCAGCGACCTCGACGAGTACGCGATTGCGGCGCTGCGCATCGCGCCGGTCGACTCCTACGGCGTCGGCACCTCGGTCGTGACCGGGTCGGGCGCACCGACCGCTGGGATGGTCTACAAGCTGGTCGCGCACGTCGACGACGACGGGAAGTGGATCCCGGTTGCGAAGACGTCCACGGCCAAGAAGTCGATCGGCGGGCGCAAGTACCCGGTGCGACTGCTGAACGGATCGGGGCTTGCGACCACCGAGGTCCTGCACGTCGAGAACGGGCCGTCCGACGAGGCGAGGCCGGATGCCGGCCGCCCGCTGCTGGTACCTCTCATCACCGGCGGCGAAGCCGACCGGCGCTATCTCGGAGCTGCCGGCACCGCCCTCGCCCGCGAGCACTGTGCCGCCGCGATCGCCGAGCTTCCCCTCGACGCGTTCCGTCTCGCGCGTGGCGAGCCGGTCATCCCCACCGTCTACGAGTAGGTCGCGCAGTCGCCTGCCGGCCGCCGCGAATTGCGCCACATCGCGGATGTCAGCGTCTCGCACCTGCAACCTGGCGCAACTGGCGACGTCCTGGGTTCCATCCGCGTGACGTGAGACGGCGCCAGACGCGCGCCATGAACGGATTCGGATCCTCGAAGACGTCATCTGCGCTGGCCTGAAGTGCAGACCAATCGCCATCCGAGTACTCCTCGATCCGCGTGATATCAGCGCGGAAGGTCGTCCTCGAGCGGTGACCATCACCTTGATACTCGACCAGAACGCGATGCTCGGGCCAGCACAGATCAGGCATCGCGAGCAGATGCCCACCCGGGTCGTACACGCGGCGATTCGGCACCGGCTCCGGCAACCCGGCGCGCACCAGCAGGACTCGCAGAAGTGACTCCGGCCGCGACATGGAGCCGACCCGAATACGATCGATCGCAGCCGACATCGGCTTGGCGCCCCGGCATCCGCTGTGCACTCGGAGCATCTCCCTCAGGCTGTCGACCGTGCTCAGCGGGCCAGTCTTCCGGATGTCGGGGTTGACGATACCGCCGACGATGGCGTCGCCGAGTGCCACGAGGTCATCCACGTCGAGGGCGTCGGCCAGTTGCGCCCACACGAACTCGGGTGCAGCGGTCGGAAAGCCGAAGAGCTCGTACGTCTCCTCGTCGCGCAGCACCAATTCGCGCCGCGACCATCGCTCCGGGGCCAATCGGTGCCCTGCGACTCCAGTCCCATACGGAGCGCGCGCCGGAGCCATCGCCGAGACGTGCACGGGGCCAGCGCGCGCGACATATTGCGGGAGCGGCAGTCCGTAGAGTTCGGCCGCGGTCGCGTGACTGAAGCAGTGCGCTGGATTCATGCGCTCCTGATAGGCACGGCAAAGCCAGCGCAGATCGCGAGGTTCTCTGATCACCTGGAAAACCGCATGGAACGGATGATCGAGGTCTGCTGCTCGCAGACGGCCGGGGGTAACTCCATTCTCCAGCGCAGCGCGCGCGGAGAACGGCAGAACGCGGAACGGTTCCGGCAGCTCAACGCGTCGATTCACGCAAGCAGGATGCCGCATCCGGAGAGCAGTGCGTCTCGAGTTGTCCACAACCCGCGCGCCGGCAACTCTCCCTGGTCGCGCCAGATCGTGACGAGTTGCGCCACATCGCGGATGTCAGCGTCGCGCACCGGCAACATGGCGCAACTGGCGAACGCGTCGAGGCGCGAGCCGAGTCGCAGAGGCAGCGCAACCTGGTGAACCGAACGCCCTACTTCTTCATCTTCTCGTAGATCTCTTTGCAGGTCGGGCAGATCGGGAACTTCTCGGGATCACGACCGGGCGTCCACAGCTTGCCGCACAGCGCGCGAACCGGCTTGCCGGTGAGTGCGGACTCCATGATCTTGTTCTTCGGCACATAGTGCGAGAACCGCTCGTGGTCGCCCTCCTCGAGCTGCTCCTGGTTCAGGAGCTCCTCGAGCTCGCGGTCGAGCGTCGACGTTCCGCCGCCCGTGTGATCGGTGTCTGTGCTGCTCATGGGTCAATCTTAAGGGACGCCGCCCTCGATCACAGGGGCGGATGCGCTCAGTAGCGCGACGTGAACGCGAGCAGCTCGGGCGCGCGCCGATCGAAGATCATCCCGCCGAGCAGGACGCCACCGACAACCGCGACGAGCCCGATGGCGACGCCGACGAGGAGAGCGGCAATGTTCCAGTCGCCGCCCTCCAGGACGCCGAGAACTCCGAGGTATACGGCGGGAGATGAGATCGCGAACACGCCGATCAGCGACAGCCCCTGCACCCAGCTCGCACCGGTCGCGCTCGACTGAGGCTGCGCGAACGGGCTGTCGCCGGGATGGACGGCCGGATACGGGAACCCTGCGGAGATGATGCTCGAGAGCCCCAACCCGACCAGAAGGACGCACACGCTCACACCGACGACAGCCGCCAGGATGGCGGAGTCTCCGTAACCCCACGCGCTCAGCGGCGCTCCGATCAGGATCACGAGGATGCCGAGGGCGAGCGGCGGG
>DATCXP010000028.1:0-10212 GCA_036565765.1 Terrimesophilobacter sp.
GCTGCTGGGGGTGTACGGCAGCCTGACCTGAGTTGGGCGAGAGCCTACCGAGGCCCGAGACGGGCCTCGGCGCTGGGGGCGCGCGAAGTGACCCGAGGCCCGGGACGGGCCTCGGCGCTGGCGTCGCAGCGAAGGCCAGAAATGGCCTTCGCTCTAAGCTCCAGCGCGCAGAAATGGCCTTCGCTCTCAGCTCCAGCGCGCCGCGCTGCTGGGGGTGTACGGCAGCCTGACCTGACTAGGGCCTTCCGTACTCCTCGAGCAGGCGCAACCAGACCTCGCCCATCGTGGGATAGGCGGGAACCGCGTGCCACAGCCGGTCGATCGGCACTTCGCCGACGACCGCGATCGTCGCGGCCTGGATCATCTCCGCGACGTCCTGGCCAACCAAGGTGACACCGATGACAACCCTGCGCTTCTCGTCGACGACCATGCGGGCCCGCCCGCGGTAGCCGTCCGCCTGAAGGCTCGCACCGCCGATCCAGCCGAGGTCGTAGTCGACGACCCGGATGTCGAACCCGGCCTCCCGCGCCGCTTTCTCGGTGAGCCCGACCGAAGCGACCTCCGGGTCGCTGAAGGTGACCTGCGGCACCGCCCCGTGGTCGGCCGTGGCGACGTGGTATCCCCACGGACGGTCGTCGACCGGAGTGCCGTTGGCCCGGGCGGCGATCACATCGCCAGCAGCCCTCGCCTGGTACTTGCCCTGGTGGGTGACGAGCGATCGGTGGTTCACGTCCCCGACCGCGTAAAGCCAGTCGTAGCCGTCGACGCGGAGGGTGTCGTCGACACTCAGCCAGTCGCCGTCGTTCAGGCCGATGCTCGCAAGACCGAGGCCGCCTGTGCGCGGGACCCGCCCGGTCGCGACGAGCAACTCCTCGGCGATGACCGTGCTCCCGTCGTCGAGGTCGATCACGACGTTCGACCCCTCCCGGCGAACGGATGCCGGAGAGACGCCGAGCCGCACGGACACGCCGAGCTCGCGGAGAGCATCCGCCACCATCTCGCCGGCGAACGGTTCCTCCTTCCCGAGCAGCCCGCTGCGCGCCAGGAGGGTGACCGTCGTCCCGAAGCCCGCGTACGCCGTCGCCATCTCGACCGCCACGACCCCTCCGCCGAGGATCGCGAGATCGGCCGGTGCCCGTTTTGCGCTCGTGGCGTCATGGCTCGTCCACGCCTCGATGTCTGCGATTCCCGGGATGTCCGGGAGCAGTGCCGCGGAGCCGGTGCACACGGCGACCGCGTGCCGCGCCGACAGGGTTGTCACGGTGCCGTCGAGGGCGGTGACGGTGACTTCGCGAGGCGCGGTGATCCGCCCGCTGCCGCGGACCAGAGCGATGCCGGCCGACTCCAGCCACTCGACCTGGCCGTCGTCGTTCCAGTAGTGCACGGTCTCGTCGCGACGCGCGAACACGGCCGCAACCGACAGCTCGCCGGTCACCGCTTCTCGCGCCCCTCCGACGTTCCGCGCAGCGCGCAGTGCGGCGGCGCTGCGCAGAAGTGCCTTCGACGGCATGCAGGCCCAGTAGGAACAGTCTCCGCCGACGAGTTCGTTCTCGACGATCACAACGGAGAGTCCCCCCTGCCCCGCCCGGTCGGCGACGTTCTCTCCGGCGATGCCCGCTCCGATGACGATGAGATCGTATTCGGTCATCCCACGAGGCTACGCCTGGGGCCTCCCGGGGTCACCTACCGCCCGACGAACGCTGCGGGCTGGCGGCTGAGGAACGCCGCCATGCCGATGCGGGCATCCTCGGTCGCGGCCAGTCTGACGAGCTCGGGCTGAAGGCCGGCCTCCGCCGCGGCGTCGCCATGACGCACGGCGGCCCGCGCGTTCGCGAGCGTCGCCTGCACCGCCAGCGGGGCCTGTGCGGCCACCCGGTGTGCGAGCTCGAGCCCGCGTGCGTACTGCTCGCCGTGCGGCACGATCTCCTGCACGAGGCCGATCCGGTGCGCTTCCGCCGCGTCGAAGCTGTCCCCGGTGAGGATCCAGCGCATCGCGTTGCCCCAGCCGACGGTGCGCGGGAAGCGGATCGTCGCGCCACCGAACGGCAGGATGCCGCGACTCACCTCGATCTGACCGAACACGGCCGAGTCCGCCGCGACGGCGAAGTCGCTCGCGAGAATCAATTCGATCCCGAGCGTCAGGCACATCCCCTGAACGGCCATGACGACGGGCTTGCGCACGGCGGCCCCGTCGACCGCCCAAGGGTTGATTCCGCCCTCCGGCACCATCTCGAGGCCGCTCGCGCCGATGCGCGGTCCGACGTCGGCGAGGTCGAGTCCGCCGGTGAAGTGGTCGCCGTGTGCGAACACGAAGCCGGCCCGCAACTCCGGATCGCGATCGAGCTCGCCGTAGGCGAGTGAGAGCTCCTGCAGGAGCCGAAGGTCGGCCGCGTTGCGCTTGTCCGGCCGGTTGAATCCGATGAGCAGGACGTGTCCGTCGCGGTCGACTGTGATGCGTGAGTCAGTCATGCGCCCCAGCTTAGATCGAGGGTTTCCTGGCTGGGCCGTTCAGGGCGCGGTGAGGGCGCCGATGATCCGCAGGATCGTTGGCAGGTCATCCGCTGCGGCCTCCGGTGATGACGGTGCGAATTCCGTGATGGCCGCCCCGGCGAGAGTGAATCGCGCCTTGATCGCCCGGATCGAGTCGCCAAGGGTCGTCGCGCTCACCCCGAACGGCTCAGGGTGGCTGAGCGAGCCGAACTCCGCGGGGTCGAGCACGTCGAGGTCGATGTGCAGGTAGACGGCGCTCGCCCCGGTCGCGGCGATCGCATCGACGAGCGCAGTCGGGTCGACATCGCCCGGTGCGATCATGCTGATGCCGTGCTCTGCGATCCAGCCGGCCTCCGCATCGTCGAGCGAACGGGCACCGGCGATGACGACCTTGTCCCGGCCGATCGGGTTCTCCGGCACGAGCGATGCGAAGCCGTCGCCGAGAAGGGTGCGCAGGATCATGCCGTGGAACGCTCCCGACGGGGAGCTCTCCGCGGTGTTGAGGTCGGGGTGGGCATCGAACCAGACGAGCGCGAGGTCTCCTGGATGCTTCTGGTGGGCGTGGGAGACCGGGGCCAGCTCGACGCCGCAGTCGCCGCCGATCGTGATGACGGTATCCGTGATGCCGCGGAGCGCTTCCGTCACGCGGTCCCGGACGATCTGCAGCGAACTGAGGCGCCGGATGCCGCTGCCGAGGCTTTCGCCCGCGCCGAGGGGCGTGTCGATGACGATGGTTCCCGAGCTGGGGAGGTCACCGCGGATCGCGCCTGCGCCGTCCTGCAACTGGAGGGCGCGCGTCGATCCGGAGCCCTGCCATTGCGGGACGACGAGGAATGTGGACGGCACGACTCCCAGTCTGCACTCTCGGAGGCGACCGGGGGAACCCGCACGGCGGCCATCCGGCCCGGGCAGCAGTCGCGGCTCTCGCGTGCTCGCCCAGCTCCGTGGATCACTTCCGTCGCATCGACCGGACACGGGGAAGGGGCGACCGAGAATCCCAGCCGCCCCTTCCCCGTGCGACGTTCTACTCGCCGGAGGTCACCGCGCGCCGAGGGTCGGCTCCCGACTTGAGCGCGGCGAGCCTCGCGTCGACCTCGACCTCCTTGTCGGAGTCCGCGAGCTGCTCGAACTGGGCGTCTAGACTCGACGCGGCAAGCTCCTGCTGGCCGAGAACCTTGGCCTCCTCGCGGCGGATCTTCTCCTCGAAACGATGGATCTCGCTGGTCGGGTCGAGCAGGTCGATGCTCTTCATGGCATCCATGACCTGCTTCTGCGCGTCGGCCGTCTTGGCGCGGGCGATGAGTTCGTCGCGCTTCGCGGAGAGCTCCATGAGCTTGCCGCGCATGCCGTCGAGGCCCTTCTTGAGCTGATCGACGACCGCGGTCTGACTGGCGATGGTCGGTTCTGCGGTCTTCGCCTCCTTCTCCGCGGAGAGTTGCCGCCCGAGGGCGACCTTCGCGAGGTTGTCGAACTTGTCCGCGTCGACCGAGTTGCCCGCCGCGCGCAGCTCATCGCCCTTGCGGCTCGCCGCGAGGGCCTTGCCGCCCCAGTCCTGCGCGTTGGCGACATCCTCGGCATGATCCTGCTCGAGCAGCCGCAGATTGCCGATCGTCTGGGCGATGGCGCTCTCCGCCTCGGCGATGTTGTTCGTGTAGTCACGAACCATCTGATCGAGCATCAGCGCCGGGTCCTCCGCTGAGTCGAGCAGCGCGTTGATGTTGGCCTTCGCCAGTTGGGCGATCCGCCCGAAGATGGACTGCTTTACCATGGTGTTTCCTTCCATCGTGTGAATGTGCGATCTGCACTGTATGCAACCTGCCTGAACCCGGGGCTAGAACCTCCCACCGCTGCTGCGCCTGCCGCCGATCCCACCGCTGCGCGAGCTTCCTCCAAAGCTAGTGGAACGGATGCCGCCGCCGGTAGAACCGCTTCGGCGTCCCGACCCGCGATGGTCGCCGATTGGGTGATCGGGCTCGTCTTCGCTATCGTGGTGGCCCTGACCGGTGGGATCTGTGTTCTGAATCAGAAACGGGTTCCTCCGGAACACACGCGTGATCGCCGCCCCAATGTCGTGGCGGTGATCACAGCGTCGTTAACCGGCCGGTTGCCGCAGCGTGAGAGTCTGCGGCGGGCCGCCCAGGAGTTGGTGGCCTCCGGCATCTGCGGACTGCGGCACGAAGTCGATGAGCGCGGAGACGCGGTAGTCGCCGGCGGGAAGCGCCGGGAGGTTGTCCCGGAATCCGCTGCCCAGCTCGTCCTGGGCACCGCAGGCGACCGGAGTCAGGCTGACCTGGTAGTCCATCGATTCGCCGGGAGCGAGGTCGACGAGGACCGCGATCGCGATCATCGCACCGTTGCTGTGCCAGAGCACCGTGCCGTCCCGCGACAGCGTGATGACGGGGCTCGCCGCCGTCGACCCGATGACGCGACCGGTTCCCGTGTTGCTGAGGGTCACTGTGCCGCTCACCGGCCGGCCGTCCGCCGGCGCGCCCTCCGGGAAGTGCGTCGTGAGCATGAGGCCGTTCTCACTCGGCGCGACCGGCGCGAGTTCCCCGCCGCACGGGTTCACCTTCTCCGCCGGCAGGCCCTCGTACTGGAGGTCCCGCGGCTGCGGCGCATCGGCGGACTCCGCACCTCCCGCGTTGTCGGATGCCGACATGAGCGCCGACTGCGGAATCCTGGCCACGGTGAAGCCGACGAGCACGATCCCCGCGACCGTGAGAGCGGCGGCGGAGCCGAAGGCGATCTTCCGCGGCAGCCGGTGACTCCTCGCTCGCCTGATGACGGCATCCGCGTCGAGCGTCGACGGCACTTCGGGGCCGCCGTGCAGCGCGGAACGAAGTTCCTCCTCCGTCGGCCTTCTGGTCTCAAACGGCATGATCGCCTCCGTTGCCGCGGCCGGATGTCTCGCTGGTGAGCGATACGGCGAGTTTCGCCAATGCATCGCTCAGGTAGCGCTTGACCGCGCCGGAGCTGATCTCGAGTTGCTCGGCGACATCGTCGACCTTGAGGTCCTCGTAGTAGCGCAGGACGATGCAGGCGCGCTCGCGCGGTGACAGCCTGCGGAGCTGCGCCTGGAGGTCGAGACGTTCCTCGGAGGCGGGGACGGCCGATTCCTGTTCCTCGGGCAGCGCTGTGAGGTGGGCGATTCTGCGCCACAGCGTCTTGCGGCGTCCACCGTCGAGGTAGCTGTTGAGGATCGCCTTGCGCACGTAGGCCTCCGCGCTTGCGACGCTGAATCCGTTGCGAAGGCGGCCGAACGTCTTGACGAGGGCGTCCTGCACCAGGTCGGCGGCGTCATCCGCACTCCCGGAGATCAGGTACGCATATCGTGTGAGCGAATCACCGCGTTCGGCGACAAGGCGCACGACGGTCTGCTCCCACTCCTCGGGCGCGGACCTCGTCCGTGTCGACTTCACCAACGGTCGCCTCCCTCGCGCTGCCTCCATTCTCGCGTGCACGGCGAGGCCGGGGACGCGCGGCGGCGAAATGGTGCTCATACCCTCTAAGACGAAGGCGAGGGCTGGAACGTTGTGGCGCGCGCGGTGGAGCTATGGCGATCGCGTAGCGATTGCGCGACCCCAGCGCCGACCGAGCCTGCGAGGGAGGTTCTACCCCTTGCTCAGCCGCTCCCGGATGTCCGCGAGCTGTCGCGGGAGGGCGGCCGGCAGCCGGCTCCCAAAGGTGCCGAAGAACTTCTCGGTGCCCTCGAGCTCGTTAAGCCACGCGTCGTGGTCGATCGCGAACAGTTCGTCCCAGTCCTCGTCGGTGACCTCGAGCCCGGAGCGCTCGATGCCGCCGGGAGTCGGAACGAGACCGAGCGGGCTGTCCTTCGCCGGAACCTGCGCATCGACACGATCCAGGATCCAGGCCAGAACGCGAGAGTTCTCGGCGAACCCGGGCCACAGGAAGCGCCCGTCTCCGCCCTTGCGGAACCAGTTCACCTGGAAGATGCGCGGAACCACGGCGTTCTTGCGGAGGGATTCGCCCATGCGCAGCCAGTGGGACCAGTGATCGGCCATGTTGTAGCCGCAGAAGGGCATCATCGCGAACGGGTCGCGGCGCAGCTCGCCGACGGTGCCTTCCGCCGCAGCGGTGCGCTCGGAGGAGATCGTCGCCCCCATGTACACCCCGTGCTCCCAGTCCCTGGCCTCGACGACGAGCGGAACGTTGTGGGCCCTGCGGCCGCCGAAGATGATCGCGTCGAGCACGACGCCGTTCGGGTCATCCCAGGTGTCGGCGATCGACGGCGCCTGGCGTGCGGCGACCGTGAACCGGGAGTTCGGGTGGGCGGCCGGCGTGCCGGATGCCGGAGACCAGTCGTTCCCCTGCCAGTCGATCAGGTGGTCTGGCGCCTTGTCGGTGAGGCCCTCCCACCAGACGTCACCGTCGTCGCGCAGGGCGACGTTCGTGAAGATCGTGTTGCCCCAGATCGTGTCGACCGCCGTGGCATTCGTGGTCGGGCTGGTGCCGGGCGCGACGCCGAAGAAGCCGGCCTCTGGATTGATCGCGCGGAGCCGGCCATCCGGCCCAGGGCGCAGCCAGGCGATGTCGTCGCCGATCGTCTCGACTTTCCAGCCCGGGATCGACGGCCTCAGCATCGCAAGGTTCGTCTTGCCGCAGGCGGATGGGAATGCCGCTGCGACGTGGAACACCCGTCCGCGCGGGTTCGTCACCTTGAGGATGAGCATGTGCTCGGCGAGCCAGCCCTCGTCGCGCGCCATGACCGAGGCGATGCGCAGCGCGAAGGATTTCTTCGCGAGCAGGGCGTTCCCGCCGTAGGCGGAACCGAACGACCAGATCTCGCGGGTCTCCGGGAAGTGACTGATGTACTTCGTCTCGTTCGACGGCCAGGCGACATCCGCGGCGCCGTCGAGCAAGGGGGCGCCGACGCTGTGGACAGCGGGCACCCAGGGCGTCTTCGGCCCGATCTGGTCGAGCGCCTGGGCGCCCATCCGCGT
The DNA here is from genome assembly GCA_036565765.1 of Terrimesophilobacter sp. Lineage (GTDB taxonomy): Bacteria > Actinomycetota > Actinomycetes > Actinomycetales > Microbacteriaceae > Terrimesophilobacter. Next base: position 7,452 of record DATCXP010000028.1, read on the forward strand.
CATGATGGCCGTGCTCACGACGACGTAGGGGGAGTCGGTGACCTGCACGCCGAGCTTCGCGAACGGGCTGCCGATCGGCCCCATCGAGAACGGGATGACGTACATCGTGCGCCCGCGCATGCTCCCGTCGAACAGTCCCTTCAACGTCTTGCGCATCTCTTTGGGGTCGCGCCAGTTGTTCGTCGGGCCGGCTTCGTCGGGGTCGATCGAGCAGATGAAGGTGCGCGCCTCGACGCGAGCGACATCCTTCGGGTCGCTCCTGGCAAGGAAGCTGTACGGGCGGAAGTCGGGGTTCAGGCGGATGAGAGTTCCATCCTCAACCATCTTGTGGGTGAGTTCGTCGAATTCGTGCGCGGTGCCATCGCACCAGACGACGTTGTCCGGTTTCGTGAGTGCCGCGATCTGTTCGACCCACTTCACGACGGAGTGCGGGGCGTTCGCCGGTGTCCCGGTGCCGGCGTGCGTTTCCTGCGCGGTCGTCGCCTGATCGGTGCGGTGCGGTGCGGTGAGCGTCATGGCCGTCTCCTTGAGAAAATCGGTTCTGGTTCCATGGTGCGCGCTTGAGCCGATATTTTGCGAAGAAAGTGGTGGAAAGAACACCCGATCTTTCACTATGGTGGATTTCATGACCGATCTCATGACTCTCGGCCAGCGCATCCGCCACTACCGGACCGACGCGGGGCTGACCCTCGACCAGCTCGGCGTCGCCGTGGGGATCGCCGGCAGCCAACTCTCACTGATGGAGAACGGCCGCAGGGAGCCGAGGCTCTCGCTGCTGCAATCCATCTCCTCGACGCTCGGTGTCGAGGTGTCCAACCTCCTCGATCCGGAGCCTCCCTCTCCCCGCGCCGCCATGGAGATCGAGCTCGAGCGGATGCAGCGCAGCGCCGTGTACGCGGGGCTCGGCCTTCCCACCATCCGGGCGAGCCGGACGATGCCGGATGAGACACTCGCGGCGCTCGTCGGCCTCCACCATGAGCTCGCACGGCGTGCCCGGGAAGCCATCGCGACCCCGGAGGAGGCGCGTCGCGCGAACACCGAGCTCCGGCAGTACATGCGCACGCAGGACAACTATGTGCCCGAGATCGAGGAGCTCGCGCAGGAGCAGTTGCGGCTCGTCGGGCACTCGACCGGTGCGCTCACCCACCGCTCGGTGAGCCTCATGGCGAAGCGGCTCGGGTTCGAACTCATCTTCGTCGCCGACCTCCCGCACTCCACACGCTCGGTCACCGACCTGGAGAACGGCCGGATCTACCTGCCGCCCGCCTCCATCCCCGGAGGGCACGGACTGCGCTCGATGGCACTCCAGGCGCTCGCCCACCGGCTGCTCGGCCACCACGAGCCCGCCAGCTACGCGGAGTTCCTGAAGCAGCGCCTCGAGATCAATTACTTCGCCGCAGCGTGTCTGATGCCGTTACGGCAATCCGTCGACTTCCTGAAAGCCGCGAAGTCGGAGCGGAACCTCGCGATCGAGGACTTCCGGGACGCGTTCGGCGTCACCCACGAAGCGGCGGCGCTGCGGTTCACGAACCTCGCAACGAGCCACCTCGACATGACCGTGCACTTCCTGCGCGTCGGTGAGGACGGTGCGCTGTACAAGGGCTACGAGAACGACGGACTGCGGCTCCCGACCGACGTGACCGGCGCGACGGAGGGCCAGATCGTCTGCCGTCACTGGAGCGCGCGGCTCGCCTTCGAGCGCACCAACCGCACGACGGAGTTCTACCAGTACACCGACACGCCGGTCGGGACCTACTGGTGCTCGACGCAGATCGGCACGTCCTCGGCCGAGGAATTCTCGATCACGTTCGGCGTGCCGTTCAACGACGCCAAGTGGTTCCGCGGTCGCGAGACCACGAACCGGCAGACCTCGAAGTGCCCGGATGCGAACTGCTGCCGCCGTCCGGCGGGCGAGCTGGCCGGACGCTGGTCCCACAAGGCGTGGGCGAGCGCGAAGCTGCACGCGCACATCCTGTCGCCGCTGCCTTCCGGCACGTTCCCCGGCGTGGACGACACCGAGCTCTACGACTTCCTGGATTCCCACTCCGGCAGTTAACGTCCAATGTCTCCGGTCGAGCCTGCCGAGACCTACCCACGGCAGGTCAACACCCGCCGGCGGGGAGTGTTGATCCTCCGCTCGAACATTGAGTTTCTGGGCCGGCCGCTCCGCGACGCGAAGCGTCGCTCCGGACCGGCCAGAAACTCAAAACTCACTCACAGATCAACACGCCCCGCCGTCGGCCCGATGTCGACGTTCCCCGAGGGGCTGCCGTAACCGCTCCCTGAGCTTTGGTGCCGTGGGTGTTCGTTCCCTACCGCTCCCTGAGGCGCGAGCGGAGCGAGCCTCGAAGGGTGCACCCGGAGGCCTGTTCTCCCCTCGATAGCCTCAGCGAGCGGTCCTTGCGAAGTGCCGCGCAGCCTCGCGGCCGGCCTCCTCGAGCGCGGGGATCGGGTTCGACATGGCGCGTTCGGGAGAGCCGGCCAGGTCCGCAAGCGCAACCGCCCAGGTTTCGGTGTCGACGGCGACCTGTCCGGCCACGACGCCGACCGGAGTGCCGTGCCGCCTGGCGAGCCCCAGGAGCTCGCCGACGACCTTCCCGGTGGAGGAGGTCGCGTCGAAACGGCCCTCACCGGTGAGGACGACATCCGCGCCCTTCAGGGCCTCGCTGAGCCCGCTGAGTGCCGAGATGTAGCGGGCGCCCGGCTCGATCGCCGCGCCCCAGGCGGCCGCGAATCCGTAGGCCGTTCCTCCGGCTGCGCC
>DATCXP010000062.1:0-5817 GCA_036565765.1 Terrimesophilobacter sp.
TCACCGAGGCCGAGATCGTCTCCTGGCGCGTGAAGGTCGGCGACACCGTCGAGGTCAACCAGGTCATCGTGGAGATCGAGACTGCGAAGTCCCTCGTCGAGCTGCCATCGCCCTTCGCGGGCATCGTGACCGGGCTTCTCGTCGAGGAGGGCCAGAACGTCCAGGTCGGAACGCCGATCATAGCGGTGTCGTCTGGCGCTCCGGAGGCGAGCCAGGATGCCCCGGCCCTGGATGCCGCGGCCCAGGCGGGGAGCACTCCAGCGGCTGAGGCTCAGGCCGCTGTCGCGGAGACCGTCGCCGACACCGCGGCGAGCGTGACCGAGGAGGAGAAGCCGGGAGCGGTCCTCGTCGGCTATGGGATCAAGGGGTCGGTGTCGTCGCGTCGGCCGCCCCGGGTGACCGGCCGCCCGAGCGCCGCACGTCCGGATTCCGTGCCTGCCGCATCCGCTGCCGCCGTGATCGCGAAGCCGCCCATCCGCAAGCTCGCGAAGGATCTCGGAGTCGACATCTCCGAAGTCGAGGGGACCGGGCTTGCCGGCGAGGTGACGCGCGAGGACGTCGTTCGGCAGGCCGGGCAGGCGAGCCTGTTCCGCAACATCGAAACGCCCGCGTGGGCCGCGGAGCGCGAAGAGCGCATCCCCGTGAAGGGCGTGCGCAAGGCGATCGCCCAGGCCATGGTGTCGAGCGCGTTCAGCGCGCCGCACGTGAGCCTGTTCGTCGACGTCGACGCGACACGCACCATGGAGTTCGTCAGGCGGCTCAAGGCGTCGACCGATTTCGCCGGAGTGAAGGTGTCTCCCCTGCTCATCGTCGCGAAGGCGATGGTCTGGGCGGTGCGCCGCAACCCGACGGTCAATGCCCAGTGGTCGGATGCGGAGATCGTCGTCAAGCACTACGTGAACCTCGGGATCGCGGCGGCCACCCCGCGCGGACTCGTCGTCCCCAACATCAAGGATGCCAACGCGCTTTCACTCCTCGACCTCGCGAAGGCGATCGAGCAGCTCACGATCACGGCGCGCGACGGCAGGACCTCCCCGGCGCAGATGTCCGGGGGAACCATCACGATCACGAACATCGGGGTGTTCGGCATGGATGCCGGCACGCCCATCCTGAACCCGGGAGAGGTGGCGATCGTCGCCCTCGGAACGATCAAGCAGAAGCCCTGGGTCGTCGACGGCGAGGTCCGTCCGAGGTTCGTGACGACGCTCGCCGCAAGCTTCGATCACCGTGTCGTCGATGGGGACGTCGCGAGCCGGTTCCTGGCGGATGTCGCCAGCATCATCGAGGAACCGGCGCTCCTCCTCGATTGACGGCCCTCGGCATTGAGTTTGACAATCATTATCAATAAGCTCTAATCTTGGGCGTGGCCGAACCGGCCCCGCCATCGACTTAGACAGGCCCATCTCGTGAAGAGATCCGCTCTTTCCCGCCGCACTCTTCAGATCGGCGCGGTTCTCGCCGTCTCAGCGCTCGCTCTCGCCGGATGCTCCGCCCCGGCTCCGGATGACGGCATTCTCCGGATCGTCGCCTCGACGAACGTGTACGGCAGCATCGCGCAGGCGATCGCCGGGGACCACGCCGAGATCACGAGCATCATCGAGAACCCCGCGCAGGACCCGCACAGCTACGAGGCGACCGCGCGCGACCGCCTCGCCGTGTCGAAGGCCGATCTCGTGATCGCGAACGGCGGAGGATACGACCCCTTCGTCGAGACGCTCATCGCCGCGTCGCAGAGCGCGAACCGGGTCGTGATCGACGCGGTGAAGGCATCCGGTCTCGAGGTGGACGACAACATCGTCGATCGCTCCGTCCCGTTCAACGAGCACGTCTGGTACAGCGTTGACGGCATGCGGCGCCTCGCCGCACAGATCGCGCAGGACCTGTCGCTCCTCGATCCGCAGAACGCCGCCGCGTTCGGCGACAACCTGATGACCCTCGACAAGGGGCTGGATGCACTCGCATCCAGGATCGCCGCGATCCGGGCGGAGTCCGATGGCACCGTCGTCGCTGCCACCGAGCCCGTGCCGGGCTACCTGCTCTGGGACGCAGGACTCTACGACTATTCTTCGGACTTCGCCGAGGCCATCGAGGAAGGGCGCGATGTTCCACCCGCTGCACTCCGCGAGATGCTCTCCTCCATCGAGAGCCATCGAGTGAAACTGCTCGTCGTCAACGAGCAGACGACAGCTCCGGAGATCGATCAGGTCGTCACCGCGGCGAAGGGGGCCGGCGTGCCGGTCATGACGGTCACCGAGACCATTCCCGCCGGCAGGGACTACCTCGCCTGGATGGGCGAGACCATCTCCGCGCTCGAAACCGCCCTCGAGGCGGCGCCGAGATGACGGACGGCAACGTGACCGGCACCGCCGTGACCGGCGCGGTCGTGACTGGCACGACCGGCACCGCCGACACCGGCACGGCGACCCCCGGCCCGGTGCTGAGCCTGCGCGCGGCAACCCTCGAGTTCGGCGACCGCCGCCTGTGGCGCAACCTGAACCTCGAGGTGCAGCCGGGCGAGTTCCTGGCAGTCCTCGGACCGAACGGCGCCGGTAAGACGAGCCTGCTGAGAACCATCCTCGGGCAGCAGCGGCTCTCGGCCGGGACCATCGAGCTGCTCGGAAGGCCGATCGCGCGCGGCAGCCGCCAGATCGGGTACATCCCGCAGCAGAAACTCCTCGAGCAGGGCACGCCACTGCGCGCCCGGGATCTCGTCGCACTCGGCGTCGACGGCCAGCGCTGGGGGCTCCCGGTCTCCTCCCGCGCCGTTCGACGCCGAGTGGATGAGGTGCTCGAGGCGGTCGGGGCCGCGGAGTATGCCGACGTTCCGGTCTCGCTGCTCTCCGGCGGAGAGCAGCAGCGCATCCGGGTGGGTCAGTCGATCGCGGCTCGCCCTCGCCTGCTGCTGTGCGACGAGCCTCTCGCCTCGCTCGACCTGCACCACCAGCGCAGTGTGAGCGAATTGATCGACGCGCAGCGCAGGGCGCTGAACACCGCGGTCGTGTTCGTCACGCACGACGTGAACCCGATCCTGCCGTTCGTCGACCGGGTGCTGTACATCGCCGGCGGCCGCTTCCAGATCGGGACACCGGACGAGGTGCTGCGTTCGGAGGTGCTCTCCTTCATGTACGACACCCCCGTCGAGGTCATCCGGTCGCGCGGCCGCATCGCGGTGCTCGGGGCGCCGGAGGGCTACGGTGTGCACGACCACCTCGAGCACCACGAGCGCGAATCGGGAGTCGTGAGCTGATGATGCACCTCCTCCTTTCCACGGGCGACGACTTCTGGTCGCAGATCTTCAACTTCGACAACTACGGCGAGCTGCTCTTCCTCGTGAAGAACTCGATCCTGGCCGGTGCGCTGCTGGGAATCGTCGGCGGGCTCATCGGGCCGTTCGTCATGACGCGGGACCTGGCCTTCGCCGTGCACGGCGTGAGCGAGCTGTCGTTCGCGGGGGCATCCGCCGCGCTGCTGTTCGGTGCGAACGTGCTCGCCGGCTCGGTCGTCGGGTCGCTGGCGGCCGCGGTCCTGATCGGGGTGCTCGGGGTGAAGGCGCGGGAGAGGAACTCCATCATCGCCGTGCTCATGCCCTTCGGGCTCGGCCTCGGCATCCTGTTCCTGGCTCTGTACACGGGACGCGGCGCGAACAAGTTCGGGCTGCTGACCGGCCAGATCGTTTCCGTCGACAACCCCCAGCTCGGGCTGCTCCTCGTGGTGTCGGTCATCGTGATCGTCGGGCTGCTCGTCATGTGGCGCCCGCTCACCTTCGCGAGCGTTGATACCGATGTCGCACGCGCTCGCGGCGTTCCGGTGACGACCATCTCGATCCTGTTCATGGTCCTGCTGGCGCTCGCGACGGCCGTGGCGATCCAGATCGTCGGTGCCCTGCTCGTTCTCGCCCTGCTCGTGACGCCCGCGGCGGCGGCCATGCGGGTGACCGCCTCTCCCCTGCTCACTCCGCTTCTCAGCGTCGTGTTCGCGGTCGTCGCGATGGTGGGAGGCATCCTGCTCGCCATCGGTGGCGGCCTGCCGATCAGCCCGTACGTCACGACGGTCTCGTTCCTGATCTACCTGGTCTGCCGGGTGATCGGATGGCGCCGGGACAGAGCAGGAAACAACGGTCGCCCGGCACCTTCCCTGCCGCGGAACAGGATCGCGTCATGAAGCGGAACAGCTGCGCGGCGGAGCCAAAGAGATTGCTGAGCGATCTCTCGACCCCAGCGGCTATGAAGCTGCGCTTCGTCGGTAAGTGAGAGTGAGATTCGTCTTATGAAGCGGAACACCTGGCAGCGGGAGGCGGTGAAGGCCGCTCTGGGCACCCAGGAGTCGTTCGTCAGCGCTCAGCAGTTGCACTCGGTGCTGCGCAACGACGGGACCGGCGTCGGCCTCGCAACCGTATACCGAGCGCTCGCCGACCTCGCCGCCGGCGGGGAGGCCGACTCCCTGCAGTCGACGGAGGGCGAGGCGCTGTACCGCGCCTGCACGCCAGGCCAGCACCACCACCACTTGATCTGCCGCAACTGCGGGCTCACCGTCGAGATCGAGGCGGAGACGGTGGAGCGCTGGGCGAAGCAGGTCGCCTCCGAGCACGGCTTCAGCCACTCCGAGCATGTCGTCGACGTGTTCGGGCTGTGCGCGGAGTGCAGCGCAGTGCGCGCGTAGCCCTTGCCCCGCAGGCACCGTCCGTTCGCCCGTGCGCTGAGTGGTGATCGTTCGGACGAGGGAGGCCGCCTCGGCACCACCACTCGTCCGAACGATCACCGCTCGCGGTCAGCGCGCCCGGCCGGCTTGCGGCGAGGGAGACCACAACGTAGTATCTACAGGTTGAGCATTCCGCTCACACCTGTGCGCTCATCCGCTGCCTTCTCCCAAGAATCCCGTGGATCGTGCGTGCCGACAAGTGACCTTGGGTAGGGCTGAGTCCCTACGGTATTGGAGGAGAACCATGGCAGCTGTCTGCCAGGTGACCGGAGCCGTTCCCGGCTTCGGACACAACATTTCACACTCGCACCGCCGCACCAAGCGGCGTTTCGATCCGAACATCCAGAAGAAGACCTACTACGTGCCTTCACTGCGCCGTAACGTCACGCTCACGTTGAGCGTCAAGGGAATCAAGACGATCGATGCCCGAGGCATCGAGTCCGTCGTGAAGGACCTGCTGGCCCGTGGGGAGAAGATCTAGTGGCAAAGGCACATGACGTTCGTCCGATCATCAAACTTCGTTCGACGGCGGGAACCGGGTACACCTACGTGACCCGCAAGAACCGTCGCAACGACCCAGACCGACTCGTGTTGAAGAAGTACGACCCAGTCGTCCGCAAGCACGTCGAATTCCGCGAGGAGCGCTAAAGCATGGCCAAGAAGAGCAAGATTGCCAAGAACGAGCAGCGCAAGGTCATCGTGGCGCGCTATGCCACGAAGCGCCTCGAGCTGAAGAAGGCGCTGGTCGACCCGGCCTCCACCGACGCGCAGCGCGAGGCGGCACGCCTCGGCCTGCAGAAGCTTCCGCGCGACGCTTCACCGGTCCGCCTGCGCGGTCGCGACGCGATCGACGGTCGTCCGCGCGGCTTCCTCAAGCAATTCGGCGTTTCGCGAGTTCGTTTCCGGGATATGGCGCACCGAGGCGAATTGCCCGGAATCACCAAGTCAAGCTGGTAAATTCGGGATCACTGCAAGTTACGACGTCCGAGGAGGACTCTCAATGGCTGACAAGTCACTAAACCGTACCGAACTCGTCGCGGCCATTGCCGCAGAGTCCGGTCAGAGCCAGGCCGCCGTGAATGGCGTGCTCGACTCACTGTTCCACACCCTCGCCAAGTC
>DATCXP010000069.1:0-10005 GCA_036565765.1 Terrimesophilobacter sp.
CCGGGCTCGCCCGCCGACATCTGGTGCGGCAGGAGCCCCTCCTCGACACCGGTGAGGAACACGGCTTCGAACTCGAGACCTTTCGCCGTGTGCAGTGTCATGAGCGAGACCGTTCCGCTCGAGTCGTCGAGCTCGTCAGCCGCCGCGACGAGCGACACCTCGGTGAGGAAGTCGAGCAGTGCGCCTTCCGGATTGTTCTTCTGGAACTCCTTGGTGACCGCGACGAGTTCCTCGACGTTCTCCGCCCGTGCCTCGTCCTGAGGGTCGCGGCTCGCGCGCAGCGCCTCGAGGAAGCCGGTCCTCTCGAGAAGCGTTGACAGGATGTCGCCGGCTGGAGCTGCTTGCCCTGTCGAAGGGTCGGCCGTCGCCCCCACCTCATCCAGGATCGCCGCAAGTCCCTGGATCGCCTTCGTGACCTTCGGCCCCAGGCCGAGCTGGTCGACCTCGCGCAGGGCCTCCCGCAGGGTCTTCCCCTCTTTGTCCGCGTGGCTCTGCAGCGCGGCCTCCGTCGCGGGCCCGATACCGCGCTTCGGCACGTTCATGATGCGGCGCAGTGCGAGAGGGTCTGCAGGGTTCGCGACCGCGATCAGGTAGGCGAGGGCATCCTTGATCTCCGCGCGCTCGTAGAACTTCGTGCCGCCGATCACGCGGTAGGGCAGCGCCGAGCGGATGAACACCTCCTCCAGCGCGCGCGTCTGAGCATTGGTGCGGTAGAACACCGCGACATCGCGGTAGTCCATGCCGGTCTCGCGCAGCTCGGTGATCTCATCGGCGATGAACTGCGCCTCGTCGTGCTGGCTGTAGCCGGTGAAGCCGACGATCTTCTCGCCGTCTCCGATCGTCGTGAACAGCTTCTTGTCCTTGCGGTCGAAGTTGTTCGAAATGACCGAGTTCGCCGCGCTCAGGATGTTCTGGGTCGAGCGGTAATTCTGCTCAAGCAGGATGACCTTCGCACCCGAGAAGTCGCGCTCGAACTCGACGATGTTCCGGATGTCCGCACCGCGGAACGCATAGATCGACTGGTCGGAGTCGCCGACGACGGTCAGTGAGGCTCCGCGCAGACCCTCATATTCCTTCAGCGGCATGCCATCGAAGCCGACGGCGCCCCTGAGATCCTCCTGCTTCGGCGCGCGGGTCAACTCGCGGATGAGCGAGTACTGCGCATGGTTGGTGTCCTGGTACTCGTCCACGAGCACGTGCCGGAACCGGCGCTGGTAGAGGGCGGCGACGCGCGGAAACGCGCGGAACAGGTACACCGTCTGGGCGATCAGGTCGTCGAAGTCGAACGCGTTCGCTCGCGCGAGCTCGTTCGTGTAGCGGCGGAAGATCTCGACGAACACGGCCTCGGCCGGGTCGGAGAAGTTCGCGCTGCGCGCGTAGCTTTCGACATCCTGCAGCTCGTTCTTCAGCATCGAGATGCGGCCGGTCACCTTGCTCACGGTGAAGCCGAAGGTGTCGGCGTCGAGCTCCTTGATGATGCGTTTCACGAGCGCCCGGGAGTCGCCGGAGTCGTAGATCGTGAAACTCTTCGTGAAGCCGAAGTTCTCCGCCTCGCGCCGCAGGATGCGCACACAGGCCGAATGGAACGTCGAGATCCACATACCCTCAGCACCCTGACCGATGAGCGCCTGGACCCGCTCGCGCATCTCCGCGGCGGCCTTGTTCGTGAACGTGATCGCGAGGATCTGGCTCGGCCAGGCGTCGTGGGTCTCGATGAGGTGGGCGACCCGCCGCGTGAGAACGCTCGTCTTGCCGGAGCCGGCTCCCGCCACGATCAGCAGTGCCGGGCCCCGGTATTCGACGGCTTCACGCTGTTGGGGGTTGAGTCCTTCGAGCAGCCGGGACTGCAGATCGGGAAGCTCTGGAACGAAGTTCATGGCCAGTCAATTCTAGGCGGCGCTGCTGACGGCCGGTCGGCGAGCCCGCGCTACTCCCCGCCAGACGAGACCCAAATGAAGGCTTTCCGACAACGGACTCACTTCGCGCTGCGGTAGCCCGCGTGCGGCATCCGGCTACTCCTTCATTTGGGCTCGCCATCGTCGAAGTGCACAGATCGAGGATCCCGACTCAACCCGCCTGCCGACAGCACACCATCCTCATACCCATGAAATCTCTGACGCAGACGATCCGCCGCCTGGACAACCTTGCGGCAACCCACGAGCTCTACGCAGCAGGGTTCGGCAAACTGTGGCTCCGCGGTGCTTGCGCGAGCGGCGAGATCCTGCGCGTACGCCAGGGCTGGTACAGCACTCCGGATGTTCACCCGCAACTCCTCGAGGCCGCCCGCGTTGGGGGTCGGCTCGGTTGCATCTCCGGAGCGGCCCTGCACGGAATGTGGCTCCCGCCGGATGCTCACCTCCACGTCACCGTCGACCACAACGACTGCCGCCTGCGGGCTCCCCGAGATATGCGCAGGCGTTTGGTCGATCAGGGGGCGGGTGTTACGACACACTGGCGCCTCGACGAGCCGCGAGGTTCTCGGCTCCTGCTAAGCCCCGTAGCCTGCCTCGAAGACATCGTCCGATGTCAGCCGATCGACTACGCGGTCGCCATCGCGGATAGCGCACTCCATCGCCGCTCCTGGGCGCAGCCGGCGCTCGTCACCATGGAGCAATGGCAGTCTGTCGCTGCTGCGATGCCGAGCCGGTCGCAACTGCTCGCTCGCGCTGACGGAGCGTGTGAGACCGGCACGGAATCCATCACCCGGTTCCGGCTGGCTCGATTTCGGCTACCGATGCGTCCGCAGGTGCGTATCGCCGATAAACGTGTCGACTTCCTGATCGGCCGGCGGCTTGTCATCGAGGTCGATGGTGCCGAGTACCACATCGACCCCGTGCGTTTCGAGGCGGATAGGACCCGAGATGCCGAACTGACGACGATCGGCTACATCGTCCTGCGCTTCAGCTACAACCAGGTGATCTATCGCTGGCATGAGGTTGAGTCCGCCATTCTCGCTTCCGTCACGCGGGGCGACCACCTGTAGCTCGTCCAACAGACGCCATCCGACATCCATCCCTACCGCTCGACCCAAATGAAGGCAATTGACGGATGTTTCAGTGTGCTGGCAGGCGACAGCGCGGCCGGATGCCTGAAATGCCTTCATTCGGGACGCGGCGGCGTGCGCTACAGGGCGGAACGGGCCTGGATCGCGAGGTCCGGCTGGTCGGCGAAGACGCCGTCGAGGCCGCTGCGCATGATCAGCTGGAACTCGGTCATCCAGTCCCCATACTCCCGCAGCGCTCCCGCCCTTCGCAGGTTCTTCGCGAGGAAGTGGTTCTCCGCGCGCAGCGTCCAGCAGAACACGAGCAGTCCGACGGCGTGCGCCCGCGTGACCAGGTCGGTCGTCCCGGTGACCTGGCCGGCATCCGCTTTCAGAAGGATGCGCTTGTCGATGCTGATCCCGTCGACCTCCGCGGCAAGTCCGGTGAGTCCGGCATCCGTCAGGTAGTCGGAGTATGGTCTCCCCTCCTTCCCGAACCGTGCCACCTGGTCCGCAGGCGCCCCCGCCGACTCGAGCAGGAACACGTAGCGCGCCTCGATACCACGGTCGCGGATCTGGCTGAGCACTGTGGTCTCGAAGCATTCGACGGTGAGTCGGGGATCGCGCCCCCAACCGGCCGCGCTCAGCTCCGCGGCGAACAGCTCATCGAGCGGCAGCCCGATCGACGCGAAATAGCTCGGGTGCTTGATCTCGGCGACCAGGCCGACCCCGCCGCGCGCATCGAGGAGGTCGATCAGGTCCCCGAGCCTCAGGATGCCCTGCTCTCCGTCGAATGCGCGGCTCCGGAACCTGGGCAGCCGCTCCCGCACGCGCAGAGTCGCCAGCTCGGCCCAGGTGAAGTCCTCGGTGAACCACCCGCTGCGCTTCTTCCCATCGATGACCTTGGTCGTTCTGCGGTCGGCGAACTCGGGGTGGCCCTCGACATCCGTCGTCCCCGAGATCTCGTTCTCGTGGCGCAGCACGAGGACACCGTCGCGGGTCGCAACGATATCGGGCTCCACCGCGTCCGCCCCGAGGTCGAGTGCAAGCTCGTACGCGGCACGACTGTGCTCGGGACGGTAGCCGCTCGCACCACGGTGAGCGATCACGAGCGGAGTCGCATTCTCGGGCGGTTTCACACTGCAACGCTACGCGATCGCCTCTCTTGGTAATCTGCTCAACATGGAACCATGCGAGGGCTGCGGGCGGGAAGTCGAGGGGAGCTGGAAGTACTGCGTCTACTGCGGTCGCCCAATGCATGCCGCACGGAACATTCCGTCCGCGATCCGTCCCGACTCCGATGGGGAACCGCCTGCGCGACGGTACGACGCCCCGTTCTGGGTCGGCGTGGGCATGGGAGCGCTCGGCCTCGCACTCATCATCTATGCCGCAATCCAGATCTACACGACCTATGCCTGATCTCACCCCGCGAGAGTGGCAGGAGCCGTCCGCTCTTCTTCCCCTGCGGTGGGGCTCGTATCGTTTTCGGTATCTCGCCGGGCTCGGCCTGGCGATCGGCGGCGGACTGCTCGTGCAGGTGACCTCCACCTACACTCTCCCAGCCCTCCCGATCGGATTGTTCCTGCACATTCTCGGCTGGTGCATCCTGCCCGGAATCGGCGGGCGGAGGGTTCTTGCTGCCGCGTTCAGCGCGCTGACGACGATTCTGCTCCTGAATGGCGCTACCTCGATGGTGTACCTCATCATGCCGCTAGCGGCATGGCTGTTTCTGCGACAGAGGCCGATCGTGAGCTACTCCGTTCTGATCGTTCCCGCGGCCTCCGCGTACATTGTTGCCCAGGCCTTTTCCGAGTACGGCTGGGGGTCGCTCGTTCTCACGATCTCTCTTGCCGTGCTGACGGCAGCGGCGTGGCTCGGCCGTTCGCTCGCAGTGATTTCGAGGCAGGGCACAGGCAAGTCACGATAGGTTTACCTGAAGCGCCAGCCCCCGGATCCGGGGACCAGAGAGCAGAGGAAACCCATGGCTTCGTCCAACCCAGCGTTCAGCAACTCGCCCGCGTTCACCACCAGCGCGACGAAAGCCGCGCAGCTTGTCCGCTCGGCACCCCCCGAGCTCACCGCTCAGCAGCTCACAGAGCTGTACTCGCGACCGTCGGCGACGCCTGCCGAGACGGACCGGATGAGCTATGAGGACACGATCGTCAAGATCGTGGTGAGCTTCGGCATCCTGCTGATCGGCGCGGCCGTCGGATGGTTCATTCCGGCACTTCTCCTCCCCGCGTTGATCGTCGGGTTCGTCCTCGCGCTCGTCAACATCTTCAAGAAGAAGCCGTCACCGGCGCTCGTGCTGAGCTACGCCGCGGTCGAGGGCGTATTCGTCGGCGGCATCACCAGCCTGTTCGAGTTCATGTCTCCCGGCATCGCGATGCAGGCAGTGCTCGGAACGTTCGTCGTGGTCGGCGTGACGCTCGCCCTGTTCGCGAGCGGAAAGGTGCGCGCATCGAAGAAGGCCACGAAGGTCTTCATGATCGCGATGATCGGCTACGTCGTGTTCTCGCTCCTGAATGTCGTGCTCATGTGGACAGGAGTCAACAGCCAGCCGTTCGGGATGCGCAGTTTCGAGATCATCCCCGGCGTTCCGCTCGGCGTCATCCTCGGCATTGTCGTGATCCTGCTCGCGGCCTACTCTCTCGTTCTGGACTTCGACAGCATCAAGACGGGTGTCGAGCGCGGCGCCCCGCGCGTCTACGGCTGGACCGCGGCGTTCGGCATCATGGTCACGGTCGTCTGGCTGTACCTCGAGATCCTGCGGCTCCTGGCGATCCTGCGCGACTGATCTGCGGCCCAGCGGCCCTCTGGCATTCCTGGACTCACCCGGCGGATGAGCGGTCCGTGTAGACGGTGGCGCCGTCCCAGTATGACGAGAGACCGTTGAGGCCGATGCTGATCCCGTTGCGTGTGAACTCGTCCGCCGTGGCGCAGCTGGCTGCACCCCCCTCCAGCGCGTCCCTCACGACGAGGCAGAGCTGGCCGTTGCGATCCTTCGCCGCCCACACGCTCCAGTCGCCGTTCTCGCTGCCCATGAATCGCACGTTCTCGGGGTCGATGTCGAGATGGTCGAGGAATGCGGTATCCGGGAAGGCGTCACGCGGGGTCGCACTGTCGTCGAACCACCGTTCCGCAGCCTCGAGGTCACCAGGACCACCCACAAGCTGCGACGGCGGAGTCTGCCCCGCTGGAGCGGGCGACTGCGACGGCAGGGCGGATGGGGGCGGTGCCTCGAGCTGTGGGCTCACGGCCAGCGCGCCGATGGCGCCAACGGCGATCGAGGCCGCCACGATCGGAACGAGCCACAGCGGCCGAATTCCGCGCGGTCGCTCCGGCTCGTCGTCGAATTCGTTGTGGGCAGCGGACTCGGCTTCGCCCACCTCAGAAGGAGCCGATGTTTCGACCTGCCCATCGGACTCCCGATCAGCGAGCGCCCGAAGGCCCGCGACCGCTGCTGCATGATCCTCCGCCGTCGCCCCCGGACCGTAAACAACACGCCGCAGCCGCTCGACCTCACCCGTGTCGTCACTCATCCGACGTCACCCAGATGTCCGGGAAAGGTTGTTCTCGTTCACTCCCACTCGATGGTGCCGGGCGGCTTCGAGGTCACGTCGAGCACGACGCGGTTCACGCCGGGGACCTCGTTGGTGATGCGATTGGAGATCCGGGCGAGCACGTCGTAGGGCAGGCGCGTCCAGTCGGCCGTCATCGCATCCTCCGACGACACCGGACGCAGCACGATCGGATGCCCGTAGGTGCGCCCGTCCCCCTGCACACCGACCGAGCGCACGTCGGCGAGCAGTACGACCGGGCACTGCCAGATCTCCGCGTCGAGGCCGGCGGCGGTCAGCTCGGCGCGCACGATCGCATCCGCAAGTCGCAGTAGCGCGAGTCGCTCTCGGGTGACCTCCCCGACGATGCGGATGCCGAGGCCCGGGCCGGGGAACGGCTGACGGCCGACGATGACCTCGGGCAGACCGAGTTCACGACCGATCGCGCGCACCTCGTCCTTGAAGAGTGCTCGCAGCGGCTCGACGAGTTCGAACTGCAAGTCCTCGGGCAGGCCGCCGACGTTGTGGTGGCTTTTGATGTTGGCGGTACCGCTGCCGCCGCCGGACTCCACAACATCCGGGTAGAGAGTGCCCTGCACGAGGAACCGGATCGGCTCGCCGCCGGCCGCCGCCTCGAGCACGAGTGCCTCGGCCGCACTCTCGAACGAGCGGATGAATTCCCGCCCGATGATCTTGCGCTTCGTTTCCGGGTCGGTGACTCCGGTGAGCGCGTCGAGGAACTGGTCGACGGCATCCACCGTGACGAGCCGGACGCCCGTCGAGGCGACGTAGTCCTCCTCGACCTGGCGGCGCTCGTCCTGGCGCAGCAGTCCGTGGTCGACGAAGATGCACGTGAGTTGGTCTCCGACGGCCTTATGAACGATCGCGGCGGCCACGGCAGAGTCGACTCCGCCCGACAGCCCGCAGATCACGCGCGCCGTGCCGACCTGCTCGCGGATGCGTGTCACCTGCTCGGCGATCACGTTGCCGCTGTTCCAGTCGGCGGGGATCCCCGCGGCCGTGTGCAGGAAGTTCTCGAGCACCCGCTGCCCGTACTCGGAGTGCTTGACCTCGGGATGCCACTGCACCCCGTACAGCCTGCGCTCGTCACTCGCGAACGCGGCGACGGGGGTCGACGCGCTCGAGGCGAGCACCGTGAAACCTTCCGGCGCCTTCGCGACCGAGTCGCCGTGGCTCATCCAGGTGGTCTGACTGGCCGGCTGCCCCTCGAGGAGTGTCCCCCCGTCGGCGGCGAGGGTGACGGGCGTGGCGCCGTATTCTCGCAGTCCCGTGTTGGCGACCTCGCCACCGAGCTGCTGCGCCATCACCTGGAAGCCGTAGCAGATCCCCAGAACCGGAACACCGAGCTTCAGGATGCCGGGGTCCAGTGACGGCGAACCCGGCTCGTACACGCTCGACGGCCCGCCGCTCAGTACGATGCCGACCGGGTTCCTGGCCGCAACCTCTTCTGCGGTGATCGTGTGCGGGACGATCTCCGAGTACACGCTCGCCTCGCGCACGCGTCGCGCGATCAGCTGCGCGTACTGGGCGCCGAAGTCGACGACCAGGACGGGCCGGTGCGCCGCAGTCTCCTGATCGGTCACGCTTCCGCCCCTACGCGGGCTTCGGCCGCAGCGAGCTCGGCGCCGACCCGTTGCGGCACACTGCGCTCGAAGAAGAACGACAGCAGCGGGATGACGCCGCCGAGGGCGATCAGCAGGAAGCGTCCGAACGACCAGCCCATGAGGCGCCACAGCATGAAGTCGCAGCCGAGGTAGAGCACGTAGAGCCAGCCGTGCACGATGAGGATGATGGTGGACAGGTTCACCCCGACGATCGCCTCTTTCGGCGTGAGGGCGAGCAAACCGTTCGGCCCCCCGAGTTCGATATCGTCGCCGAATCCGTACCGGAACACCATCATGAGGCACAGGAGGAGCAGGAAGCTGCCGGTCACGATCGCTGAGACCTTGTAGACGGAGACCGTCTTCCGGATGCGGGGGATGTCGGAGATCCGGGGCAACTGAAGCATGTATCCAGTCTAGATGTCGGCCCGAGGCCCGGGACGGGCCTCGGCACTGGCGTCGCCGAGGGGGCCAGAAATGGCCTCCTCCTCAGGCTCCAGCGTGCGCTCCCAGGCGTCCTTCACGAGCCGCCACCACAGGAAGATCGCGAAGCCCGCGAAGATCACCCATTCTGCCGCGTAGAAGAGGTTGAGCCAGTTCAGTTCGACCTCGACGACGGGGCGGGGCGAGTCGATGGCGGTGAGCCCCGCCACCGGGGCGCTGGACACGATGTAGCCGCCGTACACGCCGGCAGGGTCGGCATCCGGCCACAGGTTGACCAGCGCGGCCATCGAGAGCGTGCTGAACTCGCCATGTTCGAAGTCTGTCTCCTGGGGTGCCTCATCGGCCACGTAGCGGCCGCTCACCTCCACCGCTTCGTCGCTGAGCCCGTCGGCGGCGGAGGTCGCTTCCGCCTTGCTCGCCGTCCAGCCGAGAGCCACCGCGACCCCGGCTCCGTCCTCGGTCCGGAAGTGGCCGACCACCCAGAATCCGTCCACGCCCCCATTGAGGCGCTTGCTGAGAACGAGGTAGTCCCCTGCTACGAAGCTCCCACTCACAGTGACGAGCTGGCCATCCGAGGCCGTCGTGACCGGTGACTGCGGCCTGGCCACGGTCTCGAGCGGGAGCGTGGTCTCCGTGGATCGGTCGACGACCGTTCCGGTACTGACACTGCGGGCGAGCTGCCACTGGCTGAGCAGCGCGAACCCGGCTGCGACGGCGAGAGCGAGGATGAGCGCCGCAATCCAGCGGGGACGTCTGGCGACTTTCCACATGGTTCTACGGGTTCACATTCCCTGGTCGGCGGTGGCAGGCCAGTCTATCGAAGTGCTCCGGGTCGCATGAGTGTGGGGCCTGTCCGAAGACAGGCCCCACACTCACTTTTCAGTTATCGCCGTGCGTGTCAACCGCAGGTGGTGAGGTGCTCCACTCCCGCGGTGAGCACACCGGTTCCGCCCAGCAGCACGACATTGGTGCTGCCGAGGGCCTCGATGGCATCCATGACCGCCGCCGGGATGCATGCGGTCTGGGTGACGAACAGCG
Organism: Terrimesophilobacter sp.; assembly: GCA_036565765.1. Lineage (GTDB taxonomy): Bacteria > Actinomycetota > Actinomycetes > Actinomycetales > Microbacteriaceae > Terrimesophilobacter. Next base: position 9,645 of record DATCXP010000069.1, read on the forward strand.
GCGCACCGTTCGCGCCTGCCAGGGCCGAGCCGGCGAGAGCATCGGCGTAGCCGCTGCCCGTTGCCAGGTAGACCGTCTCAGCCGACCCGAACTCGTCCGCGTTGATCGCCACCGACGTGGAGTAGCGGTTGCCTGCGCCGTTGCGGGTGACGTTGGATGTTCCGAAGATCACCCTCGCCTGCGCCTCGATCGCCGGACTGATCACTCCGGTGCCACCGGCGATCTTGACCTTGTCGACCCCGAGCGTGCTGAGCAGTGCCCGCGTCGCGGTGTCGATCGAACTCGCCATCCCAGGAATCAGGACGACCGGGCCATCGAAGTGTGCCGCGGCCGGACCAGCCGACAACGCATCCGGGAAGTT
>DATCXP010000084.1:0-12476 GCA_036565765.1 Terrimesophilobacter sp.
GCGGGAATGTAGCCGAACCCGGCACGCTGACGTTCGAGCACGCCGGAGGCGGTGATGTCGACGCCATTGTGCAGGATGCGACCGCTGCCCTTGCGCGCACCCGCCAAAACCTCGGTGACTTCTACCTGGCCGCTTCCCTCAACCCCGGCCAGCCCGACGATCTCGCCGGGCCTCAGGGAGAGGGAAAAGGCGTGCACCGCTGGCCGCCCGAGCCCCGGAACGGTCACATCGCTGACTTCCAGACGGATGTCGGCACTCGCAGCCACAGCCGTATCGTCCTCGCGCTGCGGTGGCGATACCGCCTCGCTGACCATAAGCGCGCCGACCATGAGCGCGCCGAGCTTCTCGGCATCCGTTTCGTCTGCACTGGTGGTCGTCACAATGCGCCCGCGCCGCAGCACCGTTACCCGATCGGCAATGGCCATCACATCGTTGAGCTTGTGGCTGATCAGGAGCACCGCGACACCGTCGTCGGCGAGCTTCCGCAGAACGGTAGCGAGCTGTTCCCATTCAGCGGGGGTGAGGAGGGCGTTGGGTTCGTCCAGCGCCAGCACCTTGGCATTCGCCGCCAGCGCTTTGAGCACTTCGGCTCTCTGCTGCTGTGAGATGGGCAACCGCTCGACCGGTACATCCGGATCGACGCTCAGCCCATAGCGCTCGCCGAGTTCGGTCAGCAAGACCCGAGCCTTCGCGACGGACGGTGCCCGTTCGGCCCCGCGCAGGGCGAGGACAAGGTTCTGGGTAGCCGAGAGCGTGGGGATAAGAGCGAAGTGCTGCTGGACCAGTCCAATTCCGAGCTCGCGCGCGCGGCGCGGGCTCGGAACGCTAACGGGGTCACCCGACAGCACCACTGTGCCCTCATCCTGGCGGACCAGACCGTAGAGCACAGCCATCAGGGTGGACTTCCCTGCACCGTTCTCGCCGACGAGAGCGTGTATCTCGCCGGCGCGCAGGCCAAAGCTGACGCGGTCGAGTGCGACCACGCCGGGATAGGCCTTGCTGATGCCCTCCAGGCGCAGCAGCTCGGGCACTGGGCCCGGCTGCTGCGCCAATGGTGGATCGGTTAGGAGCATGTCTCGTCACGCTTCACGGTGATTTCACCGTCGACGATCTTCTTCTGGACCTCCAGTGCCTCCTGGTACAGCGCGGCATCGAACAGCTTGGTCTCCGTCAGGATCGGGCCCCAGTCCTTCGGTACCGGGTACATGGTGAACTCGCCCTTGAAGTTGTCGTCGACAACTGACTGAACGGCCTTCTCCACGAAGGGGACGAGTGACTTGAGGATGGAGGAGACGATGATGTCCGGGGCAAGGGAACTGTTGTCGATCCACTCGGTGATCGACTGCACTCCGCCCGCGGCTGTTGCTGCCTCGTGCATGCCCGGCCAGGCGTTGTTGAGGTTCCCGCTCAGGACGTCAACCCCGGTCTCGATCATGGCCTTGGCTGCCTGGTTGGCCTTCGTCGGATCCTCGAAGTCACCGGTGAAGGTCGACTTGATGTCGATGCTCGGGTTCACGAATCGCGCCCCCTGCTCGGTCCCATGCAGGCCGGCTGCGGTCGCGGGGAAGCATTGGGCTCCCACCCAGCCGATTGTTCCGGACGTGGTCAACTTCGCCTGGAGCCACCCGGCCATGAAGCTCCACTGCTCCACGGCCTGGTCGAACGAGGCGAGGTTGGTGCCGTTCGAAGCGTTCGAGTTCACAACCAGGAATTTCACCTTCGGGAAATCGGCGGAGATCTCGACCGCACCATCGGTGAACTGGCCACCCCAGCCGATGACCAGGTCGTAGCCCTTGGCGGCGAACTGACGGTAGACATCCGACTGGCTGGGAACCGGCACGGATTCGCTCAGCGCAACCTTGCCACCGAACTTGGACTCGATGAGATCGGCCGCGCGCTTGGCGTCGGCGTTGTAGCCATTGTCGGAAACGGCGCCGGAGGTGAGGATGGCCACCCTGAGGCCAGCATCGTCGCTGGCCCCGGGCTTGGCCGTCCCGCTACAGGCCGAGAGGGCAATGGCCGATGCTGCCAGGATGCCGATGACGGCCAGGTGTCTCTTGCTGTGCTTCTTGTTCATGATTCCTACTTCCTGTGACTAGTTGTTGCGCCAGTGTTGGAACACTCGTGTGGAGAGCCCGGCCCGCTCGATGGCTGCCGTGGCCCGTTCCGTCGCCTCGTCAAGTACCTCCTGCTCGCGGCTGAACCCGACCAGGTCGCCATCGCGAAGACGTACCACCCCGTTGACGATCACCGTGTCGACGTCAGTTCCGTGTGCGGAGAAGACGAGTGCGGAGATCGGTCGGTTGCCGACCACCGTGTGGGCGCGGCCCAGGTTGAAGATCGCGATGTCCGCCCGCTTGCCCACCTCCAGCGAACCGACCTTGTCGTCGATGCCCAGCGCCCGCGCACTCCCGATGGTCGCCATCTCGATGGCCCGCTCGGCGGTCACCAGATTCGGGTCGTAGTGGGTCACGTTGTGGATCAGCACCGCGAACTTCATCTGCTCGACCATGTCGGGAGAGCAATTCACATAGGTGCCGTCCGTGCCGAGGCCGACATTCACCCCGGCCGCGAACATCTCTTTCAGCGGGGCGATACCGTCCGCGCTATAGGCGTTGCTCACCGGGTTCGTCACGAAGCTCGCGCCAGCCTGCGCCACCGCTTCGATCTCGTGCTGCTTCACATGCAGGGCATGGATGAGCGCCCAGTTGTCGGTGAGCGCGCCGAGCTTGATCAGGTAGTCGACGTCGCCACCGCCGGTGGCCTCCTCGAACTCCTGGATGGACAGCCAGGGCGTGCCCGCAGAACAGTGGTTGCTGATCTTCACACCGAGGCGCTTGGCCAGCTCGACGCCCTCGAGGATGAGGTCATCCGAGGTGGCGTTGTGGAGCATCCAGTTCGCCCCGGTCTCGATCACGAGGCCCATGTGCACGAGGCCGCCGGCGCCATCCCAGCGCTCGATGACGTCGGAACCGAGTGCGAGCTCCTCCGCCCTGTCGCGGACATGGGCTCGTGCGGGATAGCGGGTCGAGAATGGCGGGTTCGGGGTGTCGCGCAGTTCCTTACCGATCACCTGTCGAATGCCGATATCGAGCACGGGCTCGACGATCGCCCGAATCGTCTCATGGTCGTTGATGTTCACCAGGTGGTTGAGCGAACTCGTGGTGCCGGTGCGCAGCTGTTCGATTGCGCCCAGATAGGCCGCGATACGGAGATCCTCAGTGCTGAGCACCCCCATGAGCGGGATGGTCACCTGGTCAAGCCACTCCTCCAGCAGCAGGCCTTCCCCGGTGTTCTTGAACAAGCTCGCCCAGTGGTGATTGTGGCCGTTGATGAGGCCCGGCATCGCCAGCTTCCCACCGAGATCGATGGTCTCGTCTGCCTGTGGCGGCTGATCGCGCCCGTGCTCCCCGATGGCGGAGATGCTGTCACCGTCGATGAGAATCCACCCGTCGGGGATCACCCGCCTGGCACTATCGACGGTGACGAGGTATCCGTGTTCGAGCAATATCGTCATGGTCAGACCTCTTTGTCTTTGTCGTGATCGGAGCTTGCGCTCAGTGTCTAGTTAGGAGTACCGAAGCTCGTCGACCGTGCCGAACCAGTCGAACCCGGTGTTGGATGAGTTGATGATCAAGCTCTTCGGCCGCGTGTAGCCGTGGAAGGACTCCAGCCCGTTCTCCGAACCGAGTCCGCTGTCCTTGAACCCGCCCCACGGCGACGCCGGGTCGATGCGGTGGTGGTCGTTCACCCAGACGATGCCGATGTCCAGCTGCTCGCTGACTCGGATGGCACGACCGACGTCACGAGTCCAGACCGACGCAGCCAGTCCGAACGGAGAGTCGTTGGCCTGGCGGATCGCATCCTCTTCGTCGTCGAAAGCTCCGACCAGGGTGACTGGACCGAACACCTCCTCATACCAGAGGTCGTTCTCCCGGTCGACGTCGGCAATCACCGTCGGCTCGAAGAACCAGCCGTTGCTGAAGTGGCCCCCCTCCAGGGACCGGCCGCCGCAGAGCAAGGTTGCGCCCTGGTCGACGGCGCGACGGACGGCGTCGGCGGACTTGTCCCGTTGCGCCTGGGAGACGAGCGGTCCTACCTGCGTCTGCAGATCCATCGGATCGCCTACCCTCAGCGAGCGGGTACGTGCCACCAGTGCCGTGACCACTTCGTCATAGCGCTCCCTGGCGACCAGGATGCGTGCCCCCTGAACACAGGTCTGCCCGGTGGCGACGAATGCGGCGAACAAGGCTCCGGCGACCGCTTGATCGACGTCGGCATCCTCGAAGATCAGCACAGGCGCCTTGCCCCCGAGTTCCGCGGTGATCGGGATCAGGGAGCGGCCGGCGTTCGCCGCGATGATTCTTCCGGTCTCCGTCCCGCCGGTCACATCGAGCTTGGCGAGGCCCGGGTGCTCGGCGAGCGCCTTCCCGGTCGTACGTCCCAGTCCGGGCACCGTGTTCACCACGCCGGCCGGGACACCGGCTTCTTCCAGGAGGTGAACGAGCTCCATCGGGACGACCGGACCGAGTTCACTGGGTTTGACGACCAGGGAGTTGCCTGCCGCCAGCGCAACAGACACCTTCTTCATCGTGATCAGCAGCGGATGATTCCACGGCGTGATCAGGCCTGCAACGCCCAGAGGCACTCGAGTGACGACATTCAGATGACCGACGCCGAAATCCGGGCTGGTCCCCTCGGTGGTTTGCGCCACGGCGGCGAAGTATTCGAGCCACTCGGGAAGTCGTTTGAGTTGCGCCTTCATCTCCCGCAGCGTTCGACCGATCTGCTGGGTCTCCATGCGGGCGAAGTCGTCGATGCGCTCTGCCAGCATCCCGGCGGCCCGGTTCAGGATCCTGGCCCGCTCGCGAGCCGGGATCGAGCGCCAACGGCCATCGCGGAACGCCGCATCGGCCTCGACTACGGCGTCATCGACGTCCGCTGTTGTCGCGTGAGCGACCTCGTAGAGGTCTTCGCCGGTCGACGGGTTCACAACCAGGAACGTGCCACCGTCGCTCGCGGCACGGTCGACGCCGCCGATGTGGAGGAGCTTCATTTCAGCCATTGCGGGCCTTTCTGTTCCACGAGAACTGCGTCTCTCATAGCGCCGCGACAATCTCCTCGGTTGACGCGACCCAACCGAACGCCTGCCGGATGATCGCGAGCGCCGGATCGTGCAGTGCGGGATCCATCGTGTCGACGCAGTCCTCCACCACGATCGCCCGATAGTCCAGCGCATTGGCCGCAACGGTCGTCGCCAGCACACAGCTGTTGGTGTTCACGCCGGTCAGCAGAAGGGTGTCGATGCCGCGGGTGCGCAGGACGTGGTCGAGGTCGCTGGACCTGAAGGAGTCATAGCGACGCTTCGTCCGGACATAGAGGTCGTCCGGACCCACCAGTTCCGGCATGACGTCCAGGCCGGGGCTGCCCGCCAGCTGGTGCTTGAGGACGTTCGCCCTGGTCGCGCCGGACCCCGCAACACTCGCCCACCACGGGTTCGCCGCGATCTCCTCGACGCTGTTGTAGTAGGTGACCACATGGACGACCGGGATACTCTTCGCCCGAGCTGCCTGCAGCAGCGGCGCATGCGCCTCGGTCACCCGCCGAGCCCGCTCCGGCAGCAACGGCATGGTCGCCACCGTCGGGTCGAGATGCCCGCGGTGCATGTCGATCGTGACGACCGCGATCTGGCGGCCCTCGAGGCTGGGCAGGGTGGAACTCATCGTGCACTCTCCTTGGGGTGTGGCCGTCGTTCGATCACGCCGTTCGGCGGAACGAAGTCGACGAAATCTTCTGCGGGTACGCCGTTGACACGGTCGAGCAGCCAATCGGCCGAGTAAGTGAGCCAGTTGGGGCCGAGTGCGACAGAGGGCGTCGGCAGCGAAAGCGCGTGACGCCCCTGCTGGTAGACCAGCAGCGGCGAAGGGCTCGGGCAGTCTCGAGCAAGGTCGTAGGTGTGCTGCATGGGCGAGAGTTCGTCCTCGTCTCCTGCGATCACGAGCCAGGGAACCTGCATTCCCGTTATCGCAGCGCGAAGGTCGATCTCCTTGGCCATCTCGTCGAAAGCGGCCTCGTCGTGTTCGAGCCCGGACATCCACATGTAACGCGCCTTGAAGGTGGGCGAAGCCTGCTCGAAAATGGCATGCCCACCGGGTTCGTGACACACCAACCCGACCGCAGCGCCCTTGAGCGATGGCTGGGTGGCCGCGATCTGGCTCATCCAGTAGGAGCCGAAGGAAAGCCCGAACCCGACAATACGGTCGTTGTCGACCTCTTCACGACCGCGACACCAGTCCATGATGACCTCGCCGGCTTCCACCCACGCCGTCGGGGTGAATTTCACGCCACGGATCGGCGCCTCGCCCTGACCAGGTCCGTCGAAGGAGAGAACGGCGAACCCGCGCTGCAGGAGTTTGTCACCGTAGAGGTTGACGTTGAGTTCCTTTGCCGCGTCCATGCCTCCACAGGCGATCACGGTCGGGATCGCCCCACCGCTGTAGCCGGGAGGGAGGTGGAACCAGGCCGGGATGTAGGAGTCGTTGAACGGAATCTCCACCCGCTCGACATGATGGTCGGCCAGGCGGCCGTATGCGGCGTAGCAGTCGTTCTTGCGGTCATCGAGGGCGGTCAGCTCCGCGCTGTCCTCCCAGATCGGCCACTCCGCCGAGGCGAAGAGGAGCGCGGCGTGAAAGTAGTGCTCCCGAGCCGCGACGAGGCGTCCCTGCGCCTCTGCCTCCTTGGCGAGCCGCTCTCTGCGCTCGCCCAGTTCCGTGAACACCGGCGTGAGGTCCGCGAACTTCGAGATACGCGACTTTGCCACCGCGAAGTCCGGATTGGCGTCGATGCCCATCGGCCGCAATGTGTAGGCGATCCGAGGCTGATCCCATTCCAGCCCGTCTGTTCGCAGAACGGAGTCGATCACCCACCGTTGTTCATGCCACCGGCGCGGTCCGGACATCGTCGTCATGGCGTTCCACTTTCTGCTGAATGCGCTGGGTGAAGCTGAACGAAGCTGGCCCGTCACTGCGCCCATCAAGATATCCTGCATCTTATAGGATGCTAAATACAGGATGTCAATAACGTCGCTCACGGGCGTGTTCAATGAGGGAGACTGCATGACCAAGCCTCGAATTTCGGTGGCCTCGCTCGGTGGGACGATCACGATGGTCCCCTCCGGAAAGACCTCCTCTGCCGTCACACCCAAGCTGTCAGTCGACGATCTGCTCCTGACCGCACCCGCCCTGATGGAACTCGCTGATCTCTCAGCGGAGACCCTGGCCACCGTGCCCGGCGCGTCGCTGGGATTCCGTGACATCCTCGACGCGCTCGACTGGGCCTTGAGGGAAGTGGAGCGGGGAGCCAGCGGTGTCGTCCTGGTGCAGGGCACCGACACCATAGAAGAAACGGCGTACCTCATCGACCTCCACTGGGGAAGGCCGGAGCCGATCGTGGTCACCGGCGCGATGAAGGCTCCCGCGGCAGGATCGGATGGACCAGCGAACCTTCTCGCTGCGGTGCACGTGGCGATGGCGCCTGGTTCCCGCGGACTCGGCTGCCTCGTCGTGCTGCATGACGAAGTCCACACCGCGGTACGGGTGAGGAAGACCAGGGCGAGCGGTGTCGGAGCGTTCTCCTCCCCGGGGTTCGGCCCCATCGCCTACCTCGAGGAGGGTCGCGTCGTCTTCGGAAACCGGCCGGCCTCCTGGCCAAGCCTGACGCGGTCAACGGGTTCGGAATCCCCCCGGGTCGCGCTCCTCGAGACCTACCTGGATGACGATGCCAGCCTCCTCGACCTGACTGTGCAGGCGGGGTTCGACGGGATCGTTCTCGCCGGATTCGGGGTCGGTCACGTTTCGAAGCCGGTGGCGGAAGCCCTCACCAGGGCAGTCGAACGGTGCCCGGTAGTCCTCGCCAGCAGAACCGGAGCCGGAACGACATTCGCACACACCTACGGTTTCGTCGGATCCGAAAGCGACCTGCTGTCCCGTGGTGCGATTCCCGCCGGCTGGCTGGATCCCCGAAAGGCGCGGATTCTGCTGAGTTCTCTTCTTTCCGCTGGATGCGACCTCGCAACGATACGCATGGAGTTCAGCTCGCGGGGCGCCTTATCCAGCCCGCTTTCGGCATCAGACCATTAGAATCATGACCTAAAGTCTCGAAGGGAGACACGTGTCTCTAGGCCAGCTAGAGGGGCCCGCCCGCACCAGAACCGTGCATGAGTACGTCCTCAAATCTCTTCGCGACGCGATCATCGACGGTCGGCTCACCGGGGGGACACATCTGGTCCAGACGGACCTCGCGACTCAGTTCGAGGTCAGCATCACCCCGGTACGGGAGGCTCTGAGAGACCTCGCGACCGAGGGCCTTGTCGCCTTCGATCCCCATCGGGGCGCACTGGTCAGAATCCTGGACCTTGACGAAGTCCGCGAGGTCTATGAGCTGCGAATGGCACTGGAGCCCCTGATGGTGCGCAGGGTCATCGAGAGAATCACTTCCGAACAGCTCGCACATGCTGACGAGCTCCGACACCAAATGGAGCAGACCGAAAGCGTCTCCGCCTGGGCCGAGCTCAACCGCCAGTTCCACAACACCCTCGCGGAATCCGATAAGGACAGCCGCCTTTCGAACATCCTCAACGGTTTGCGAGACACCTCATCGTCCTATGTCGCGATGTCCCTCGCTGCGAGCCCGGAGCGGATCATCGAAGCCGACGTCGAGCACGCACAACTCATCGAGCTGTTCAAGCGTAACGATGCCAATGGAGCTGTGCGTTTGTCGGTCCAGCATTTGCAATCCACTATCGACACGATTGAAGAAGCTCATGATCGGGGAGCGCTCTAGCTCGGAGTCCCTGCAAGCTGCCGGGTCAACGCCCGCACGGTAATCTGGAGTCGCTCGCGGGAGTGGTGAAATTGGCAGACACGCAGGATTTAGGTTCCTGTGCTTTCGAGCGTGCGGGTTCAAGTCCCGCCTTCCGCACCCAATCCTCGCGGTAAACCGTGAGGCGACGCTCCAGTTGGAACCGGTAGCCTGTCCTTGACGCAGTCGCGCCGCTAATCCGCTCGCCACCCATGACTGGAGAAACCCCGCTTGGTTCCTTCCGCCCTCATCCCCTGGCTTGACCCCGAGGTCATCATCACGACGGCCGGGCCCTGGGCGCTCGTCGTCGTCTGCTTCATCGTGTTCGCGGAGACCGGTCTGCTCGTCGGGTTCCTGCTGCCCGGTGACACCCTCCTGCTCATCTCCGGGCTCCTGACCCACACCTCGCTGGTATTCGGACTGAACATCTGGTGGGTCGGCCTGCTCATCGCCGTTGCGGCGTTCGCGGGCGGCGAGTGCGGCTACCTCATCGGCCACAAGGTTGGCCCAGCCGTGTTCGAACGCAAGGAGAGCGGGCTCTTCAGTCGCGAGAACGTCGAGCGAACCAACCGGTTCTTCGTCCGATTCGGCGGCCTGTCGGTCATCCTGGCCCGGTTCGTCCCCATCCTGCGCACCTTCGTCCCGGTCGCCGCAGGTATCGGGCACATGAACTACAAGAAGTACTCCCTGTACAACCTCATCGGCGCCGGAATCTGGGGCTTCGGCCTGACCTTCTTCGGATTCCTGATCGGCTACATCCCGCCGGTGGCAATGTTCGTCGAGGAGTACATCGACATCATCCTTCTCGGCGCCGTCACGCTCACGCTCATCCCGACCCTGTGGCACTACTTCCGGTCGGCGCAGAAGGCGAAGCGGGCAAAGCTCGAGGGCGTCGAGCCGCTCAGCGCAGACGAGATCGTCATCGACGCTGCGTTCTTCGACAACGACCCGACGAACAACCCGCCGCGCGGCTGACCGTTCCACGACGTGGGTCCTGCGCGACTGATGGTCGTTCGGACGAAACAGCCCGCCTCGGCACCACCTCTCGTCCAAACGACCACCAGTCGGCGATTCGTCGCTGGGATCAGCGAGCCAACCAGATGGCGCGAGCGGCCTCGTCGCCGAGGTCGAGCGCGGACGCCGAGGTTCGGATCGCGAGCGCACCGCCGAACGGGCGACGCTCCACGACCTCGACGACCATGTCGAGGGTGACGCCCTCCTCGCGCAAGTGCTTGAGAAGCGCGGGGTCGCGGTCGCTGATGCGGACGACCGGCCCCGAGAAGCCATCGGGCGCATCCTGCAGGCGCACGGCATCCGGCTGCTCGACCGTCCCGTCGGCACGCGGGATCGGGTCGCCGTGCGGGTCGCGGAGCGGATACCCCAACTTCTCGGCGATCGCCTCGAGGAAGCGATCGCTCACGGCGTGCTCGAGCACCTCCGCCTCATCGTGCACCTCGTCCCAGCCGTAGCCGAATGCCTCGACGAGCCAGGTCTCGATCAGGCGGTGGCGGCGCAGCATCCGCAGTGCCAGGAGGCGTCCGGCGTCCGTAAGGGTGACCGCACCGTACGGGACATGCGTCACCAGCCCGGCGACGGCGAGCTTCTTGACCATCTCCGTGACGGAGGATGCGGCAAGCCCCAGGCGAGCCGCGAGCACCGAAGTGGTGATCGGCTCCGGCTGCCACTCGGTGTGCGAGTAGATGACCTTCACGTAGTCCTCGGTCACGGAGTCGGCGAAGCTCGGCTTCTCCTTCAACGGGCCCCCTAACCGATCACGGTGAGAACGATGAGCGCGAGGTTCAGCGCGACGACCAGCACCACGATCGTACCCAGTGCCCAGCGCACAACGGGGCGATTCGCCGAATCCCCCATCACGCCGCGGTCGCTCGTGAGCCTCAGCAGCGGGACGAGCGCGAACGGGATCCCGAAGCTCAGGAATACCTGACTGAGCACGAGCGCCCAGGTCGGGTCGAGCCCGACCGCGAGGAGCGCGATCGCGGGGATGAGGGTGATGACTCGCCTCGCGAACAACGGGATCTGCCGGTGCAGAAGCCCCGACATGATCGTCGCGCCCGCGTAGCTGCCGACCGAGGTCGAGGCGAGACCGGATGCCAGCAGGCCGATCGCGAACACCAGCGCGATGCCGGATCCGAGGGTGCTCTCGATCGCGGCGTGCGCTCCCTCGATCGTGTCGGTCCCCTCGATGCCGCCGAGGTTCACGGCGGCGAGCAGGAGCATGCCGATGTTCACGACGCCGGCGAGGCCGAGCGCGAGCACGACATCCCACTTCATGGTGCGGAGGAGTCCCTTGCGGGAGGCATCCGTCGCACGGCCATGGCGATCGCGGGCGAGGGCGGAGTGCACGTAGATCGCGTGCGGCATGACGGTCGCGCCGAGCATGCTCGCTGCGAGCAGCACGGAGTCCGCTCCGTCGAAGCGCGGGAGGAGTCCGCCGACGACGGCCGCGCCGTCGGGTGGGTTCACGAACAGGCCGGCCAGGAAGCCGACCGCGATGATTGCGAGTAGGCCGATCACGACCGACTCGAACGGTCGCTGGCCGAACCTGCTCTGCAGCGCGAGGAGGAGCATCGACACCACGCCGACGATGAGCCCGCCGAGGAACAGCGGGATCTGGAACAGGAGATTCAGCGCGATCGCCCCACCGATCACCTCGGCGAGGTCGGTCGCGACGGCAACGAGTTCCGCCTGGGCCCAGAACGCGCGACGCGGGCCGGTGCGCATCCGCTCCCCGAGCAGCTCCGGCATGGTCCTGCCGGTCACGATGCCGAGCTTCGCCGACTGGTACTGCACGAGCGCCGCCATGAGGTTCGCCGCGACGAGCACCCACACCAGGAGATAGCCGTAGCGTGCGCCGCCGGTCAGGTTCGCCGCGACATTCCCAGGATCCACGTACGCGATCGCGGCGACGAACGCCGGGCCGAGCAGCATCCAGGACTGATTTCGGCGCATCCTGCTTCGGAGTTTCGGCATACCGAAACTCTACTCCGGAAACCTTTTCTCTCAAATCGAGCTTGGGCTCCCCTGAGCCTGTCGAAGGGTCGAGATCTCGACAGGCTCAATCCGAGACAAGGATCAGCTGTGGAAGTGTTCCTCGTGCTGCGCGTGCTCTGCCGGCTCGAGCTGGAACGTCGAATGGGCGACGTCGAAGTGGTCGGACAGGCAGTCGGCGAGCTCATCGAGCAGGCGACCGGCTTCCCGGTTCGCGAACACCTCCGCCGCGACGACGACGTGCGCGGAGAACACCGGATGCCCTGAGGTGATCGCCCAGACGTGGATGTCGTGCACGTCGACGACCCCGGCGGTTCCCAGAATGTGCTCCCGGATCTCGGCAACGCTCGTGTCGACAGGGACCGACTCGCTCAGGACGCGCACCGCGTCGCGCAGCAGGAAGACGGCGCGCGGTGCGATCATAAGGGCGATCGCGAGCGACGCGATCGCGTCCGCCTGCATGAACCCGGTCGCAAGGATGATGGCGGCCGCGACGATCGCAGCGACAGAGCCTAGAAGGTCACCGAGCACCTCGAGATACGCACCGCGCATGTTGATCGAGCTCTGGGCCTGCGGACGGAGGATGATCGCCGCGACGATGTTGGCGA
>DATCXP010000099.1:0-7658 GCA_036565765.1 Terrimesophilobacter sp.
AGCCCGAGCGCGATCCGGCCGTCGGGCGTGGTCCGCGCGTAGTGGATCGACGATCGCAGGTCCCGGATCGCCTCGCCGCCGGTCCAGCCGAGGTCCTCGAGCCGGTCGGGTGCCGGCGCCGTGACGACCATGTACGAGCCGCGCAGCGTCAGCCGCGGCCTGAACGACCTCCACCAGGTCGCCCAGGCGCCGAGGCCGACCACGGCGTCGCCGGCCCGTACCGAGCCGCCCGGCGTCTCCGCCGTCACTCGCGCACCCATGCCCAGCCGGGTGACCGTCGTACGTTCGAAGATCCGGACGCCGTTCTCGATCAGCAGGCGCCGGAGGCCGCGCGCCAGCCTCGCGGGGTGGACGGTCGCGGCATCGGCGATCAGCACTCCGCTTCCGAACCGCGGGGACGCGCACCGCTGCTGGACCTCGCCGGCGGTGAGGATCTGAAACTCGTCCTCGACGCCCAGCGCGCGAGCGGCCTCCAGCGAGCCCTCCCAGGCCCCCTCGTGCCGCTCGTTCGTCGCGACCGCGAGGTCGCCGCCGTGACGGAACCAGGCGTCGACGCCGTTCGCCCGGCACCAGGTGCCGATCTCGGTCGGCGCGCGCCCGCACGTCATCAGGAGCTCCATCGCATCCGCGTCGCCGAAGGTCTCGCGGACGTCGCGGATCTTCTCCCACCAGCCGTCGCAGAACCCGCCGTTGCGGCCGCTCGGGCCGCCTCCACAGATGTCGGTTTCGAGCAGCACGACGTCGAGGTCCGGTTGCCGCTCCTTCAGGAACCACGCGGTCCACATGCCCGTGTATCCGCCGCCGAGGATCACGACGTCCGCGGTCGTGTCGCCTTCGAGAGTCGGCGCCTCCGGCCCGGCGAACTCCGGCAGCGCGAGCGCCTCCTCGAGCCACCACGAGCGTTCGGCGGGGCGGGGTGCATCGGTGCGTGGCATGGCGTCCCTTTCTGCCTGCGTGGTCCTGTTTCCTTGGCCTCGCCCGTCGACCCTGCGGTATCGTGCGAACCCATCCTTCCACGTCTCGTGGTCACGTCTCTCGGCCACGCCTCTTGGCCGGTCTCTTGGGCCAGGTCCTTCAGGAGGAGGACAACGTGATGGTCGATCGCCCCCGGTCGCACATGGTCACCGATGGGCCCGAACGCGCCCCGGCCCGCGCGATGCTCCGAGCCGTCGGCTTCTCCGAGGAGGACTTCGGCAAGCCGCAGGTGGGCGTGGCTTCGTCGTGGAACGAGGTGACGCCGTGCAACTACCACCTCGCCAAGCTCGCCGCGCTCGCGAAGGAAGGCGTCCGCCAGGGAGACGCGGTTCCGATGGAGTTCACGACGATCGCGGTCTCCGACGGCATCGCGATGGGGCACGAGGGGATGAAGGCGTCGCTGATCAGCCGCGACGTGATCGCCGACTCGGTCGAGCTCATGATGCACGCCGAGCGGCTGGACGGGCTCGTGGGCATCGCGGGGTGCGACAAGTCCGAGCCGGGGATGCTCATGGCGATGGCCCGGCTCAACCTGCCCTCGGTCTACCTGTACGGGGGCACGATCCTCGCCGGGACGTACGAGGGCCGCGACATCACGATCCAGGACGTCTTCGAGGCGGTGGGGGCGCACGCGAAGGGTTCGATCGACGACGCCGAGCTCCTCGGCATCGAGCGCGCGGCGTGCCCGACCACCGGCTCGTGTGCCGGCATGTACACCGCGAACACGATGGCCGCGGCCGGGGAGGCGCTCGGCATGTCGCTGCCCGGCAGCGCCAGCCCGCCGGCCGTCGACTACCGCCGCGAGGTGTTCGCGCGGGAGTCGGGCCTCGCGCTGACGAAGCTGCTGGGGTCGGGCATCCGGCCGCGGGACATCCTGACCAAGGACGCGTTCGCGAACGCGATCGCCGTCGTGATGGCGCTGGCCGGGTCGACGAACGCCGTGCTGCACCTGCTGGCGATCGCGCACGAGGCTGGGGTGGAGCTCGAGCTCGACGACTTCGACCGCATCAGCCGGTCGGTGCCCCATCTCGTCGACGTGCGTCCGGCGGGGAAGTTCGTGATGCAGGATCTCGATCGCGTCGGCGGGGTGCCGGTCGTGATGAAGGAGCTCCTCGATGCCGGCCTCCTGAACGGCGACGCACTCACCGTGACGGGCAAGACGATCGCGGAGAACCTCGAGGAGGTTGGGCCATCCGCACCCGACGGGACGGTCATCAAGCCGTTCTCGGAGCCGATCCACCCGGAGGGCGGCACGGCGATCCTCTACGGGTCGCTGGCGCCCGAGGGCTCGGTGATGAAGATCGCCGGGGCCGCGTCGCTCGACTTCCGCGGGCGTGCGCGGCCGTTCGACTCCGAGCAGGAGGCGTTCGAGGCGGTCACGAGCGGCTCGATCGTCGCGGGCGACGTCATCGTGATCCGGTACGAGGGGCCGAAGGGATCCCCGGGGATGCCGGAGATGCTCGCGGTGACCGCTGCCGTCGCGGGCGCCGGTCTGGGCTCCGACGTCGGCCTGATCACCGACGGTCGGTTCAGCGGCGCCTCGAAGGGCTACAGCGTGGGCCACGTCTCGCCTGAGGCGTTCGTCGGGGGTCCGATCGCCCTGGTGCGCGAGGGTGACCCGATCGCGATCGACGCAGCGAACCGCAGGATCGATCTGCAGGTGGAAGACCACGAGCTCGATCGACGGCGAGCCGGGTGGCAGCAGCCCGAACCGCGCTACGCGAGTGGGGCGCTGGCGAAATACGCGAAGCTCGTCGGTTCGGCGTCCAGGGGCGCCGTCACCTGGTGATCGGGGTCATCGGTCCGACCGGGAGGGCGGCCGCGCTTTCGTCAGCCCCTCCCGGTAGGCGAGCGCGTAGCGCCGCCTGATCTCGGCCACCTGCTCAGTGGTCAGTTGGGCTCGGAAGTTCTCCTCCCTCTCGTATGGCCATGTGTGCACGCTGCGCGTCCTCACACGATTTGTGACAGGAATCACATCCTGCGATCCCCCTACGCTTGCTAGCGTAGACGCCGCAATCCGTTGCGACGGAGGGTGCCAGGTGGAACATCTTCGCGTGGGGGTCCTCGAGGAAGACGAGGTTTACCGTCGCGGCGTGATGGCGGTCCTCAACGAAGACGACTGTGTATGCATCGTTCTCGGAGGTGATCGAGAGACGTCCTCGGAAGCGGCCGACGCGGCGGACGGCCTCGACGTGGCGGTCGTGTGTTCGAGGTTGCTCGACCGGGTGCGGCTGTCGTGTCCACTCGTCTGCCTGGCCATCCCGGAACTCCAAGGTGCGGAGAGCTGTCACTCGTCGCGGAACGTGAAGGCGACGCTGCCCCACGACGGTCTGACGGCCGAGGAACTCGTCGCGAGCGTTCGCGCCGCTGCAGCCGGGCTGCACGTCGAGTCGCCGACCCTGAGCCGGCTGAACGGTGACGTCATGGATCCCCGCAGGATCGATGTTCTGAAGCTCCTTGCCGGGGGCGCTTATACGCGGACGATCGCCAGGAGCCTCCAACTCTCGGAGCGGACCGTCAAGACGCTGGTCCACGACATCCAGCTGACCTTGGGAGTGAGCACGCGGGCACAGGCCGTCGCTGAGGGCATCCGACTAGGACTCCTCTGAGGCCTACCGGGCGCCCAAAGGGGCAGCATCAGGTTCCCGATAGGTCCTTCTTGTGCGTGCGTTCGTGTCGCCCGAGCAATCGAAGGGGCACGAAGGTCCGTCTTGATGCTGGTGCGAGGAGATCGCGCACCGGCTGAAACTTGAAGTCGAGCCGCTTCTCGGCGGACGCGAGCGATCAGGAGGTGGGGTTGGAAGGCGCCGGGGAGCGGGACGTCGGCTACAGGAAGGAGAATCGCAGATGAGGAAGTTCCTCTTGCTCACCGGAGCGACACTGTTCGCTCTTGCACTCACGTCTTCGAGTGCACTGGCAGCAGTCAACGTGAAGAGGCTGCCCGTGGCTGACTTCGGTAACCCGGACGCAGCGTCGGTGACTCTGTTCGGTGGCAACTTCAGCGGACTGGGGAGTGTCCCTGCGATCGCCACCCTGGAGGTCACGGGAACGGTTGACTATGACTGCGCGAACCCGCAGGGTCATCTGTCCCCCGGCCAGAATCCTGTGGCGGCGCAGCCGGGGCTCGCGAGTCAGGACCTCGGCAACGCTGACCATAACGGGCGCGGCACGATCAATGATCTGACCGCAACGGCGACGGCCCCCGACCCAGCTCCCTCGGCACAGGAGGTTGGATGTGGAGGTGGCGGGAGCACCCAGTGGACGGTCGTGAATCCGGTTGTGACCGTTACGGGCGCGCACCTCACGATCACACAGAACGGAGTGATCGTGTTCTGCCGCAACTACACTGCTGACGGCACCGGCACCGCTTGCTAGTAGACGCGCAACGCACGGGACGGCGGCGATCCCCCTCGGGATCGCCGCCGTTTCTTCGTTGCCGCCGCCTGTCGATCTGTCGAACCTCGAAGCACGCCATTTCTGCGCTGATCTCCTCGGCCTTCCAGTCCTTCGCTAGGAGGAGCGGGGTGCCGTCGTCTAGGCAGGCGAGCTGCACGTCATTCCCTCGCTCGCCGGGCGGTGCCCCCGACGAGGTGAGCTCGAACCTCGTGACAGGCGGTGGGGGGTCCGTTCGGCCGCCGAACGCTCGGGTTGCGCACGTCGATCGTGAAGGCACACACTCGCTCCGATCCGGTCACTGGAGCCGGGCAGGGGGTCGAGGTCGGGCGTGGAGCAGCCGCTTCCCGCTGAACGGCACCGCCGCATCCACGAGCTCCTACGCGAGCAGCGGGTCGTTCGCGTCTCGGTACTGTCCGAGCAGCTCGGTGTCTCCGAGGTGACGATCCGGCGCGACCTCGAGGTGCTGGAACGACGGGGGATGCTCGAGCGCACGCACGGCGGCGCGGTCGCCACCCAGTGGGTGCGGTCCGAGCCGGCCTACCGGGACGCGGCTTCGACGAATCCGATCGAGAAGCGCCTGATCGGGGCCGCCGCGGCCGCCCTGGTCGAGCCGGGGGACGCCCTGTACCTGAACGGGGGGACGACCACGCTGCAGGTGTTCCGGCACCTGCGTGCCTCCGGGCTCAAGGTCGCCACGAACCATGTCGGGATCGCGCTCGAGGCGGCCGATCGAGACGTGGAGCTGCTGCTGCTCGGCGGTCATTATCGGGCACCGAGCAACTCGGTCGTCGGGCCGTTCGCAACCGAGGCTCTCCGGCGCACCCACGCGACGAAGGCGTTCATCGGCGTCGAGGGCATCAGCGTCGGCTCCGGGCTCACCACGCCGGTCGCGGCCGAGGCCGAGATCGCGCGCGTGATGATCGAGCAGACGCGGGGCCGGGTGCTGGTCGTGGCGGACCACTCGAAGATCGGGACCGTGGCCGACTTCGTGATCGCCCCGCTCGAGGAGGTCGACGCGCTGGTGGTGGATGAGGGTTGTTCCGAAGCGTATCGGCAGCGTTTGACCGAAGCCGGCATCGAGGTCATCGTTGCGGCCGAACGGGCCTCGGCCGTGTCCGGGAGGGGCTGAGCCGGCCTGCCGGAGGAGGGGGGAACGGATGTCGATGAGCGATCAGGCGGCCAGGGATGCCGCCGACCTCGAGAAGTTCGGGTACAAGCAGGAACTGAAGCGCGGGCTGGGGACGTTCAGCTCGTTCGCGGTCGCGTTCAGCTACATCTCCCCGTCGACGGGCATCTTCACCCTGTTCTTCCTGGGGATGTCGGCGCTCGGCGGGTTCCTGTTCTGGACCTGGCCGGTCGTCGCGCTGTTCCAGCTGATCGTGGCCTTGAACTTCGCGGAACTCTCGAGCCATTTCCCGGTGGCCGGCTCGGTCTTCCAGTGGACGAAGTACCTGGCGGGCCGGACCTATGCCTGGTTCACCGGGTGGTTCTACGTCTTCGCGGGCATCCTCACGGTCGCGTCGGTGTGTGCGACGCTCCCGATCGCGTTGCTGCCCGCGCTGAACAGCATGTTCGGCTGGAGCCTGAACACCGACCTCGGCAGCGCCGACCAGCGCGTTACCGCTCTGATCACCCTGGCCCTGATCACGATCTTGAACATCTACGGGGTCAGGCTCGTTGCGATCGTGAACAACACCGGAGTGGTGTTCGAGATCCTCGGCATGGTGGTTTTCGCCATCTTCCTTGCGATCGTGCACAACAACCAGGGCGTCGGCGTCATCTTCGATTCCGACAAGAGCGGCAACATCTTCCAGTTCCCCGCGCCGCTCAGCGCATCGTTCTTCTTGGTCGGGATGTTCATGTCGTTGTACGTGATCTACGGGTTCGATACGGCATCAACACTCGCCGAGGAGACGCGGAACCCGCGTGCCGAGGCGCCGAAGGCGGTCATCGCGTCAGTGATCGGCTCGTTCGTGATCGGCGCGATCTTCCTGTGGGGTGTACTGATCGCCGTGCCGGACATGGGCGAGGCGGTGTCGTCGTTCGCGACCGGTCCACAGCAGGTGATCGAGGCGGTGATGTCGAGTGCCGGAGCGACCCTGTACCTCCTGGTCGTCTCGGCCGCGATCTTCGTGTGCTGCATGTCGATCCTGACCTCCACGATCCGGCTGGCCTTCGGGATGGCGCGTGACGATCAACTCCCGTTCTCGAAGTCGATGGCCAGGGTCAGCCCGCGGCTCCACACACCGATCTGGACCTGCGTGATCGTCGGAGCGCTGGCGGCGGTCCCGTTCATCCAGTTCGCGGGTGCCGCGGTGATCGCGGTCGGTGCCACGGCCTCGATCTATTTCAGTTACCTCTTGGGGAACTTCGCCGTGATGCGTGCTCGTACGAAGGGATGGCCGAGGACGAAGGCGCCGTTCTCGCTCGGCAGGTGGGGCAAGCTCGTGAACATCGTGGCGATCCTGTGGGGCCTCGCGATGCTGCTGAACTTCCTCACGCCTTCGTCGGCGAGCTCGGCCTTCGACCCGAACGCATCGGGCGCGAACTACATGCGGATCATCTCGAACCCGAAGCCTGTCCAAACGGACTACTACGTTGAAGGCGAGCAGTTGGTCGACTTCAAGATCGACTTCCTGAACAAGATCCCGGTGATCTGGACCGTGTTCTCGCTGATCCTGATCGGAGGGGCCATCTACTACCTCGCGGCGCAGCGGAAGAAGCCGTGGGAGCCGGTGGTGCCAACCGATGAAGATCTCTCGGGCATCGTGTCGATCGAGTAGCCGTCTTCAGCACGGGACGAAGGGGCGCCATCGCCGGCAGCCCCTTCGCCTCTGTTCGTGGCATCATCCGCGCATGAGGATCGTGACGACGGCGAAGGCGGCCGAGTACATCGGTGCGAACGGTGGCAAGGTCTGGGTCTGGCTCGACCCGCACCGAGGCATCGTCGGTTCGCACGTGTGGCTCGAGACGCACTGTGAGCCCCCGCGATCCAGCCGCCGCTCGACGTTCACGCGCGCCTCGCGTCGTCCGCACCGCTTCAGGTCCCTCGAGCAGGACGGGTTCGTCCTCCATTACGACTTCGGGAACCTGAGCGAACCCGAGGAGCTCCACGTCGACCGCAAGGGATGGCGGCGCGGCTCGTACCGGCTCGAGGCGTACTGGAACGGCTCGGTGTTCGTCGGCGACGACATCCCGCCGCCGGTCAGGCCCTGATGCGCTCGCCCTTGGGGTCGTAGAGCGGCTCGTCCGCGACCTCGGCCCCGATCCATTCGCCGAAGACCTCG
>DATCXP010000092.1:0-7354 GCA_036565765.1 Terrimesophilobacter sp.
GGTTCACGGGACTCGCCGAACGCTGCGCCGAGACGGCGCGGCACCACAACCGCCGCACCGCCGAGGTCGCCGCCATCCTGGACGCAGCGGAGGGCCGAACCGTGTGGCAGGTCGCCACCGGGCTCAGCTGGACGGCCGGATGGGAGAACCTCCGCGGATTCCACCTGCTGTCGGCGCTGTCCCAGACCGCACTGCACAAGGATCTGATCGGCGCGACCTGATCGGCGGGACCTGATCAGCGGCGCAGCAGCGCGGTAGCGATCACGGCGACGCCCTCCCCCGTCCCCGTGAAGCCGAGACCGTCGCTCGTCGTGGCGCTCACGCTCACCGGGGCTCCGACGAGAGAGCGGAGGCGCGCCTCGAGCTCGCTGCGACGCGGACCGAGCCTCGGGCGGTTCCCGACGAGCTGCACCGAGATATTCCCGACCGAGAAGCCCGCGTCGGCCACGAGTCGGAGAGCCGCCGCGAGAAACACCTCGCCGTGCGCACCGGCGAACCGCGGGTCGTCGGTTCCGAACCGGCTGCCGAGGTCGCCGAGGCCTGCGGCCGAGAGCAGCGCGTCGCAGATCGCATGGCTCAGCGCGTCGCCGTCGCTGTGGCCGGCGAGTCCCGGCTCGTCCGGCCAGTACAGGGCGCCCAGCCAGAGCGGGCGAGTGGGGTCGAACGCGTGAACGTCGATTCCGAGGCCGACGCTCGGTACGGCAGTCAGCGTGACGAGCTGCTCGGCTCGCTGCAGATCCCACGGCGTCGTGATCTTGAACGCGAGCGGATCGCCGCCGATGAACGACACCGGATGTCCCGCGGCAGTGAACAGGGCAGCGTCATCCGTGTAATCCTCCCCAGCACTCGCGTACGCGGCGACCAGGAGCTCGCGCGGAAACCCCTGCGGCGTCTGAACGGCCCGAAGCCGGGAGCGATCGATGTCCGCCGCAACGCGGCCGGAGTCATCCGTCTGCTTGACCGTGTCGGCCACCGGCAGCCCGGGGATCACCCCATGCCCGGTCCTGGCTGCCTCGGCGGCGACCGCATCGAGCAACGAAGCCGGGGTGAGCGCGCGGGCCGCATCGTGCACGAGGACCGTCTGCACCCCATCGGCAAGAGCGGAGAGGCCGGCCGCGACCGATCGCTGACGGGTGGCTCCTCCCGCGACGATCCGGGCGCTGGTGCCCTCAGTGAGCAGCCGGGTCTCCTCGACCCGGTCCGCGGGCACCACCACGATCACCTGGGGGATGCTCGACATCCCGAACACCCCATCGAGCGCGCGTTCGAGAATCGTGCGGCCGGCGATCTCGACGAACGCCTTCGGCGCCGGTCGGCCGAGCCGGTCGCCACTGCCCGCGGCAACCACGATGACCGCGACGCTCGGAGTCCTCACTCGACGAGCGTAGCGAATCGGTCAGGAGGCGAGAACCTCATCGAGGACGGTAGAGGCCTTCTCCTCATCCGTCTTCTCGGCCAGCGCCAGCTCGGAGATCAGGATCTGACGCGCCTTCGCGAGCATCCGCTTCTCCCCCGCGGAGAGACCGCGGTCCTGATCGCGGCGCCACAGGTCGCGCACGACCTCTGACACCTTGATGACGTCACCGGAGGCGAGCTTCTCGAGGTTCGCCTTGTACCGGCGGGACCAGTTCGTCGGCTCCTCGGTGAACGGGGCGCGAAGCACCTCGAAAACCTTGTCGAGGCCCTCCTTGCCGATCACATCGCGAACGCCCACCAGATCCACATTGTCGGCGGGAACCTCGATGGTCAGGTCGCCCTGGGTGACATTGAGTTTGAGATAGAGCTTCTCTTCACCTCGGACGGTCCTCTTCTTGACCTCGGTAATCGTTGCTGCACCGTGATGGGGATAAACGACAGTTTCGCCAACCTCGAAAAGCATTGATGGGGCTCCATTCCGCGACCACAAGTTTACCACAGCGCATACTCAGTAAGGCTGGCCTAACCTGAGCCGGGCCCGGCCGCTAGGCTAAACTCGCAGCAGGTTTGCGCGAACCTCGAGCGACCGGATCGGTCTGAGCCTGCAGGAGGACTCTGTGAGAGCACGTTTGGCGGCATCCGCCGTACTGGTGGCGCTCGTGCTCGGCGGCACGACCGCATGCACGTACATGACACCGCAGGTCACGACGAAGCATTACGACGCGAGTGACGGCATCGGCGCAACCGTCGGTCAGATCGAGGTGCGCAACGCGATCCTCCTCACCGCGGACGGCCAGAACGCCAGCCTCCTCATCAACCTCGTCAACACCAGCGACACCGGAATCCAGGTGAACCTGCAGTATCAGAACTCCGACAAGACCAAGGTCGACGAGAGCGTGTTCGTGAATGCGGGCTCTGTGAAGAGCCTCGGCGGACCGGATGCCTCCCAGCTTCTCCTGAGCGGCCTCGACGCGCCGGCCGGCTCCCTGTTCCCGGTATTCATCCAGTACGACGACGTGAGCGGCAAGCAACTCTGGGTTCCCGTGCTCGACGGCTCGGCGAGCGAGTACGCCACGCTGCTTCCGACGCCGGCTCCCTGAACCGTACACCCCTGGGCCGTACACCCCTGAGCCGTACACCCCTGAGCCCGGGGTTCAGCCCTCGACGCGCCGGTCCTCGAACCGGTAACCGAGTCCGCGGACGGTCACGAGCATGACCGGGTTCGAGGGATCGCGCTCGATGCGCGTGCGGATCCGCTTGACGTGCACATCCAGCGTCTTCGTGTCGCCGAAGTAGTCTGGGCCCCACACCCGATCGATGAGCTGCCCGCGTGTGAGCACGCGACCAGAATTGCGCATGAGCAGCTCGAGCAGCTCGAACTCCTTGAGCGGCATCCCGATCTCCTCACCGCGAACGGCGACGGTGTGGCGCTCGAGGTCCATCCGGACGTCGCCGAACTCGAGCACTGCGTCGTCGACGCCCTCGGTGTCCAGACGGCGGCGCAGGACCGCGCGGATGCGGGCGAGCAGCTCACGCGTCGAATAGGGCTTCGTCACGTAGTCGTCGGCGCCGAGCTCGAGCCCGACGACGATGTCGACTTCGCTGTCCTTCGCCGTGAGCATGATGATCGGCACCGTCGACTGGGCCCGGATCTGCCGGCACACCTCCGTGCCGGGGAAGCCGGGCAGCATGAGGTCGAGCAGCACGAGGTCCGCACCGTTCCGCTCGAACTCCTCGACCCCCTTCGGACCGGTGGAGGCGATCGCCGTCTGGTAGCCCTCGCGCTCGAGCAGGAACGCCAGCGGCTCACTGAGCGATTTCTCGTCCTCGACGATCAGGATGTGCGTCACGCGATCTCCCCGAGGGAGGCCGCACCGGCGTGGGAGGCTTCCGGCAGGCGGATGGTGAAGGTCGAGCCGTGACCCGGCTGCGACCACACCCGGACATCGCCGCCGTGATTCTGGACGACGTGCTTGACGATGCTCAGGCCGAGACCGGAGCCGCCGGTGTGGCGCGAGCGGGCCGGGTCGATCCGGTAGAACCGCTCGAACACCCGGTCGAGCTCATCGGCGGCGATCCCGATGCCCTGATCGGTCACCGCCACCTCGACGATCCCGTCGACGTTGCTCACGCCGATCCCGACGCGGGAGCCCTTCGGCGAGTACACGATCGCGTTCGAGATGAGGTTGTGCAGGGCAACGACGAGGAGCGACTCATCGCCGAACACCTCGGCCCCCGCATCGCCTCCGCTGGCCATGGTCATGTTGCGAGCCTCCGCCGCGACCCGGTTCTGGTCGATCGCTGCCGCGACGACGTGGTCGATGTCGACCGTGTTGGGCTTGCTGAGCGCATCCGCGGCCTGAAGCCGGGACAGCTCGATGATCTCCTGGGTGATCCTGGCGAGGCGCTCCGACTCCTTGGTGAGGCGCTTCGCGAAACGCTTGACCTGCTCGGGCTCCTTCGCGGCGGCCTGCAGTGCCTCGGCGAGAAGGCTGACCGCGCCGATCGGAGTCTTCAGCTCATGACTGATGTTCGCCACGAAGTCGCGGCGAACGGCATCCAGCTTGTAGCCCTCGGTCCGGTCCTCTGCGAGCAGCAAGACGTAGCGCGCGCCGAGGCGGGCGACGCGCACGAACAGGTAGATGTTCGCCTCGCCGAACGGCCCGCGCGGAAGCTCGACCTCTTTCGTGATCGAGTCGCCGTCGCGTCGGACCTTGTCGACGAGGGCGACGAGTTCCGGGTGCACGAGGGCGTGATTCCAGACCAGCCCGAACGCCAGCGCGCCGGGGCTCGCCTTGACGACATTGTTCGAAGGATCGAGGACGACCCCGCCGGATTCGAGGGCGTCGATGACCTGGTCGACGCCATCCGGGACAGCCGGGCTCACGACCTTCACAGCGCGCTCGCCGCGGCGCGCGGCGACGTGTACGAGGCTGACCAAGCCGGCCCCGACGGCAACACCGAAGGCGATCGACAGGGGCACCAACCAACTGGAGTCCATAGCGACTAGATTAGTTACATCCTTCGGCCTACCTCGCCGTTCGGGGCGCGGACGGCATGGCTTTGGGTGTTGTTCATGCGGCAATCACCGAATGTTAACCTCCGCAGGGCAGGATTGCCGTGATATGCAGGTTCCCGCCTGCGGTGGTGTGAAGGGATGAACAATGCGCGAAGTGTTCCAGCAGGAGCTCCGCGAGGTGCAGGAACGTCTTGTCGAGATCGCTGCACTCGTCGAGGTGTCGATCGAGAACGCCACGACCGCTTTCAACGACTCCAATGTGTCCCTCGCCGAGACCGTGATAGCCAACGACGACAAGATCGATGAGCTGACCGTGAGCCTCGACGAGCTCGCCATCAACATCCTGGCCCGCCAGCAGCCGGTCGCCCGCGACCTGCGCATCGTCGTGAGCGCGCTGCGCATCTCATCCTCGCTCGAGCGGATGGGCGATATGAGCGAGCACATCGCGCAGCTGGCCAGGTACCGCTTCCCGGACAAGGTCGTTCCCAAGTCGCTGCGCGGCACGTTCGCCGAGATGGGGCGACTGGATGTCGAGGTCGCGCGAAAGCTCACCCAGCTGCTGCGCTCCGAGGACGTGCGCCTCGCGGAGGAGATCCGCAACGACGACGACAAGATCGACGAGCTGCACCTGAGTGTGTTCGACAAGGTCCTCGGCGAGACCTGGAAGGGCGGCGCGGAGGACACTGTGGATGCCACCCTCGCCTCCCGCTACCACGAGCGGTTCGCCGATCACGCGGTCTCGATCGCGAAGAAGGTGCAGTACCTCGCGACCGGAGACTGGCAGGTCAACTCGCCGATCAGCAGTTAGCCGGGCGGTCGGACCGGTCCGGTGACGGGGACGCCACCGCGCCGACGAGCACCGAGTGTTGGTCTTCCGGACGAGCGCGCTGGAGCTTAGAGCGAAGCCCATTTCTGGGCTTCGCAGCGACGCCAGCGCCGACGACCGTCCCGGTCGTCGGTTGTGCGCGGTCCAGTGGTCCGAGGCCCGAGACGGGCCTCGGCGCTGGGGGCGCGCGAAGGCCAGAAATGGCCTTCGCCTCAAGCGCCACCGCGCTTTCCCTGCGCGGCGACCGCCGCGGCGCCGGCGGCAGCGGCCTCCGGGTCGAGGTACTCTCCCGGCTTCACGGGCATGAAGTCGTCGCCCAGCTCGTAGACGAGCGGGATCCCGGTCGGGATGTTGAGGGCTGCGATGTCGGAGTCCGAAATGCCGTCGAGGTGTTTCACGAGCGCCCGCAGCGAGTTACCGTGCGCGGTCACGAGCACGGTCCTTCCGGCGGCAAGCTCCGGAACGAGGTCGGAGGTCCAGTAGGGCAGCATCCGCTCGATCACGTCCTTGAGGCATTCCGTGCGCGGGAGATCGGCGCCGAGCCCGGCATAGCGGGGGTCATGCGCCTGCGAGAACTCGCTCTCGTCGGGCAGCGGCGGCGGCGGAACGTCGAAGGAGCGGCGCCAGGTCATGAACTGCTCCTCGCCGTACTCGGCCAGGGTCTGGGCCTTGTCCTTGCCCTGCAGCGCACCGTAGTGGCGCTCGTTGAGCCGCCAGCTGCGATGCACCGGGATCCAGTCGCGATCCGCCGCGGCGAGGGCGAGCTGGGCGGTGTGGATCGCGCGCTTGAGCAGGCTCGTGAACTGCACATCCGGAAGGAGCCCGGATGCCGCGATCAGCTCACCGGCTCTCCGGCCCTCCTCACGCCCCAGGTCGGTGAGCGGCACATCCACCCAACCGGTGAACAGGTTCTTCTCGTTCCAGTCGGACTGGCCGTGGCGGAGCAGGATCAGGGTGTGCGTCATGCCGCCAGTTTATCGAGGCGGGGAAGGGCGACCGGCGGCGCATGCCCTGGCTCTGCGCGCGGTCGATCCGGAGCGCACCGGGCCCGACCGAGGTTCCGCTGCCCGCCCGGAGGATCGCCTCCCGCACGAAGGGTCCGCCCCTAGAGCCGGTTGCCGCCCAGCCTCGGCAGGCGCGGCACATCGGCGGTCGCGCCGGCGGATGGCGGAACGATGACCTCCTGGGCCGCGGTCACGACCGTGTCGCCGACCGTCACCGTGAGCACGGCATCCGGGTCGGTGTTGCGCTTGATCACCGCGAGGGCGATCGGGCCGAGCTCGTAGTGGCGGGCTGCGCTCGTCACACGGCCGACCGACTTGTCGCCGAGCATGATCTCGTCGCCCTCGGCAGGCAGCACCGATTCCGAGCCGTCGAGGTGCAGCATGACGAGCCGGCGCGGCGGATGCCCGAGGTTGTGCACCTTGGCGACCGTCTCCTGCCCGCGATAGCAGCCTTTCGACAGGTGCACGGCGGAGCGCAGCCAGTCGAGCTCGTGCGGGATCGTCTTCTCGTCGACTTCGGTGCCGAAGCGCGGACGCCACGCTGCGATGCGCAGGGCCTCGAACGCGAGCAGGCCCGCGACCGGAAGCCGGGCGGCCTCGGCGAGCGACGCGCGCTCGATGACGAACTCCCGCCAGGTCCACCGGCTTGCCGGGTGATCCGGCTCCTCTGCGTACTGGTGGCCGCCTGTGGCGACGGTCGACCACGGGTCGCTCCACACCAGCGGGAGACCGTTCGGGGCGGCCGCGGCGAGCGCAGGAGAGCCGAGCGTTCCGATCAGGGCGTAGTCGGCGGAGCGATCGGCGACCTCGACACGCATCATGAAGCGCATCGAGTCGAGCCAGGCGAGCAGGCTTGCCGCCTCCTGCCCCTCGACGAGCAGCCAGCTTGTCACACCGTCGTCGAGAACCTGCAGAACGTGCTCGATCCGGCCGGTCGGGTTCAGCAGCAGCGCCTCGGCGGACCCGCCGGGTGCCAGCGAGGCGAGGTCCTGGCTCGTGACGGAGTCGAGCCAGGTCAGCCGGTCGGCGCCGGTGACCGTCAGCACGGCCCGCTGCGACAGGTCGACGACGGCGAGCCCGGCGGCGAGC
>DATCXP010000167.1:0-20987 GCA_036565765.1 Terrimesophilobacter sp.
GCGACCGCCAGCAGGGCGACCGCCAGCAGGGCGACCGCCAGCAGGGCGACCGCCAGAACGGCGACCGCCAGAACGATCGCCAACAGGGCGAGCGGCACAATGGAGAGCCGCAGGGATCCGACAACCGTGGCGGGCGGAACAACGACCACAACAACGATCGCCAGGCCGATCGCCAGCAGGCCGACGCGGATGACCGCGGAGGACGGGGACGCTACCGCGACCGCAAGCGTCGCGGTCAGGGCGGGAACGACGACCTCGAACCGGAGCTGACCGAGGACGACGTGCTGATCCCCGTCGCGGGCATCCTCGACGTTCTCGACAACTACGCGTTCGTGCGCACGAGCGGCTACCTTCCTGGCAACAACGACGTCTACGTCTCGCTCGGCCAGGTCAAGAAGTACAACCTGCGCAAGGGCGACGCCGTCGTCGGCGCCATCCGCCAGCCGCGTGAGAACGAGAACCCCGGTCGCCAGAAGTACAACGCGATCGTGAAGATCGACTCGGTGAACGGGCTTCCGCTCGACGCCGCAGCCGACCGCGTCGAGTTCGGCAAGCTGACACCGCTCTACCCCACGGAGCGCCTGCGCCTGGAGACCGAGCCGAACAAGCTCACGACCCGCATCATCGACCTCGTGTCGCCGATCGGCAAGGGCCAGCGCGGCCTCATCGTCTCGCCGCCCAAGGCCGGCAAGACGCTCGTGCTGCAGGCCATCGCGAACGCGATCGCCAAGAACAACCCAGAGGTCCACCTCATGGTCGTGCTCGTGGACGAGCGGCCGGAAGAGGTCACCGACATGCAGCGAACGGTCAAGGGTGAGGTCATCGCCTCCACCTTCGATCGCCCGGCCGAGGACCACACCACGGTCGCCGAACTCGCGATCGAACGGGCCAAGCGCCTGGTCGAACTCGGCCACGACGTTGTCGTGCTGCTCGACTCGATCACACGCCTCGGCCGCGCCTACAACCTCGCCGCTCCGGCGAGCGGGCGCATCCTCTCCGGAGGTGTCGACTCCTCGGCGCTCTACCCGCCGAAGCGTTTCTTCGGCGCCGCGCGCAACATCGAGGACGGCGGCTCCCTGACGATCCTGGCCACGGCGCTCGTGGAGACCGGATCCAAGATGGACGAGGTGATCTTCGAGGAGTTCAAGGGCACCGGAAACATGGAGCTCCGCCTCTCCCGCCAGCTCGCCGACAAGCGCATCTTCCCGGCGGTCGACGTCAACGCCTCCGGCACGCGCCGCGAGGAGATGCTGATGGGCGTCGATGAGACGAAGATCAACTGGAAGCTGCGCCGTGCGCTGGCCGGCCTCGAGACGCAGCAGGCGCTCGAGCTCGTGCTGAGCCGGCTGAAGGACACGACGAGCAACGTCGAGTTCCTCATGCAGGTCCAGAAGTCGATGCCGACCCCCGGGGCGAAGGAAGACTAGCTGCCATGTTCGAGTCAGTAGCGGTGCTGCTGGCCGAGCATGAGGATCTGCAGGTGCAGCTGTCGGATCCCGCCGTTCACGCGGATGCGGCCAGGGCCAAGAAGATCAACCGCAGGTACGCGGAACTCAGCCAGATCAAGGCTGCCCACGAGCACTGGCTGCAGGCCGCGGACGACCTCGAGGCGGCCAGGGAGCTCGCGAAGGACGATCTGGCGTTCGCGGAGGAGGTTCCGAGCCTCGAGGAGGCTTACGCGACGGCGCAGGAGAAGCTGCGCCGCCTGCTGATCCCGCGCGACCCGGATGACGGGCGCGATGTGATCATGGAGATCAAGGGCGGCGAGGGCGGAGCCGAGAGCGCGCTGTTCGCCGCCGACCTGCTGCGGATGTACCTGCACTACGCGGAGTCGAAGGGCTGGAAGACCGAGATCCTGGACCGCAACGAGAGCGATCTCGGCGGCTACAAGGATGTCCAGCTCGCGATCAAGTCCAACGCCTCCGATCCGTCTCAGGGCGTCTGGGCGCACCTGAAGTACGAGGGCGGCGTTCACCGGGTGCAGCGAGTGCCGGTGACGGAGTCGCAGGGTCGCATCCACACCTCGACGACGGGCGTGCTCGTGTTCCCAGAGGTCGACGCGCCCGAAGAGGTCGAGATCAGCCAGAACGACCTCAAGATCGATGTCTACCGGTCGAGCGGGCCGGGTGGGCAGTCGGTCAATACGACGGACTCCGCCGTGCGCATCACGCACCTTCCGACCGGCATCGTCGTCTCGATGCAGAACGAGAAGAGCCAGCTGCAGAACCGTGAGGCGGGCATGCGCGTGCTGCGCGCCCGCATCCTGGCCCGCCAGCAGGAGGAGCAGGCCGAGCTCGACAGCGCCCAGCGCAAGAGTCAGATCCGCACGATGGACCGCTCCGAGCGCATTCGCACCTACAACTTCCCGGAGAACCGGATCGCCGACCATCGCACCGGCTACAAGGCCTACAACCTGGATGCCGTCATGAACGGAGCCCTCGAGCCGGTCATCGAGTCGTGCATCCAGTTCGACGAAGAGGCGCGGCTCTCCGACATCGGCGACCACGCGTAGTCTGGCCCCATGGCCACCTCCTCGAGCAGCAAGGTCAAGACCCACGTGACGGCGGTGCCAGTCGAGGAGTTCCTGGCGAGCGTCACCAACGAACGGCGGCTCGCTGACGCCCGCGAGATGATCGCCATCATGCGGCGGGTCTCGGGGGAGGAGCCGGTCATGTGGGGTCCTTCGATGATCGGCTTCGGCACATACCACTACCGCTACGACTCAGGCCACGAGGGAGACTCGTTCATCATGGGGCTTTCGCCGCGGCCGCCGTCGATGTCCGTCTATGGGCTGTACAACGCCTATGACCCGGACCCGCGACTCGAGAAGCTCGGCCCGATCACCGCGGGCAAGAGCTGCGTGTACATCAAGAAATTCGAGGCAATCGACCACGAGCTCTTCGAAGCGATGGTCCGGGATGCCTGGGCGCGGCAGGGTGGACCGGCCAGCAGCATGCGGCTTCACGACGAGCGGTGGAGTTCGGCCTGAGCCATGCCGATCACGATCCGCGCGCTGCGCGATAGAGCCGTCACCGCGCTCACCGAGGCGGGCGTTCCCGACCCGGGAGTCGACGCCGAGCTGCTCATCGGCCACGTCCTGGGACTCGGCCGCGGCGAAGTGCAGGCGAAGGTCGCGATGGATGCTGCGATCGGGGAGATCGACGAGGCCGCTATTGCGGCGCTCGTCGCCCGCCGTGCGAAGCGAGAGCCGCTGCAGCACCTGACCGGTCGCGCGCCGTTCCGGAACCTCTACCTCGCGGTCGGCCCCGGCGTCTTCGTCCCGAGGCCGGAGACCGAGCAGGTCGCCCAGTTCGCGATCGACGCCCTGGCGGCCTCGGCAGCCCCGGCACCGATCGCGGTCGACCTGGGCACCGGCAGCGGCGCGATCGCGATCGCGATGGCGACCGAGGTTCGGCGGGCGCGGGTGTTCGCGGTCGAGCGCTCACCGGAGGCCCATCTCTGGGCCGGTCGCAACGTGGCCGAGTCCGGCGCCGGCAACCTCGAACTCGTGCTCGGCGACCTCGCCGAGGCGTTCCCGGAACTCGACGGGCAGGTCGCCGTCGTGATCTCCAACCCGCCGTACGTTCCGAAGGATGCCGTGCCGCGCGACCCCGAGGTGCGCCTTTTCGACCCGGCTATGGCTCTGTACGGTGGCGAGGACGGACTCGATCTGGTCCGCGCCGTCTCGCGCACCGGGCTGCGGCTGCTCCACCCGGGCGGCACTCTCGTGATCGAGCACGGCGAATTGCAGGGCGCCGACATCAGGGACCTGCTCACGGCCGATGGCTGGCGCGCCCCGGCCACCCACCCCGACCTGCTCGGTCGGGACCGCGCGACCACCGCATTGCGTTGACGAGGCCGCCTGCTAGCGGTTCGCGAATGCCGTGATGGCTTCCTCCAGTGCGCCGGTCTGGGGAACGCCATCCACCCACGCGATGCGGTGCGCGTGGATCCCGACGGCAGCGGCCCCGGCGATATTTCCGGAGGAGTCGTCGGTGAAGAAGGTGTTCTCCGCCGCCGCGCCGAACCGCGAGAGCGCGAGTCGGTAGATCCCGGCATCCGGCTTGCGGACGCCGAGATCGCTGCTCACGAGCACGTTGTCGCCGACCAGTTCGGCGACGTCAGGAGCCAGGACACCGAGAGACTCGGCGAACGGCGAAGGATTGTTCGTCAGGACCGCGACAGTGCCGAGCGTTGCGGCCCTGCGCAGCGACTCGATCGCCTCGGGGATGCGTGTGCTCGCGAGCATCCTGGTCTCCCGCCAGCCCTCCAGCGTGATCCTCGCCCCGGTCACCCGCTCGAACTGGTCGAAATACTCGGCCGACGTCGGCCACTCGCCGGCCTCCGCCCGTCGCTCGAATCCGCCGGCCCACCAGGTCTTGGCGAGGTGGTACTGGCTCAGCCCGGTCAGCAGGGCGATCGCGGGCAATCGGATGCGGAAGTCGTAGTCGTACAGCGTCTCGTCGAAATCGAACAGGTACAGGTCCACGCGGGCTCCTCGGTGCGCCACGGTCACAGGGTTCACCGCAGCCGGGCTTCCAGTCTGCCCGAAGTAGGATGGCAAGCGACATGGCGACCATCTACGACTGCTCGGACAGCGCCGAGCTCCTCACCGGTATGCGCCTCGCGAGGCAGGCCCTCGGCATGGGCGAACTCATCGTCCTGCCGACCGACACCGTGTACGGGATCGGTTGCGACGCGTTCAATGACGCGGCGGTGCGGCGCCTGCTCGAGGCGAAAGGCCGGGGCCGCAACGCCCCGCCGCCCGTGCTGATCCCCGGGATCCCGACACTCGATGCGCTCGCAGAGGAGGTCCCGCCGGAAGTGCGCGCGCTCGTGAAGGAATTCTGGCCCGGTGCGCTCACCGTCATCCTGCCCGCACGCGAGTCGCTCAAGTGGGATCTGGGGGAGACCCACGGAACGGTCGCCCTCAGGATGCCGGACAACGAGATCGCGCTGGAGCTGCTCTCCGAGACCGGCCCGCTCGCGGTCTCCTCCGCGAACCTCACGGGGAAGCCCGCCGCGTCGACGGCGCGGGAGGCGTATGTCGCGCTCGGCGACACCGTGTCGGTGTACCTCGACGGCGGAACGGTCGGGCTCGAGATCGTCGCGGGCAACGACACCGGATCGACGATCGTGGACGCGACCGGGCTCCTGATCGGCAAAGAACTCACGATCGTGCGACATGGTGCGATCCCGGACGACGACGTGTGGGGGGTCATCCGGTGATCTTCTACATCCTCGCAGCGCTCATCGCGGCAGTCGTCACGTTCGGGCTGGCCTGGGTGATCTGGAAGTTCAGCGCGCGGCATCGCCTGTACCCCACCATCCGGGAACGCGATGTGCACACGACCCCGACGCCTCGCCTCGGCGGGGTCGCCATGTTCCTCGGCATCCTCGTCGCGTTCGCCGTGGCGAGCCAGATCAGCTGGTTCCACCTCGTGTTCGCGAGACCGGGGCAGGTCGTCGCGATTCTCGGGGCCGCGCTCATCATCGTGCTGATCGGAGTCGCCGACGACATCTGGGATCTCGACTGGCTCACAAAGCTCACCGGCCAGATCATCGCGGCCGGCCTGCTCGTCTGGCAGGGGGTGCAGCTCGTCACGCTCCCGATCGGAGCGATCTCGGAAGGATCGCGGTCGTCCCTCGGGATCACGGTCGTCCCTCCCGTTCTGGGGCTCGTGCTCACGGTCATCGCCGTCGTCCTCGTGATGAACGCCGTGAACTTCATCGACGGACTGGACGGACTCGTCGCGGGTGTCGCAATCATCGCGAACGGCGCGTTCTTCATCTACAGCTACTACCTTGCGAGGGTGGCAGGCGAGGCGGAGTACTTCAACCTCGCCTCCCTCGTCACCGCGGTGCTGATCGGCGCCTGTGTCGGATTCCTGCCGCTCAACTGGCACCCCGCGAAACTGTTCATGGGAGATTCAGGGGCTCTGCTGGTCGGCCTGCTCATGGTGACCTCCGCGATCTCGGTCACCGGCCAGATCGACCCGAGGTCCCTGGAGTCCGCTCGCTTCCTTGCGCCGGCGTTCATCCCGATCCTGCTGCCCTTCGCGATCCTGCTGATCCCGATCCTCGATTTCATCCTCGCGATCACCCGGCGCCTGCGCGCCGGCAAGTCCCCGTTCAGCGCCGACCGCAAGCACCTGCATCACCGACTGCTCGACATGGGCCACACCCATTTCCAATCGGTGCTGATCATGTACGCCTGGACGGCGGTCCTGTCGATCGGGTGCCTGCTGTTCCTGTGGATCCCGGTCACCTGGGTGCTGGTGTTCCTCGGCGTAGGCATCGCCGCGTGCTCCTGGTTCACCGTCGCACCGATGACGAAACGCAAGAAACTGATCCCGGCGGGATCGGCCGGTGCCGAGCTCGCAGAGAAGGAGACACCATGAGTGCCGCCCCCGTGTTCCGACGCATCCTGCTGTACGGGAGTGTTCTCGCCCTCCTGATCGCGGTCGTGGGAGGCGTGATCGGCTACCTGACGTTCGGCGGGGTCGGGGTCGCGAGCGCGCTGGTGGGAACCGCCATGGCCGTCGTGTTCATGGGCATCACGGTCGCCAGCATCCTCCTGGCCCTGCGCCTGGCCGGTGAGCCACCATCGCTCGGCGTGTTCTTCGGAATCGTCATGGGAGGGTGGCTGCTCAAGTTCGTGGTGTTCCTCGTCCTCGTGTTCGCTCTCAAGGACCAGCCGTGGATCAACCCTGTTGTGTTGTTCCTGAGCATCGTCGCCGGGGTTCTCGGATCGCTCGTCGTCGACCTCGTCGTGGTCGCGAAGTCCCGGATGCCCTACGTGAGCGATGCGCCGCTGCCGCGCCCTCCTCACGACGGGGTGTGATTCGGCACTCGATTCGGCACGGTCAGGGTTTCTTGGTAGAGTCAAAGCGGAAATTCAGTGGCGCGTGCCTAGACACGACGCCGTGACCAGCCCCCCTTTTAGTCCAGCGAGAGCTTTGCTCATCGCCCCCAGAACCAGGAGAAAGCGCTGCTAGAGAACGCCGTGAACCTGATGGTCTTGGCTGCGTCTGACGACGGCGGTTTCCATGCCCCGACGATCTACGAATTCTTCCCGAACGTCATCTTCTTCGAGGGGACCTGGTTCGAGATCAACCGGATCATCCTCGTCCGCTTCTTCGCGGTCGCGGTCCTCCTTCTGGTGTTCTGGCTCGGAACCCGGCGCATGAAGCTCGTTCCCGGTCGCGGGCAGAGCCTCGTGGAGATGGGGCTCGACTTCACCAAGCAGGGCATCGCGGTCAGCGTGCTCGGGCAGAAGGACGGCAAGCGGTTCCTTCCGCTCATCACCACGATCTTCTTCATGGTCCTGTTCATGAACCTCACCGGGATCATTCCCGGGCTGAACATTGCGGGAACCTCGGTCATCGGCGTCCCCTTGCTGCTCGCGGTGATCGCCTACGGAACGTTCATCTATGCGGGCGTCAAGAAGAGCCCAGGCAACTTCTTCAAGAACGCGCTGTTCCCGCCAGGCGTTCCGATGTCCGTCATGCCCCTCGTGACCGTCATCGAATTCATCTCGACGTTTCTCGTCCGGCCGGTCACGCTGACCCTCCGACTCATGATGAACATGATGGTCGGCCACCTGCTGCTCGTGCTGTTCTTCGCCGGCACTCAGTTCTTCCTGTTCTCCGCCGGCGGCGTGTACACCTTCTTCAGCATCGGCACTCTCGGCCTCGGCTTCGTCTTCACTCTGTTCGAGGTACTGATCGCGCTGTTGCAGGCGTTCATCTTCGCAATCCTCACGGCCGTCTACATTCAGCTCGCGCTGATCGAGGAACACTAGGCAGTACCAGACACAGACCAACGGGTCCGACATTCGCCGGATTCGCCATCATGGAAGGAAACACACTCGTGGACATCGCTGCACTCTCCGGCAACATTGCCACCGTCGGGTACGGCCTTGCGGCCATCGGCCCCGGCATCGGTATCGGCATCGTCGTCGGCAAGACGGTCGAGGCCGTCGCACGCCAGCCAGAACTGCAGGGCCGCCTGACGGTCCTCATGTACATCGGTATCGCCTTCACCGAGGCGCTTGCGTTCATCGGTATCGCCACCTACTTCTTCATGGCGTAACCGCTCCTTCCCTTCGACTTAGGAGACATCATGGTCAGCGCAGTGATCCACGCTGCAGCGGAGGCGCCGCCGAGCCCTCTCTTGCCCCAGCCCTACGACATCCTCTGGTCGGCGGTCTGTTTCGTCATCATCCTGTTCTTCTTCTGGAAGTACGCGCTTCCGAAGCTGAACGCGATGCTCGACGAGCGTGGTGCGCTCATCGAGGGCAACATCGAGAAGGCCGCCGAGGCCAAGGCAGAGGCGGATGCCGCACTCGAGGAGTATCGTGCGCAGCTGGCGGACGCCCGTGGTGAGGCCGCGAAGATCCGCGACCAGGCCCGCGCCGACGGTGTGAAGATCCTGAACGAGCTCAAGGAGCAGGCGCAGGCCGAGGCGAACCGCATCACCGCGGCAGCAAAGGTCTCGATCGAGGCGGAGCGCCAGAGCGCGATCGTCTCGCTGCGCTCCGAAGTCGGTTCACTCGCGCTCAGCCTCGCCTCCGGTGTCATCGGCGAGAGCCTGAACAACGACAAGAAGGCGACCGCCGTCGTCGACCGATTCCTCGCCGACCTCGAGTCGAACGAGAAGGCCAGTGCAGGCATTAAGGCCAGTGCCGGCGCTAAGGCGGGTGCAGGCAAGTAATGGGATCAGCGACCAGAGAAGCGGTAGCCGCGGCGAAGGCGGCGCTTGCCGGCCAGCCGGGCGCAGCAGACCTGGCACTGGGCGAGGAACTGTTCGCCGCCGGACGCGTCATCGGCGACTCCAGCCAGTTGCGTTCAGTTCTCTCCGACCCGTCCGCCGATCCGGCGGCGAAGACGAAGATCATCGATGGCATGTTCGGCTCGCTCAGCGCGAAGACCAGGGAATTCCTCTCCGGGCTCGTACGCAGCAGGTGGTCGAGTCAGAACGACCTGCTTGCCGGTATCGAAGAGCTCGGCCTGCGTGTCATGGCACTATCGGTCGACGAGCGCGTCGACATCGCGGCAGAGTTGTTCGCGTTCGGCACGGTCGTGAGTTCGAGTGCGGAGCTGGAGCTCGCCATCGGCAGCAAGCTCGGCCAGACCCAGGCGAAGGCCGAGCTCGTGCAGGCGCTGCTGGGAGGCAAGGCGAGCCGGCAGACCGTCGCCATCGTCCGTCACCTCGTCCAGCAGCCGCGGGGCCGCCGCATCAACGCCCTGCTGGCCGGTGCGGCCGCCGTCGTCGCCGACCAGGCCGGTCTGGCAATCGCCACGGTGACCACCGCGACGCCGCTGACCGCGGACCAGCTCACCCGGCTGCAGTCACGACTCTCGGCCTCCTACGGCCGGCCGCTGAAGGTCAACCTCGTGATCGATCCGGAGCTGATCGGTGGCGTTCGGGTGCAGATCGGCGACGACATCATCGATGGCAGTGTTGCAACCCGTCTGGGTGACCTCAAACTTCAACTCGCTGGCTAACAGCGCAACATCCGCAGCTGCCGCAGGGCATCGCGAAGACAAGGAAACACAATGGCAGACGTAACGATCAGCCCGGACGAGATCCGCGACGCCCTTCGGGACTTCGTCAAGTCCTACGACCCCACCAAGGCCACCAGGACCGAGGTCGGCTTCGTGGTGGATGCGGCGGACGGCATCGCGCACGTCGAGGGACTTCCCGGTGTGATGGCCAACGAGCTCATCCGGTTCGCCGACGGGACACTGGGCCTCGCGCTCAGTCTCGACGAGAGCGAGATCGGTGTCGTCATCCTCGGCGAGTTCAGCGGCGTCGAGGCCGGCCAGGAGGTCACCCGCACCGGTGACGTGCTCTCCGTCCCCGTGGGCGACGCCTACCTCGGCCGCGTCGTCGACCCGCTGGGGAACCCGATCGACGGCCTCGGCGACATCGCGTCGGAAACTCGTCGTGCCCTCGAACTCCAGGCTCCCGGCGTCATGGCCCGCAAGTCGGTGCACGAACCGATGCAGACCGGCATCAAGGCCATCGACGCCATGATCCCGATCGGCCGCGGGCAGCGCCAGCTCATCATCGGCGACCGCCAGACCGGGAAGACCGCGCTCGCGATCGACACGATCATCAACCAGAAGGCGAACTGGGAGACCGGCGACACGAACCAGCAGGTCCGCTGCATCTACGTCGCGATCGGCCAGAAGGGCTCGACGATCGCCTCGGTCAAGGCGGCACTCGAGGCAGCCGGTGCCATGGAGTACACGACGATCGTCGCCTCCCCGGCATCCGACCCCGCCGGCTTCAAGTACCTCGCCCCCTACACCGGCTCCGCCATCGGCCAGCACTGGATGTACGGCGGCAAGCACGTGCTGATCGTGTTCGACGACCTGTCCAAGCAGGCGGAGGCCTACCGTGCCGTTTCCCTGCTACTGCGCCGCCCGCCGGGACGCGAGGCCTACCCGGGTGACGTGTTCTACCTGCACTCCCGTCTGCTCGAGCGTTGCGCCAAGCTCTCCGACGAGCTCGGTGCCGGTTCGATGACCGGTCTTCCGATCATCGAGACGAAGGCCAACGACGTCTCGGCCTACATCCCGACCAACGTGATCTCGATCACCGATGGCCAGATCTTCCTGCAGTCCGACCTGTTCAACGCCAACCAGCGTCCCGCGGTCGACGTCGGCATCTCGGTTTCGAGGGTCGGCGGTGACGCTCAGGTCAAGTCGATCAAGAAGGTTTCAGGAACCCTGAAGATCGAACTGGCCCAGTACCGGTCGCTTCAGGCCTTCGCCCTGTTCGCCTCGGACCTGGATGCGGCCAGCCGTCGCCAGCTGGCCCGCGGCGAGCGTCTCACCGAACTGCTCCGCCAGCCGCAGTACTCGCCGTACCCGGTCGAGGACCAGGTTGTGTCGATCTGGGCCGGTACCAACGGCAAGCTCGACGAGGTGCCGGTGGAGGACATCCTGCGGTTCGAGCGCGAACTGCTCGACCACCTTGGACGCAACACCACCGTGCTGAAGACCCTGCGCGAGACGAATGTGCTCGACGACAAGACCGCCGAGACCCTGGAAAAAGAGGTCGACAAGTTCAAGCTCGACTTCCAGACCGGAGACGGCAAGCCGCTGGCCTCCGCAGGCAAGGAGGTCTTCGTCGAGCTGGAAGAGGAAGACGTCAACCAGGAAAAGATCGTCCGGCAGAAGCGCTGATCGCGGCTGCTGAACGGCAATGTGACTGAACAGAACTAGGACAGAGAGAGAATCATGGGAGCGCAACTTCGGGTCTACCGGCAGAAGATTCGTTCTGCCCAGACGACCAAGAAGATCACTCGGGCCATGGAGCTCATCGCCGCATCGCGCATCAACAAGGCGAAGGCTCGGATGTCGGCATCCGCACCGTACTCTCGCGCCATCACGCGAGCCGTCTCGGCAGTTGCCACGTTCTCGAACGTCGACCACATCCTCACCACCGAGCCGGAGAGGATCGAGCGCGCCGCCGTGCTGATCTTCACCTCGGACCGTGGCCTCGCGGGCGCGTTCAACTCGAACGTGCTCCGCGAAGCGGAAGAGCTGACAACGCTCCTGCACAGCCAGGGTAAGGATGTCGTCTACTACCTGGTCGGCCGCAAGGCGGTCGGGTACTTCGCGTTCCGCAAACGCGAGGCGGTGCAGAGCTGGGTCGGCGGAACGGACAATCCGGAGCCCGACACGGCACGGGAGATCGGGGAGGCGCTCGTCTCCGCGTTCATCCGGCCCGCGGACGAAGGCGGCGTGGATGAGATTCACATCGTCTACAACCGCTTCGTCAGCATGCTGACCCAGACTCCGGAGGTCGTGAGGCTGCTGCCGCTGGAAGTGGTCGAAGGCGTCGAGGCGCCGGAGGGCAACGAGATCTTCCCGCTCTACGAGTTCGAGCCGGAGGTGGGGGACGTGCTGGACGCGCTTCTCCCGGTGTACATCGAGAGTCGGATCTTCAACGCCATGCTGCAGTCGGCAACCGCGAAGCACGCCGCGACGCAGAAAGCCATGAAGTCGGCGAGCGACAACGCGGACAAGCTGATCACCGATTACACCCGCCTGGCCAACAACGCTCGCCAGTCAGAGATCACCCAGCAGATTTCCGAGATCGTGGGCGGCGCCGACGCCCTCTCGGTGAAGAACTAATCGTTACAGGAGAACAGGGAAGCCGTTATGACTACAACACCCCCCGCGCCCAAGAAGCCGGCCGCGCGCAAGGCCCCGGCCGCGCGTAAGGCGTCCGCCGCACCGAAGGCTTCCGCGAAGGCTGCACCGCCGGTCGCCGCGGGCGGCGTCGGCCGCATCGCGCGCGTCAACGGCCCCGTCGTCGACATCGAGTTCGCCCACGATTCGATCCCCGGCATCTACAACATGCTGAAGACGACGATCACGATCGCCGACGTGTCGCACGAGATCACGCTCGAGGTCGCCCAGCACCTCGGCGACGACCTGGTTCGCGCCATCGCCCTGAACCCCACGGACGGTCTGGTCCGTGGCCAGGAGGTGCGCGACACGGGCGGCATGATCACCGTTCCCGTCGGCGAAGTCACCAAGGGCAAGGTCTTCAACGTCATCGGCGAGATCCTGAATGCCGAGCCGGGCGAGAAGGTCGAGATCACCGAGCGCTGGCCGATCCACCGCAAGCCCCCTGCGTTCGACCAGCTCGAGTCCAAGACCGAGCTCTTCGAAACCGGCATCAAGGTCATCGACCTCCTCACCCCGTACGTGCAGGGTGGCAAGATCGGACTGTTCGGCGGCGCCGGCGTCGGCAAGACCGTGCTCATCCAGGAGATGATCCAGCGCGTCGCCCAGGACCACGGTGGCGTCTCGGTGTTCGCCGGTGTCGGCGAGCGCACCCGTGAGGGCAACGACCTCATCCACGAGATGGAGGAGGCTGGTGTCTTCGACAAGACCGCTCTCGTCTTCGGCCAGATGGACGAGCCGCCGGGCACGCGTCTTCGCGTTGCGCTGTCCGCGCTGACCATGGCCGAGTACTTCCGCGATGTCCAGAACCAGGATGTGCTGCTCTTCATCGACAACATCTTCCGGTTCACGCAGGCCGGCTCAGAGGTGTCGACCCTGCTCGGCCGCATGCCGTCAGCGGTGGGCTACCAGCCGAACCTCGCGGACGAGATGGGCATCCTGCAGGAGCGCATCACCTCGACACGTGGCCACTCGATCACCTCGCTGCAGGCGATCTACGTTCCCGCCGACGACTACACCGACCCCGCGCCCGCGACGACGTTCGCCCACCTCGACGCGACGACGGAGCTGAGCCGCGAGATCGCGTCGAAGGGCCTGTACCCGGCCGTCGACCCGCTCACCTCGACCAGCCGCATCCTCGACCCCCGCTACCTGGGTGCCGACCACTACCGGGTCGCGACCAACGTCAAGCAGATCCTCCAGAAGAACAAGGAACTGCAGGAGATCATCGCGATCCTCGGCGTTGACGAACTCTCCGAGGAAGACAAGATCACGGTCTCGCGTGCACGGCGCATCCAGCAGTTCCTCTCCCAGAACACCTA
Organism: Terrimesophilobacter sp.; assembly: GCA_036565765.1. Lineage (GTDB taxonomy): Bacteria > Actinomycetota > Actinomycetes > Actinomycetales > Microbacteriaceae > Terrimesophilobacter. Next base: position 13,532 of record DATCXP010000167.1, read on the forward strand.
CATGGCGAAGAAGTTCACCGGTGTCGAGGGTTCGACGGTCGCGCTCAAGGACACCATCGAGTCGTTCGATGCGATCACTCGCGGTGACTTCGACAGCGTTGCCGAGCAGGCGTTCTTCAATGTCGGCTCCATCTCCGACGTCGAAGAGAAGTGGGCTCAGATCCAGAAGGAGAACGGCTGATCATGGCCGAGCTTCAGGTAAACCTCGTCTCCGCCAGTCGGGCGGTGTGGTCGGGCGAGGTGGCCATGGTGGTCGCGCGCACGATCGAGGGCGAGATCGGCATCCTTCCGAACCACGAGCCGTTGCTGGCGATCCTCGGGGCCGGTGAAGTCCGTTTCACCCTCGCCGACGGCAGCACGGTGAGGGCCAATGCCGAAGACGGCTTCCTCTCGGTGGAGAACAACACGGTCATGATCGTGGCCCGCAACGCCGAGCTCGCCTCGAACTGACCCAGGCAAGGAGCGATGCGACTACTCCTGCCTCCCTCCGAGACGAAACGTGACGGGGGAGCGGAGGGGAGCGCGCTCGACCTGAGTCTGCTCGGCTTTCCCAGGTTGACGGCGCAGCGGCGCCGGATGCTCGCTGCGGTCCGTGTCCTCGCGCAGAATCGCAGCACGATGGCGACCGCTCTCAAGCTCGGGCACACGCAGCTTTTCGAGGTCGACCGGAATCGGGCGCTGCGGCACTCCGCTCTGCTTCCGGCCATCGATCGGTATACCGGCGTTCTGTACGACGCGCTGGGAGCCGACTCCCTCAGCGACTCGGCGAGAGCGTTCGCGATCGAGCACGTCACGATCCAGTCGGCGCTGTTCGGTCTGCTCCGCGCGGGGGATCCGGTCCCCGCCTATCGGCTCTCGCACGACTCCCGCCTTCCCGGCCTTCCCCTTGGCGCGGCCTGGCGAGGTCCGATCTCCCGGGAGCTCGGCGAGGTGCCGGGTCTCCTGCTCGATCTCCGGTCAGAGGCGTACGTCGCACTCGGCCCTGCGCCTCTTGGCTCGTGGTTCTTGCGGGTGGTGACCGAGGATGCCGATGGCATCCGGCGCGCTCTGAACCACTTCAACAAGAAGGGCAAGGGGGAGTTCACGCGAGCGATCCTGGAGGCGGGTGTCGATCACGACTCGGTCGGTTCGCTGCTCGACTGGGCGGCATCGAGCGGTATTCGGCTGGCGCGGGGATCGGGCTTCGAGCTGTTCCTCACGGTCTGACTAGGCTGCGAGCAGCACGCCCTCGTGCTCGAGCAGCCACAGTTTCGTGGGAATTCCGTTGCCTCCGCTGTAACCGGTCACGCGCCCGTCGGAACCGAGCACGCGGTGGCAGGGGACGATGATCGGGATCGGATTCGCGCCGATCGCCCCGCCGACGGCCCGACCGGCTGTCGGTCTCCCGGTTCCGCGGCCGAGCTCGCCGTAGGTCGTGACCTCGCCCCAGGCGAGGGCGGAGAGCTGGTCCCAGATCGCGTGCTGGAACGCGGTGCCGCGGGCGGCGAGCGGAAGGGTGAATTCCCGGCGCTTCCCGGAGAAGTATTCCTCGAGCTGGCGCGCCGCCTTCTCCAGAACACGGTTCGGGTTCTCGCCGAATGCCTCGAGCGGGAGTCGGCCGAAGCGCTCGATCGTGAGGTGCGTGATGGACTTCCCGTCGCTGCTGAGTTCTAGGCGACCGATCGGACTGTCCACCCGGCGGAGATGGGCCGGGGGAGCGATGATGTTTGGCGTTGTCGACATGCTTCGACGCTAGCCCGGGGAGGCGACACGATCCGGCTGGGAATCGCCCGGCGGGGGACAACTTCTCGGTGCTCACTTCTGTGCAGGAGTGGATAGCGTAGAAGCATGTCAAACATCCCCTCCAACGCGCTCCAGTACCGCACCCTTGGGCCATCGGGCCTGCGGGTCTCCACGATCGGCCTCGGCTGCAACAACTTCGGAAGGGCGAACACCGTCACCGAGACGCAGGAGGGAACCGACGCCGTCATTCACGCGGCCATCGAGGCCGGAGTGACCTTCTTCGATACCGCCGACATCTACGGAAGGACGCCAGGACTGAGCGAGACGCTCATGGGGAACTCCCTCAGTGGCAAGCGCGACCGGATCGTGCTCGCGACCAAGTTCGGCATGGACATGAAGGGAGCCAACGGGCCCGACTGGGGTGCACGAGGATCCCGACGCTACATCCGGCGCGCAATCGAGGGCTCGCTGCGAAGGCTCCAGACCGACTGGATCGACCTGTACCAGCTGCATGAGCCCGACCCGCACACACCGATCGAGGAGACACTCTCGACCCTGGACGACCTCGTGACCGAGGGCAAGGTCCGCTACATCGGCCACTCCAATCTCGCGGGCTGGCAGATCGCGGAGGCGGAGTTCACCGCGCGCGCCCACGGTTATCAGAAGTTCGTCTCGGCGCAGAACGAATACAGCCTGCTCACCCGCGAGGCAGAGACCGAGGTTCTTCCCGCGGCACGGGAGTACGGTCTCGGATTCCTTCCGTTCTTCCCGCTCTACAACGGGATTCTGACCGGGAAGTACACGCGTTCCGGCGGTCCCGCCGACTCGCGGGTCATGTCCGAGAAGCGCTACCTGCTTGAGCAGGCCGACTGGGACGCGATCGAGAACTTCCAGGCGTTCTGCGACGCTCGCGGACTCGCGATGCTCACGGCGACGTTCTCCTGGTTGCTGGCCCAGCCCGGTCTCGCGAGCGTCATCGCGGGGGCGACGACGCCGGAGCAGATCACCCAGAACGTCGCCGCTGCGGGAGGATGGACCCCGTCCGCCGACGATCTGGACGAGATCGGCACGATCTTCGCGTAGCCGGCTCTGGGCCCGTAGCCGACTCAGGGCCCGTAGCCGACTCAGGGGATGAGCAGTACGACCTTGCCGAGGCCGTGGCCGGTCTCCAGGTCCTGGAACGCCGCCACGACATCCGTCATCGGATAGGTGCTCCGGATCGGAACGATGAGTTCGCCCGCGGCGGCCTGCCGGGCGAATTCGGCGAGCTCCTCCGCGGTCTTCTTGCCGCCTCCGACGCCCTGCACGCCGAGCTCCTCGACGGCGCTGTGGTCGGCGATCGTGTTGATGCGTTCTGGCGGAATGCCGAGCGCGAGTGCGGTGCGGATGGCGTCCCCGCCGATATTGTCGAGTGCGGCCGTGTATCCGGTCGGCGCTGCCGCGCGCAGGCGCTCGAGCTCGCCGATTCCGTAGCTGACGGGAACGACTCCGAGCCCGCGCAGGAACTCGTGGTTGGACTCACTCGCGGTCCCGACGACCCTCGCTCCGGTTGCCTTCGCGAACTGCACGGCCATGACGCCGACGCCGCCGGCCGCCGCGGTAACGAGAACGGTGTCGGAGGGGCCAAGGCCGAGCGAGTCGACGGTTCTCTTCGCGGTGTTCGCCACGAGGCCGATGCCGCCCGCGACGGCCCAGTCGAGCCCCGCAGGCTTGGCCGCGACGTGCGTCTGCGGCACGACGACGTGCTCCGCCTGGGCGCCGCGGCCGATCCAACCGAGCACCTCGTCGCCGACCGCCCATCCGGTGACGTCAGTCCCGACCTCGTCGATGACTCCTGCGAACTCGGCCCCCTGGAGCGAGGGGAGCACGTGACTCGGAAGGTAGCCGCCCCGGCGCACCTTGTAGTCGAAGGGGTTGAGCCCCGCCGCGCGCACCGCGACGCGCACCTCGCCTTCGCCGGCGTGGGGTTCCGGGCGATCGATGACCTCGAGCACCTCGGGCCCGCCGTATTCGCTGTAGCTGACCGCCTTCGACATGGTGACCCTTCCGCTGAACCGTGTCCTCCGAGCTTAGGCTGCGAGCGGAGCACTCAGCTGTGAACGAACAGCTGAGCGCCCGGTTGCGGAGTGAGTGCTCACTCAGTTACGATTCCCCTCGTGCCTTTTGCGACGAAACTCCCCGTGACGAGCGGTCGCGCGCGCCCGCTCTCGGTCGAGGAGCGGCGATCCTCGATCATCGACGCGGTCATCCCGCTGCTCGCGGAGTTCGGCCGCGACCTCACCTCGAAGCAGATCGCCGAGGCAGCCGGCGTCGCGGAGGGCACGATCTTCCGGGCCTTCGGCGACAAGGACACGCTCATCACGGCCGCGATCGCGCGGTTCCTCGACCCGGAGCCGCTGCGGCAGGAACTCCGCGCAATCGATCCAGAGCTCGACCTGCACACCAAGGTCGTCACGATCATCCTGCTCATGCAGCGAAGATTCCGCGACGTCTTCAGGATCATGGCGATGGTCGGCCACGAGCACCCGCCGCACGTCAAGCAGCGCAAGTTGTTCGCAGAGGTCATCGCCGAAGTGCTCGCGCCCGACCTCGACCGGCTCACCTGGCCGACCGACAAGGTCGCCCACATCATCCGTCTGGTCACCTTCGCCTCCTCCGTGCCGCACTTCAACGAGGGCATGGAGTTCACCCCGGCAGAACTGGCCTCGATCGTTCTCCACGGCATCACCCGCTCACCGATCTCCACAGAAAGCCAGGAGTGACAGCCATGCTTCTCAGAATTCTCGGCCGGTACCTGGGGCCGTACTGGCGGCTTCTCACCGCGGTGGGAGTGTTCCAGCTCGCGCAGTCGCTCGCCTCGCTCTACCTGCCGAGCCTCAACGCCGACATCGTCGACAACGGCATCGCGAAAGGAGATATCGCCTACATCTTCATGATCGGCGCGATCATGCTCGGGGTCACCCTGCTGCAGGTCGTGTGCGCGATCACGGCCGTGTACTTCGGCGCGAAGGTCGCCATGTCGCTCGGTCGCGACCTGCGCAGCGGAATCTTCCGCACCGTGAGCGAGTTCTCCGAGCGGGAAGTCTCCCTTTTCGGGGCGCCATCACTCATCACCCGCACGACCAACGACGTGCAGCAGGTGCAGATGGTCGTGCTCATGACCTGCACGCTCTTCGTCTCCGCCCCCATGCTCGCGATCGGCGGGATCATCATGGCGCTCCAGCAGGATGTCGGGTTGTCCTGGCTCATGGCCGTGAGCATCCCGATCCTGCTCGTCGGGGTCGGCGGGATCATGGTCAGGATGGTGCCGCTGTTCCGCCTCATGCAGAAGCGCATCGACCGGGTCAACCTCGTGCTGCGCGAGCAGCTCACCGGCATCCGGGTCATCCGCGCCTTCGTGCGCGAGGGCCACGAGACGGACCGCTTCGCGGATGCGAACGCCGAGCTCACCAGGACCGCGGTGAGCGCAGGGCGCCTGTTCGCCCTCATGTTCCCCATCGTCATGCTCGTCATGAACGTCTCGAGCGTCGCGGTCATCTGGTTCGGCGGCCTGCGGGTGGATGCCGGCGACATCCAGGTCGGGACGCTCATGGCGTTCCTGCAGTACCTCATGCAGATCCTCATGGGCGTCATGATGGCGACCTTCATGGGCATCCTGCTCCCGCGCGCCGCGGTGAGCGCCGACCGCATCGGAGAGGTGCTCGAGACGAAGACCTCGGTCGTGCTGCCCGAGAACCCGGTCACCGAGGTCACCGAGGTGGGCACGGTCGAGTTCCTCGACGCGTCGTTCCAGTACCCTGGCGCGGAGGAACCGGTGCTCAAGAACCTCACGTTCGCCGCGCGGCCGGGCGGGACCACCGCGATCATCGGGAGCACCGGCGCGGGCAAGACGACGCTCGTGAACCTTCTGCCCCGGCTCTTCGACGTCACAGGCGGATCGGTTCTCGTCGACGGGGTCGACGTGCGCGAACTCGACCCCGACCTCCTGTGGAGCCTCATCGGCCTCGTGCCGCAGAAGCCCTACCTGTTCTCCGGGACGGTCGCGAGCAACCTGCGCTACGGCAAGCCGGATGCGAGTGACGACGAGCTGTGGGAGGCGCTCGAGATCGCGCAGGCGAAGGATTTCGTCTCCGAGCTCGATGGCGGGCTGGATGCGCCCATCTCCCAGGGCGGCACGAACGTGTCGGGCGGACAGCGGCAGCGTCTCGCGATCGCCCGCGCGCTCGTGAAGAAGTCAGAGATCTACGTCTTCGACGACTCGTTCTCCGCACTCGACACGGGCACGGATGCGCGGCTGCGGCAGGCATTGAAGCGCAAGGTCAAGGGCGCGACGATGATCATCGTCGCCCAGCGCGTCTCGACGATCATCGACGCAGACCAGATCGTCGTGCTCGAGAACGGCGAGGTCGTCGGCATCGGCACCCACGAGGATTTGAACGAGAGCAATTCGACATACGCCGAGATCGTGTCGTCGCAGCTCGCGGCGGAGGAAGCGGTATGAGCGACGAGAAGCCCCTGACCGAGAAGCGCACGAGCGGCGACAAGCAGGACACGACGACGGTTCGTCCGCCCATCCGGCGCGGCCCAGGCGGCCACGGCCCCTTCGGCGGCATGGGGATGCCGGCCGAGAAGTCGATGAACTTCCTCCCGTCCGCCAAGCGACTCATCCGGCGACTGCGCCCGGAGTGGTTCGGCATCATCTGGGTGTTCCTGTTCGCGATCGCGAGCGTGACGATGACCGTCATCGGACCGAAACTCCTCGGCGAGGGGACGACCCTCATCTTCGAAGGCGCCTTCTCGAAGCTGCTCCCGGCCGGCATGACCCAGGAGCAGGTCATCGCCGGTCTACGGGCGTCCGGCGAGACCGGTCAGGCCGACCTCCTGAGCGGCATGCAGCTGACACCGGGGGCCGGCATCGACTTCCACGCGCTCAGCATGGTGCTCATCTGGGTCCTCGCCCTGTACATCCTCTCGTCGGTCTTCGGCTGGCTTCAGGCCTACGTGCTCAACGACGTCGTGCAGCGCACGGTGTACCGCCTGCGGGACGACATCGAGGCCAAGATCAACCGGCTCCCGCTGAGCTACTTCGACAAGACGCAGCGCGGCGAGCTCCTGAGCCGCACGACGAACGACGTCGACAACATCTCGCAGAGCCTCCAGCAGACGCTCAGCCAGATCGTGACGTCTCTGCTCATGGTCGTCGGCGTGCTGCTCATGATGTTCCTGACGTCCCCGTTGCTGAGCGTCATCGCGCTCGTGACGATCCCGCTCACGATTCTCATCACGACGGTCATCGCGAAGCGCTCGCAGAAGCTCTTCGTCGCCCAGTGGAAGCACACCGGCGAGCTCAACGCGCAGATCGAGGAGAACTTCACCGGGCACTCACTGGTCAAGGTCTTCGGACGCCAGAAGGAGGTCGAGACGGTCTTCCGCGACAAGAACGACGAGCTCTACCAGGCCAGCTTCGGAGCGCAGTTCGTCTCGGGCATCATCATGCCGTCGATGATGTTCGTCGGGAACCTCGTCTACGTCGCGATCGCGGTCGTCGGCGGGCTGTTCGTGGCGAACGGCAGCATGCGCCTCGGCGACATCCAGGCGTTCATCCAGTACTCGCGACAGTTCACCCAGCCGCTCACGCAGCTCGCATCGATGGTCAACGTCATGCAGTCGGGAATCGCGTCGGCCGAGCGCGTCTTCGAGCTCATGGACGCCGAGGAGCAGAGCGCGGATGCCA
>DATCXP010000093.1:0-7017 GCA_036565765.1 Terrimesophilobacter sp.
CAGCCGGTCGAGCTCATCGATGCTCTGCTGGAGCAGGGCGCTCGTGATCTCGTGATCGTGAACAACAACGCCGGGAACGGCACGACGGGACTCGCTGCACTCCTGGGCGCCGGGAGAGTGCGGAAGATCATCTGCTCCTTCCCCCGGCAGGTCGATTCGCAGATCTTCGACGGCCTGTACCGGGCCGGCCGGCTCGAGCTGGAGCTCGTGCCGCAGGGAACCCTGGCCGAGCGCATCCGGGCCGGCGGGGCCGGGATCGCCGGCTTCTTCACCCCGACCGCGTTCGGAACGACACTGGCAAAGGGCAAGGAGACCCGGCACATCAACGGCCGCGACTATGTGCTCGAGTCTGCGCTGAACGCCGACTTCGCCCTGATCAAGGCGCACCAGGGCGACCGGCTGGGGAATCTGGTCTACCGCAAGACCGCGAGGAACTTCGGACCGCTCATGGCCAGCGCCGCACACACCGCGATCGCCCAGGTCAGCCGCATCGTCGAGGTCGGTGAGCTCGATCCGGAGGCCGTCGTGACCCCCGGCATCTTCGTTCAACGCCTCGTCGAGGTCGGGGGACGGTTACCACCAGCAACGGAGGGCCAATGACCCAGCTGACGCGGGGCCCGCTGAGCCGCGACGACATGGCCCGTCGGGTGGCACGGGACATCCCGGAGGGTTCCTACGTGAACCTTGGCATAGGCCTGCCCACGAGGGTCGCCAACTATCTCCCGACCGACCGGGAGATCATCCTGCACACCGAGAACGGGATGCTGGGCATGGGGCCGGTCGCCACCGGCGACCAGATCGACCCCGACCTGCTCAATGCGGGGAAGATTCCCGTGACCGAACTTCCCGGCGCCAGTTACTTCCACCACGCCGACTCGTTCGGGATGATGCGCGGCGGCCACCTGGACATCTGCGTCCTTGGCGCCTTCCAGGTGTCCACGAGCGGCGACCTCGCCAACTGGCACACCGGAGGAGAGGACGCGATCCCCGCGGTCGGCGGCGCCATGGACCTGGCGATCGGCGCCAAGCAGGTCTTCGTCATCATGGAGCTGTTCACGCGTGAAGGGGAGTGCAAGCTCGTGGAGGAATGCAGCTATCCGCTCACCGGGATCGGCTGCGTCACGACCGTCTACACCGATTACGCCGTCTTCGACCTGAGCCCGGACGGCGTCAGCGTCCGGGAGTTGTTCGGGGACGGATCTTTGGAGGAGTTGGCCAGAAAGACCGGACTGGACCTGAGGGACGGTGCGAAGGGCTAGGCGCCCGTCACGTCATCCTGAGCGTGCTGAACCGCGAGCTCATCGATGGCTCTCTGCCTCAGCCCCGCTCGCGTGGGGACGAGTCCGATCCTCAGGCGCGCATCCGCGTCGTAGCCGAACCTGACCTTCTTCGCCCACATCAGGAACGTGAGCGCGGCAAGCGCCGTCGCGATCGCGACGAGCCCCCCGAACAGGACCGTCCAGCGCGGGCCCCAGGCTTCCCCGATCCAGCCGATGACGGGCGCGCCGATCGGAGTCGTTCCCATGAAGATCGCCATGTAGAGCGCCATCACCCGACCGCGCATCGCCGGCGGAACCGATAGCTGCACCGTCGCGTTCGCCGTCGTCATGAGCGTGAGGGCGCTGAGTCCGACCGGGATGAGGGCGATGGCGAACGTCCAGTAGCTCGGCATGAGTGCCGCGAGCGTCGCGAACGCCCCGAACAGGAACGCCGACCCCACGACGAGCTTCGTCGTCGGCGTCTCCCGGCGCGCCGCAATGAGCGCTCCGGACAGCGACCCGACCGCCATGATCGAGCCGAGCAGCCCGTACTCGGCAGCATCCTTGTGGAACACGAGCCGCGCGATGATCGCGGTCGTCATCTGGAAATTGAAGCCGAACGCCCCGATCAGCCCGACGATCACGAGGATCAGGATGATGTCCGGGCGTTTGCGCACATAGCGCATGCCCGCCCGCATCGCCCCCTTCGCCCGTTTCGGGCCCTCCGTCTGCTCGAGCTCGGAGGTCCGGATCCGGGTGAGCGAGAACACGACGGCGAGGAACGTTGCCGCGTTGATCACGAACACCCAGCCGATCCCGACCCCGGCGATAAGAAGTCCGGCGACGCCGGGCCCGATGAGGCGTGCCGTGTTGAACGATGCGCTGTTGAGGCCGACGGCGTTGGCAAGATCCCTCAGGGGAACCATCTCGGTGACGAACGTCTGCCGCGACGGTGAGTCGATCGCCGCGACGATGCCGGAGAGCAGCGCGAGCAGATAGACATGCCACAGCTGTGCATGGCCGCCGAGGATCAGCAGCCCGAGGAGGAGGCTTATGACTCCCGCGGTCGTCTGGGTGATCATGAGAACGATCCGCTTGTTGAAGCGGTCGGAGATCACCCCGGCCAGTGGCGCGAGCACGAGGATCGGGCCGAACTGCAGCCCCGTCGTGATGCCGAGCGCGATCGCCGAGTTGTCGGTGAGGATCGTGAGGACGAGCCAGTCCTGGGCGACCCGCTGCATCCAGGTACCGGTGTTCGACACGAGGGCGCCGATCGCCCAGACCCGGTAGTTGAAGAACCGCAGGGAGCGGAAGGTGCGGTTCACCGCGGAGCGCTCATGATCTTCCCGCGCAAGCTGCCGGAACTCGGAGGATCGACAGCGGTTGCGGCACAAGCTCAGTTTAGCCGAGACCGAGCGGGTTGTTAGCCACGCTAATTAGCTGTGGCAATGAGTCGCCGCGCGCTCTCTCGTCCAGAATCAATCAGGTCGCCTCGGGACTTTGGGACTGGCCCGCGTGGTGAATGGAGATTCACTCGCCAAGTCGCCCGCCGACCGATACGCTGCGGACCATGCGAAAAATTCTCATCGGCATCGGGATTGTTGCACTCTGCACACTTGGCATTGCGGCGCCCGCGCACGCTGCGCCCCTGACCATCTCCTACACGCTTAACGCGTCGTCTCCCTTGGGGGCCGGTCCGTTCGACAATTGCTCGTCCCCATCACCCGGGCCCTATTTCTACAAGGTGAGCCCCTTTTGGGTGAGCGCCGCAGGCAACTACACCCTCAACTTGTCCGCCGGGGCATTCATCGCCGTGTACACCCAACCATTCACTCCCAGTGCCCCGACCGCGAACTGTGTCATGGCCAGCCCCGCCAGCACGGTGGCTCTCCCGGCGAATCAGACCTACTGGCTGTACCTCTCCACGAATGGGGTGAGCGCTCAGGGCACCTTTACTCTCGCCGTCGACGGTCCCGGGGTTGTCACGGAGGGCAGCGTACCGAGCTCAACGGCCACGGAACTCTCCGTCACGCCTAACCCGACCACTCTGGGCACCGCGCTCGCACTGACTGCCACAGTCACTGGTGCCTCACCCAGCGGCTCGGTCGAGTTCTTCGATGGCGCGACCTCGATCGGCAACTCCGTTCTTTCCGGTGGAGTCGCAATGCTTGCCTACATCCCGCCGGCGGTCGGTTCCCACAGCCTGAGCGCGGCGTACTCCGGCGACGGCGGCAACTTCACCTCCGTCTCAGCCGCAATCATTGTGGATGTCAGCAAGGCCCTCACGACGACGAGCCTGAACGCAGCGCCGGCCAGCGTCACCATCGGATCCCCCACCGTGCTGACTGCGACCGTGGCGGGCGCCACCCCGACCGGATCTGTGGAGTTCTTCGATGGGGCCGCCTCGATCGGCACTTCCACTCTTTCTGCCGGGGTTGCAACCTTGTCCTACACCGCGCCCGCCGCCGGTAGCTACAGCCTCACCGCCGCCTACTCAGGCGACGGCGACAACGTCGCATCCACGTCGGCTGCAACCACTGTGGAGGTCGACAGGGCCGCGTCAACGACGAGCGTGAGTGCCACACCGAGCAGCGTGACTGTCGGGGATCCGGTCACTATGGTGGCTACTGTAGTCGGGCATGCGCCGACCGGTGCCGTCGAATTCTTCGACGGCGCCACCTCGATCGGCAGTGCCACGCTGGCAGGGGGCGTTGCGACACTTTCCTACTCCGCGTTCACGGTCGGCGCCCACAGCATCACCGCAAGCTACTCCGGTGACGGCGACAACCTCGCCTCAGCCTCAGCTGCCGCCATCCTCACCGCCACCAAGGCCACAACGCTGATCACCCTCAGTACGACCCCCGCGAACGCCACTGTCGGATCGCCCGTGACCATGACCGCTGCGGTGACCGGAGCTACTCCAACCGGATCCGTCGAGTTCTTCGACGGAGGGAACTCGCTCGGCACCGCCCCACTGATCGACGGCTTCGCCGCATTCTCCATCACCCCCACAGCGGCGGGAACGCTCAGCCTTACCGCGGTCTATTCGGGCGACACCGGCAACGATACCTCCGCAACCTCCAGCGCCACGACCGTGACCGTAGCTGCCGCCCCACCGAAGCCGTCCATCGCCGCCACCGGCACGGACAGCATCCCTCTCGCCGTCGGCGGCGTTGCGCTGCTGGGCGCCGGGGCCGCACTGTGGCTGGCTCGTCGCAGACGAGACGGCCTGGTGGAGCACAACTAGACACCACAATCACGGTCCCGAGAGGACGGTTGCCCGGGATCGCGCGCAGGCAGCGTTATGGCCTGGTCGCCTTGACGATCGCGCCATGCATCTCCGGCGCCACCTCGTGCGTGAGTTCAACGCTGACGTTCGTGAATCCCGCTGCGGCGAGCTCCTTCTCGTACTCCTCGATGGAGAGCGCGCCCGCGATGCATCCGACGTAGGAGCCACGATCGGCACGTTCGGCCTGGCTGAGCTGGTTCTCGGCCACGACATCCGCGATGCCGATGCGCCCGCCTGGACGCAGCACACGGAACATCTCGCGGATGACGGCGGGCTTGTCCGAGGACAGGTTGATGACGCAGTTGGAGATCACGACGTCGATCGTCGCGTCGTCCAGCGGCACCTGCTCGATGTCGCCCTTGACGAACTCGACGTTGATCGCGCCGGCCTTCGCGGCGTTCGCCCTCGCGAGGTCGAGCATCTCCTCCGTCATGTCGAGGCCGTAGGCGAAACCTGTGGGGCCGACGCGGCGGGCGGACAGCAGAACGTCGATGCCGCCACCGGAACCCAGGTCGAGCACGGTCTCCCCTTCCCGCAGCTCGGCGACGGCGGTCGGGTTCCCACAGCCGAGGCTCGCAAGAAGCGCGGTCTCGGGCAACTCGGATGCCTGGTCGGCACCGTAGAGTCCTGCGCCGAATACCTCGGTCTCCTCGAGGGCGGCCGGGACGCAGCATCCCTCTCTCGCCGAGACGTCGGTCAGTGTGAGCGCGGCCCGCGCGTAGCGGTCGCGCACCTGCTCGCGAAGCTCGTTCGTGTCACTCATGTGCCGCCCCCTCCTGCAGAAGCTCGCTCAGGAGATTCCGGATGCGCGCCTTGATGTCGTCCCGGATCGGGCGCACAGCCGCGAGCTCCTGCCCGGCCGGATCGTCCAGTTCCCAGTCCTCGTAGCGCTTGCCGGGGAAGATCGGGCAGGCGTCGCCGCAGCCCATCGTGATCACGACATCCGACTCCTTCACGGCCTCGGTCGTGAGGACTGCCGGCTGGTTGCCGGCGATGTCGATGCCTTCCTCCGCCATCGCCTGCACGGCGACCGCATTGATCCGGTCGGCCGGCTCGGAGCCGGCGGAGCGCACGAGGACCCGGTCGCCGGCCATGGCCTGCAGGTAGCCGGCCGCCATCTGGGACCTCCCGGCATTGTGCACACAGACGAACAGTACGGTGGGCTTGTCAGTCATAGCTGGATTCTCCAAGAGATAGATTGTCATCGATATCTGCAGTATCGTACGAGATATCGATGATTGTCAATGTCTAGGCGGGAGTTCACGATATGTCGACCGAACAGCTTCAGATCATGGATGTGACCGCATGCTGCTCTCCGCTCACCGAGGAGACCCTTGGGGCGAAGGAGGCTGACGATCTCGCGCGTTCGCTCAAAGCGCTGAGCGACCCGGCCCGCCTCCGGCTCGTGTCGATGGTCGCGGCCCACGACGGCGGAGAGGCCTGCGTGTGCGATCTCATCGAGCCGCTAGGGCTGAGCCAGCCGACCGTCTCACACCACCTGAAGGTGCTCGTCGACGCGGGCTTCCTCGAGCGGGAGAAGCGCGGGGTGTGGGCGTACTACCGTCTCGTTCCCGGCGCCCTCGAATCGGTATCGACCTTCTTCGCGACAGTCTGATGGCATCCTTCCCCCGGCGCATTGCCGCTGAATTCCTCGGCAGCGCCGTTCTCGCGGCGATCGTCATCGGCTCCGGCGTGGCCGCCGAGAGGCTCTCCCCCACCGATGTCGGCCTGCAGCTGCTGGAGAACGCCGCGGCGACCGGGCTCGGCCTGTTCGTGCTGATTCTCGTGCTGTTCCCCCTAAGCGGAGCGCATTTCAATCCGGTGATCTCGCTCGTGGACGCCGTTCTCGGCTCCCGCCCGTGGCGTTCGGTCGCCGCCTACCTCCCCGCCCAGATCGTCGGATGCTGCGCCGGCACCGTGCTCGCGAACCTGATGTTCGACCTGCCACCCGTGAGCATCAGCGCGAAGGAGCGGCTCACGCCCGGCACGTTCCTCGCCGAAGTGGTGGCGACGGCCGGGCTCGTCCTCGTGATCTTCGCGCTCGTTCGTCTGGATCGCGCCGCTGCGCTTCCGGCAGCGGTCGGTGCCTGGATCGGCGCCGCCTACTTCTTCACGAGCTCCACGAGCTTCGCGAACCCCGCGATCACGATCGGCCGGATGCTGTCCGACACGTTCGCAGGGATCGCACCCGGCTCCGCGCCCGGTTTCATCGCGGCACAACTGGTCGGAGGCGCTCTCGGCTTCGCGCTCGTGCGATGGCTCTACCCACGGCAGGCGCCGGAGCGTCAGCCCCGCGGTTCCGCCGACCGTACGACGTCGATGTCGTAGCTGGTCTCGGTGATGTCCGTCACCGTGACCCTCGCGTCGTGGACTGCGCCCTCAGGATGCGTCGCAGAGCAGTCGAATACCGCACCGAGCGCGAGCTCGAGGTTGCCGTCACCGCAGTCCACCTCGTAGTAGGGCGGGGCC
>DATCXP010000191.1:0-2875 GCA_036565765.1 Terrimesophilobacter sp.
GTGGTCCTCGCAGATCCCTCGGCCGCAGAAGCGACAGACCCCGACCGCGCTCCGTTTGCAGTGCCAGCAGTCCATATCGGCTCAGTGCGTCAGCTCTTCGGTGACCGCGTGCGAGATCAGGGTCCCTCGACGGAACGCGTCCCCCACCAGGCGGTCGAACCCCTCCCGATCGAGACGGAACGCGCGAACGGGGGTCCGCGCGATCACAGTTGCCGTTCGAGGCACCTCCATCAGGAGGGCGACCTCGCCGAAATACGATCCGCGGCCGATCGTAGTCACCAGCCTCTCGTCCTTGACGATGTCGACCTGGCCGGACGATATCGCATAGAACGAATCCCCGAAGTCTCCTTCGCGCATGATGCGTTCGCCCGGTGCGAAGCTCACCCACCCGCCCCGTTCGAGGAGCTCCCAGAGCTGCGCGGTGGACAGGCCGGCGAAGCAGTTGAGGCCCCGGAGCTCGGCGACCTGCTGCAACGTCGGCTCGAAATCGGGAAGTTGGAGCTTGTCCGCGAGCAGGTGGTCGAAGGCACCCTTCTCCACCTCGAAGACCTCGGCCGACCCGATGGCGCGGACGGTCGCGGCCCGGGGCGCCGCCGTGACCAGCCCCAGCTCACCGAACGACTCGCCGCGGCCCAGGTCGCGCAGCCTGCGTTCACCACCGCTCTCGCTGTCCTCCTCGACCACCTCCAGGACGCCCGTGCGCACGACGTAGAACGCATCCGGCTGATCGCCCTGGCGGAACACCGGCTGCCCGTCTCCGAGACCTCGCAGCCGGACCCTTCCTGCGATCTCGTTCAGCGCGTCGACCGGGATGTCTTCGAACATCGGGAGCGCGTCGATCAGCTCGGATGCCTCGACCCGCCACCCCGTCTCGAGCTTGAACCGGATCCTGCGCCAGACGGCTCGCATTTCGCGGCCGATCGCCCGCAGGAGCTTGATCAAGCCGCGGAGCAGCGGCCCCGCGATGAAGGCCGCCAGGATAAGGAGGAGCACTCTCGTCGCGGCCCCCTGCGCCCACAGACGGCTCACGAGGTCGCCGAACACCGTCTGCCAGTAGTAGTAGGCCGTGTACAACGAGAAGATCGTGAACGCGATGCCCAGAACGCCGTAGAGAGCGAGCCCGGCGTCACGCTTGGAGAAGCGCTCGCGGGTCCTCAGCTTGTGCAAGAGGTCGCGGCGCATGAACACGAGCGAGCGTTCGCGGAGGTCGGGTATCTCGATCAGGTCCGCGAGGATGTAATACCCGTCGAGCTCGAGCAGCGGGATCAGGTTCATGATCACGACCAGGTAGTTCAGCACCGCGAACTTGTACATCGTCTCCGAGAGGATCCAGCCGGGGAACGAGGCCGCGATGATCGAGGCGATGCCGGCGAGCACGAGCTGCGCGAACGGGCCGGCGAACGACTCGATGATCTGTTGATGCCGATCCATCATCAACCCGTCCGAGCTCTCGACGAAGAACGCCGGCGAACCGAAGTAGATCTGGAACCCGGCGCTGCGGATCCGCCGGCCGTTGTGCACGATGACGAGCGCATGCCCGAGCTCGTGGCAGAACACCATCAGGTAGTCCAGGACGATCAAGACGATGAAGCCGATCGCGAGCGACCGACCAGCGATGGCGAACCGCTGATCCCGCACCAGGTTGACGAAGAAGCCGAGGCCGATCACGGAGGTGGCGATCAGAAGGACGAGCACCGCGGGGGTGAAGACCCATTTCAGACCGTGATCGTAGAGCCACTGCACCAGCCGATGCGCCCCCTCCCACTCGATCGAGAGGGTTCTGCCGAACTCGCGGGCCTTGCGGCGCCGTTCGGTCACGGGATCCATCGCACGGGTCACCATGCTCGGAACGTCAACGAACCGCCGCTCCAGGAAGTTGCCTTGGTACAGGGAGCGCACGAGGTCGATCACGGCGGTGAGCTCGATCTCACCGGATTCCTCGAAGCGCTCGATCACGATCTCCTTGACCGTGCGCGTGCCATCCATCATGTGGAGCAGCGGCAGATCCGAAACCGCGAGGCGGTAGTGGAGGAGATCGCGGGGGGTCGCGATCATCACGTACCCCTCCCCCCATCGCTGCTCGAAGACGCGGATCTCGATGTCATCGGCGAGCTTGGGCCGTAGCTCGGACGCATCGACCAGATGGGCGATCCGTTCCCAGACGTCGACGCCGTTCATGCCGACGTCACCGCTCGCCTCGAGGTCGTTGGCGACGAGGCGGTAGACGTCCGGCGGGCTCACGTCGAGCGGCCCTTGCCGGCGCGATCGCTTTCGAGTCGGCGCTGGACCGCGTCGTAGACCGATGCTCGTGGGGGCGGGCGGCGCTTGGACGCGAACAGGTTCCCGACGAAACCCCCGGCGAATAGCGCGGCCGCGATCAGCGCGGCAACGGTCCCCCAACTGATCCCCCCGCTTTCGGGCGCCGCCAGCGCCCGGGTGACCTCGGCCGACTCGCCGAAGTCGTCGACGACGCCGAGGACGAACCGGGCGTCCTCCGGGATGGTCTTCATCACGCGCGCATCGACCTCGAATGAGATGTTGGCCCCGCCGGTGGTCAAGATGACTTGGGTGCCGCTCACCCGCAGGTAGTCGCTCGTCGCGGTCGCGCCGGTGCCGACGATCAGGGTGTCCTGGTCACCGACCGTCAGTTTGTTGTCCTCGATGTCGAACCGCAGCCGGTCGAGCTCCTGGCTCCCCGACATGACCGACGCCTGCAGGAGATGGAGCGCGTGCCAGCCACCGGGCATGCTCCCGTCGATACCGATCGTGAGCGTCGAGCCCGCCGCGAGGGCGCCCGTCACCTGCCCGTCAACGCCCGGACCGCTCGCCGGGCTCGGCGACGCGGACTGCGCCAAGGCGGGGCCGGCGGCGACCA
>DATCXP010000206.1:0-3563 GCA_036565765.1 Terrimesophilobacter sp.
CGGCAGGCTGTCGAAGCGCTCCGAGCACGTCGAGAAGCTCGGCCGCTCGATCGAGCGCAGCGTCAAGGACTACAACTCATTCGTCGGATCGCTCGAGCGGCAGGTTCTGCCGAGCGCGCGACGGCTGAGCGGCCTCGACGAATCGAAGGTCCTTGGAACGATCGCGGGCATCGAGGAGGCGCCGCGCGAACTCACGGCGTTCGAACTCACGGTCGATCTCGATGTCACCGATCCGGCTCCCGACCTCGACCCCGACGCAATCACCGTGTGAGGGGTCAGCAGCTGTCCTTCCCATTCCCACGGAAGGACAACTACTGACACCTCGCGTGGCGACTGCCCAGAACTACCCGAGCCACTTCTCCACGAGGTGCTCGGCGATGACCCGCCGGATCGTGCCCGACCGGGACCGCAGCACGATGCTCTCGGTGCGGATGATCGGCCCCTTGCGCCGAACCCCGTCGACGAGCCCGCCATCCGTCACCCCGGTCGCGACAAAGAAGGTGTTGTCGCCCTTCACCATGTCATCGGCGTCCATGATCGCGTCAAGGTCGAGTCCGGCATCCGCGGCCTTCTGCCGCTCGTCGTCGGTGCCGGGTGCGAGCCTTGCCTGCATGAACCCGCCGAGCGCCTTGATCGCGCACGCCGTCGTGATGCCCTCCGGGCTCCCGCCGATGCCGACGCACAGGTCGATCCGCGTCTCGTAGCGCGCGGCGTTGATCCCCCCGGCGACGTCACCGTCGAGCATGAGACGTGTCCCTGCCCCCGCGGCCCGGATGTCGTCGATGAGCTGGATGTGCCGGGGGCGGTCGAGCACCGCGACCGTGATCTCCCCGACCGGCTTGTTCAAGGCTTTCGCGAGCGCCCGGATGTTGTCGCCGATCGGGCGATCCAGATCGAGTACTCCTTGGCCTTCCGGTCCAGAGACGATCTTGTCCATGTAGAACACGGAGGACGCGTCGAGCATGCTGCCACGGTCGGAGACGGCGATGACGGAGATCGCGTTCTGCCGTCCCGCGGCGGTGAGCGATGTCCCGTCGATGGGGTCGACGGCGATGTCGCAGGCCGGGCCGCGGCCGTTTCCGACGTGCTCCCCGTTGAACAGCATGGGGGCGTGATCCTTCTCGCCTTCGCCGATGACGATGACCCCGTCGAAGTTCACGGTTCCGAGGAATTTGCGCATGGCGTCGACCGCAGCGCCGTCGGCCGCGTTCTTGTCGCCGCGCCCGATGAACGGCCATGCCCGGATGGCGGCCGCCTCCGTCGCACGCACCAGCTCCATGGCGAGGTTGCGGTCTGGGTGGAGGAACATGGTCGCGGTGTCTGTGTTCACGCTCCAACCCTATTGACGGAGAGGGCTTCTTCTCGCCACACCCGCTTGAAAGTTCCGCTCTTCTTAAGGTCCCGGGCAGTTCCGGTGGCCTTTGTCGTGACCGGCCCGGTCCCGGAAGCGCCCGAGTCAATAGACTCGGAGATTGAAGTGAGTCCCGTAGGTCAAGGAGATGTCATGCCCATCGCAACCCCGGAGCAGTACGCGGCAATGCTCGACAAGGCGAAGTCGAACGGCTTCGCCTACCCGGCGTTCAACGTTTCGTCCTCCCAGACCATCAATTCCGTGCTGCAGGGACTCACCGAGGCGGGTTCCGACGGGATCATGCAGGTGACGACGGGCGGTGCTGACTACTTCGCCGGGCAGACCGTCAAGGCCAGGGCATCCGGAGCCCTCGCGTTCGCGGCATTCGCAACGGAGGCCGCGAAGAACTACCCCATCACGCTCGCCCTGCACACCGACCACTGCCCGAAGGACGCGCTCGACGGATTCGTCATGCCGCTCATCGAGGCGTCGGAGGCTCAGGTGAAGGGCGGGGGCAATCCGATCTTCCAGTCGCACATGTGGGACGGCTCGAGCGTCCCGCTCGGGGAGAACCTCGAGATCGCGAAGTCTCTCCTGCCGCGCATGAAGGCGATCAACGCGATCCTCGAGGTCGAGATCGGCGTCGTCGGCGGCGAGGAGGACGGCGTCAGCCACGAGATCAACGAGCACCTCTACACGACCATCGAGGACGGCATCCAGATGGTGGAGGCCCTCGGCCTCGGCGAGAGCGGCCGCTACATGGCGGCACTCACGTTCGGCAACGTGCACGGCGTGTACGCGCCGGGGAACGTGAAGCTCAAGCCGGAACTCCTCAAGGAGATCCAGGATGGCATTGCCGAGAAATTCGGCACCGGAGCGAACCCGCTCGACCTCGTCTTCCACGGCGGCTCAGGATCGAGCGACGAGGAGATCGCGACGGCGGTCCGCAACGGCGTCATCAAGATGAACGTTGACACCGACACCCAGTACGCGTTCACGCGCGCGATCGCCGACTACATGCTGAAGAACTACGACGGAGTGCTCAAGGTGGACGGCGGCGTCGGAACCAAGAAGCTGTACGACCCGCGAGCCTGGGGCAAGGTGGCGGAGAAGGCGATGGCCGCGCGCGTCGTCCAGGCGACGCAGCAGCTCGGCTCCGCCGGGCAGTCGGAGTCCTGAGGCACAATACTTCGACTCCGGCGGAAGCCGACAGCGCCTATGATTCCGGCGGAAGCCGGAAGTGCATCCTGAGCTGCCGGCCGCCCTCCCATTGCAGTTCGTCCACCGCCGTCTTCAGCGTGAGGTAGTGCGGAGACAGCAGGGTGATGCGCCGGCCCTCGGGCAACTGGACATCCAGGCTGAGTGCGACGGCCGTTGAACCGTCGGGCTCTCCTCGAAGCTCGATCAGGAGCGGCGACTGCTCCTGCCCCCCGCCGTCGCTTGCCGCACGCAGGAGCCCCAGGAGCGCCGACCTCTGCGGTGGGGTCATCCGATCTGCGCGATGCTCCGAATCGACGACCGTCAGCTTCAAACCGGGCGCAAGGCGGTCGAGCCAGCTCCGATTCGACCGTTCGACGAGTTCTGCGCGCAACTCTTCGGAGAGCGCGGCCGCCTGAGCCCGAATCTCATCGGTCACGATGCCCGCCTCGACCACGCCCTGCAGCAGGGGGAGTGCCCGGTCGCTCACGTCGGCGAGTTCGCTACGGAGGATGCGCAACTTGGCGGTCTCGCCCAGTACGCTGCTCGACAGCCTGGTATCCGAGCGCATCGACGCCCAGTCGGCAATGCGCCAGGCGACCTGATAGGAGAAGACGGATCCGGCGACGGCCGCGATGAGAACGGGGCCGACCCCCAGCAGCACGGTACTGACCGGCGGCCAGTGTCCTGCTCCCGACAATCCCGTCAGGATCACGACCGCGACGGTCACGAGGCAGCTCACTGCGCCGACAGTGATCATCCGGATCGTCGAAGAGTACGGCGCGAGGGAGGCGAGGACGAACGCGAGTCCGATGGACGCCCACCACAGTTCCAGCCTCAGCCCACCGCCGGAATAGCCGATCCCGGACAGCAGGACGGAGAGCCCTCCGAGAACGACCGGCACGGCTGCTCGCCAGCCTGCGAACTCTGGCCCCCGCGGTCTGGTCAGCACCGAGATCAGGATGCAGGCTGCGAGTACGCAGGCGAGCGCGGGCCACTGCAGCCAGTGGCGGGG
>DATCXP010000209.1:0-14729 GCA_036565765.1 Terrimesophilobacter sp.
CGGATGGCGCGAGTGGTTCGTCCTGATTGCTGGTTTGATGGTGGGCATGATCGCCATCGCGGCCGCCATCGCCACCGGGCATTGGAACTTCATTGTCGGCTGATGTCGCGCCGACGCGGGACCTCCCGGATGTGGTCCTCATCGATGGCCGCAGCGGCTCCGGCAAGACCGAGCTGGCCCGCGCGATGGTGGTGGAGAAGCCGGAACTGCAGCTCGTGCGCATGGACGATCTCTACCCCGGATGGGAAGGCCTGGAGGCCGGGAGCCGGCACGTGCACGACTTCGTGATCGCGGCATCCGTGCGCCGCTGGCAGCGCTGGGACTGGGCGGCCGGCGAGCCCGCGGAGTGGCATGTGCTCGACCCCTCCCGCCCGGTGCTCATAGAAGGATGCGGGGCCCTGAGTCGCGAGAATCGCGCGCTCGCCGCCTACGCGATCTGGGTCGAGCTGGACGAGCCGACGCGCAAGGCGCGGGCGCTCGCCCGCGACGGTGAGCTCTACGCGCCGCACTGGGACGACTGGGCCGCGCAGGAGGAGGCCTTCATCGCCCGGGAGAACCCGCGGGCGCTCGCCGACATCGTCGTCGACGGGCGCGAGATCCTCTAAGGCGGGGTCGGTGCTCAGGCCCAGCCGAGTTCGTGGAGCTGCTCGTCGTCGATCCCGTAGAAGTGGGCGATCTCATGCACGAGCGTGACGTGGATCTGCTCCTTGAGCTCGTCGAGGTCGGCGCAGGCGTCGAGCAGGGGCTCGCGGTACAGGATGATGCGGTCAGGGAGCTCGCCGAACCCGTACTGTCCGCGCTCGGTCAGGTTGACTCCGTCGTACAGACCCAGCAGGTCGAGGGAGCCGTCCTCCGGGCGATCCTCGACGACGAACACCACATTGTCGAGGCCGTCGACCATGTCATCCGGCAGCGCGTCGAGTTCCTCGACGACAAGCCGCTCGAACTCCTCGGAGTTCAGCTCGAGGTCACTCATCCACGGCCTCGACGAGCGAGTTCTGCAGGAAACCCAGCCAGTCGTACAGTTCCTGGAGGATGGTGTCCTGGCTCGGCGGCTGGTCTTCGCTCTCGATGCCGAGCCTGCTGGCAAGAGTGAGGCGGATGTCGGTGAGACAGCGCAGCCACGCACCGGCCTTCGCCGGGTCGAGTCTCAGCTCACCGGTCTCGACGCTGTCGGAGAGCGAGAGGATTACGATGTCCGCATTGGCGAGTTTGCGCTCTACCAGCCCGTCGGCGGTGAAGCGGCGAAACTCCGCGGAGGCGACCGGGTCATCCGGGTAGGCGTCGGGGAGAAGCCGGATGACGGCGGGATCCCGACCGTCGCCGTCGCGGAGCAGGGCGGTGAGCTGGGCGGCGAGGTTCTGGAGCAGGAGTGCCTCGTCGCGGTCGATCGCTGCGAGCACGGTGCCGTCCGGTTCGCGCTGGAAGGCCCTCACGCGTCCGCCCTGCCCAGCGTCGCCCACAGCCCGAAGTCGTGCATGGCCTCGACGTGGCGCTCCATCTCCTCGCGCGGGCCGGTGGCCACGACCGCGCGGCCGGTGAGGTGCACCTGGAGCATGAGCCGTTCCGCCTCCGCCGCCGGGTAGCCGAAATAGCTGCGGAACACGTACGACACGTAGGACATGAGGTTCACCGGGTCGTTGAGCACGATCGTCACCCACGGGGTTTCCGGCGCGTGGTCGAGCGCGTGCTCGTGCTCCGTCACCGTCCGCTGGATCGTGTTCGCCACATCACCAGCCTATGGTCGTGGGCTCGGTTGGCACGTCACGAATGTGCCTGGTTCGGACGAGAGGCCCCGCCGAGGCGGGCACACTCGCCCGAACCAGGCACACTCGCCGTTTGTAAAAATGGGGTGATCGACGGGACTCGAACCCCGCGACCGCGGTCGAGCGGGCGCGCGTCGACTGGGTCGTGGCGCGCCCGTGTCGGGGCGGTCCATTTGGGGTGATCGACGGGACTCGAACCCGCGACATCCGGCACCACAAGCCAGCGCTCTACCAACTGAGCTACGACCACCATGCGTGCCGGCGCACTATGGCGCGGCAACGAGTCACCATCCTAATACAGGCGCGTGGCGAAGTCCTCAACGACGGTCGAAGCGACGGTCTGCACCTGCTCCGTTGTCGGTCCCGGGTCCGCGACGAAGGCGGTCTTGCGGTAGAAATCGAGCTCGCGGATCGACTCGAGGATGTCCGCGAGGGCCCGGTGCCCGCCATCCTTGGCCGGGGCGTTGAAGTACACGCGCGGCAGCCAGCGCCGCAGCAGCTCCTTGATCGAGGACACGTCGACGTTGCGATAGTGCAAATGGGAGTCGACGCGCGGCATGTACCGGGCCAGGAAGGCCCGGTCGGTTCCGATCGTGTTTCCGGCGATCGGCGCCTGCTGAGCGAGCGGAACGAACTTCTGGATGTAGCCGAGCACGGCCTGCTCCGCGTCCGCGAGACTCACGCCATCCGGTATCTCCTGGAGCAGACCGGACGACCGGTGCATTTCGCGCACGAACTCGCTCATGTTGTCGAGTGCGGCCTGGCCGGGCTTGATGACGATCGTGAAACCCTTGTCGAGAATCGTCAGGTTGAAGTCGGTGACGACCACGGCGACCTCGACCAGTTCGTCGGTTCCGACATCGAGACCCGTCATTTCGCAGTCGATCCAGACGAGTCGATCGTTGCCGTTTGCCATTATCCGAGTCTATCGCCGGGCACGGACAGCGAATTCTGGTCCCGTCAAATGCGAATTCTGTTCGTGCACTCGCCGCTCGGGCGTGGTAGTAAGAGAACATGAGCAGCGACACTCCCACCCTCAAGCGTGGCGACGAGTACATCGTGATCTTCTCCGGCGGCCCGAACGACGGCCAGACCGGCAAACGGATCAGCACCGATGGAAGCTGGGATCAGGAGCTCACCGTGCTCACCGCGGTCGACGGCAAAGAGACGATGATCGATTACAACGTCGCGAGTTGGCGCGAGGTCGGCGGCCAGTATCACGTCACCTACACCTTCGACGCCTCCGACAGCGAGCAGGTCGAGGACCCCGTCGACCGTGGCGGAAGGCAGTAGTTTTGCGGGCCGGTCGACCGGCTGGGGTATCGTTGAACGGCGTTTCGCCCTCGTAGCTCAGCGGATAGAGCAGGAGCCTTCTAATCTCTTGGTCGCAGGTTCGATTCCTGCCGAGGGCACGTGACCTGGACGAATACGCGGTTTACCCGACTGCTCGGCGTCGAACTGCCGATCGTGCTCGGCCCGTTCGGCGGCGCGTCGTCGACTGAACTCGTCGCGGCCGTGAGCGACGCGGGCGGCCTCGGCTCCTACGGCGCGTATGGACTGTCGGGGGAGCGCATCCTTGAGGTCGCGGCCGAGATCCGCGGCAAGACCGACCGGCCGTTCTCCCTCAACCTCTGGATCCCGCACGAGGGCAGCGACGACTACCGGCCGACCGCCGAGGAGTTCGCCCGGCACCTCGAGCCGCTCAAGCCCTACTTCGAGGAGCTCGGGGTGCCGCTGCCGGATCTGCCGGCGAGGCTGTTCCCGAGCCACCGGGAGCAGGTCGAGGCGCTCCTTCAGGCCCGGCCGGCCGCGTTCAGCTTCGTGTACGGTGTGCCGGATGCCGACATCCTGGACCGCGCCCGCGCGCTCGGCATCACGACCATGGGGACGGTCTCGACCGTCGAGGAGGCGGTTCTCGTCGCGGATGCCGGGGTCGACGTGGTCGTCGCCTCCGGACTCGAGGCGGGTGGGCACCGGGTCTCGTTCCTGAGACCCGCCGAGGAGTCCCTGATCGGGAATCTCGCGCTCGTCCCGCGGGTGGTGGACGCGGTGTCCGTCCCGGTCGTGGCGGCCGGCGGCATCGTCGACGGGCGTGGGACCGCGGCCGCTCTCACTCTCGGTGCGGATGCCGTGCAACTCGGAACGGCGTTCCTCGCGACCGACCAGTCCGCGGCGAGCGGCTTCCACCGCGAGAAGCTGTGGAGCGAGGATGCCGGCCTCACCGTGCTCACGCGCGCGTTCAGCGGACGGCTCGCCCGCGGCATCCCGAACGACTTCAGCCGGGCCGTGGATGGCGGAACTCTCCCGATCGCGCCGTTCCCGCTGCAGAGCTGGCTCCTGGGCCGCTTCAAGTCCGCGGCGATTGCACAGGGCCGCTCGGACCTGGTCTCGCTGTGGGCAGGGCAGAGCGCCCCCCTCATCCGGTACCACGACGCGACCGAACTCGTCGCCTCGCTCACCGCGGAGGCGAGTGCGCTTCTGCCGTGACTGCCATCGCCCGCGTGATTGGCCTCAACCAGAATCGGCGAGCCGGTCCGATACTGGACATACGGAATACATCGAGGAGGCACTCATGGAATACACGCATCTGGGAAGCTCGGGCCTGACGGTCAGTCGAATCGCTCTGGGCTGCATGAGTTTCGGCGACACCGCGCGCGGTTTCAACAAGTGGGCACTCGGTGATGAGGCGGCGGAACCGATCTTCCGGCAGGCCGTCGAACTCGGCATCACATTCTGGGATACCGCGAACGTCTACGGCTACGGCTCCTCCGAGGAGGTCGTCGGGCGTGCGATCGCGAAGTACACGCGCCGGGAGGACGTCGTGCTCGCGACCAAGGTGTTCTTCGCCATGCACGACGGACCCGGCGGTGCGGGCCTGTCGCGCAAGGCCATCATGGAGAACATCGACGCCTCCCTCCGTCGGCTCGGCACCGACTTCGTCGACCTGTACCAGATCCACCGCTTCGACCCGGATACGCCTGCCGAGGAGACCATGGAGGCGCTGCATGACGTGGTGAAGGCCGGCAAGGCGCGATACATCGGCGCCTCGTCCATGTGGGCCTGGCAGTTCTCGAAGCTGCAGTACACCGCGGAGCTGCACGGATGGACCCGGTTCGCATCGATGCAGAACCAGTACAGCCTCATGCAGCGCGAGGAGGAGAGGGAGATGTTCGGGCTTCTCGCCGACCAGGGTGTCGGAAGCATTCCCTGGTCCCCGCTGGCCAAGGGCCTCCTGACCCGACCGTGGGACGGCGGGCACACCGCGCGGTCGGAGACGGATCCGCTCCACAGCAGGTTCTCCCGCGACGCCGACAAGCCGATCGCCGACGCGGTGCAGCACATCGCCGAGGCGCGGGGCATTCCCATGGCTCAGGTCGCACTTGCCTGGGTCCTGCGCCACCCCATGGTGAGCGCGCCGATCGTCGGTGCCACAAAACCTCACCACATCCCCGACGCCGTGGCCGCACTGGACCTCCACCTCACCGACGACGAGATGTTCGCCCTCGAGGAGTCCTATAGCCCGCGCTTGCCGACCGGCTTCTGAGAAGCCGCAACCGCTCGGGATCCGACGTGCGCGGTGTCGCCTGCCGGGCGGTTCAGTGGTCCTCGCGCGGCGATCCCGGTGCGGGCTCCGCGGTCGCCGCGCCGGCGGTGGTGACCGGCCCCGTGCTTGCCTGCTGCGCCTGCCAGGCCCGCTGCTGTGCCACGAGATCCTGGTCGTTGAGCGACTCCTCGTAAGCCCAGGAGTCTAGGTCGTTCTTGAACAGCTTCTTCGCCCGTCCAGGATGCGCCTGCCACTCGATGAGTCGCTCACGGAACTCGGTGAGCGATTGCTCGGCCTGGAAACTGAACGAGACCGCATTCTTCTTGAGCTCGGCCAGCTGGTGCGTTGCCCAGTCCGCAGCCATGCCGGCACCGGCAAGGGGGAGGAGGCGCAGACGGATGTCGCATTCGAGCGCAACATGGTCGGCGTGCTGCTGTTCCGGCGCCGACAGGGCGTTCCAGTGGGCGGATCGGCGCGCGGCACCGATCATGGCGATGACCGCCGCGGCCCGCTCGTCACGATCGTGCATGCTCACGATGCGCTTGGTCGCGCCTCGCCCGATGAGCGCAGCGATCACGCCCGCGACGAGGATGGCCACCCCCGGCACGATCGCCGTGGAAACCACGTGCGAACCCGCATCGGAAGTGAACCAGTTCACGAGGTCGTCCCACCATTGCATGTCGGCAGATTACCCCGGCACCGGGTGGACGCTCTGAATTCCGTCGCGAGTCTCGAAACCGCAGTGGAAACGCTTGCTCAACTCAGCCGAACCTCAGGCAGTCGACCGCGTCCTCGAAGCTCCAGAACTCGCCGATGTTGATGAACCGCCTCTGCAGCGGGATGAGCCGCTTCGAGCGGTAGCGGCGGCCGCGCGGTTCGAGAAAGCTCTCGACGTAGCCGAGCACGTCGCCGTCGGGTCGGGTCACCCGCCAGAGTTCGTCGTGCAACTGGACAAGGGCAACGCCGCTGCGGGGTTTCGCGGTGCTGTGTGCCGGGTCGAGTGTCGAGGTTCCGGCGAAGTCGAAGGTGGTCATCCGTTTCTCCTGGGGTGCGCCGGCCGCTTCTATTGGGACGGTCTCAGGGTAGGCGGGGCCACCGACATCGGGATGCCGCAGGGGCCGTATCGTGGCGCGTCAGACGAGCGAGTCTGCCTGCTCAGCGGTGATGGCGAGGTCCGCATCCACAACCTTGTCGAGTCTGGCCGTCTGGGCGAGGATGATGCCGGCCAGAACGACAGCCGCGCCCGCGATCTGAACGAGGTTCAGCCCCTCGCCGAGCCAGAGCCATGCGACGACGAAGGCGAAGATGACCTCGGCGGAGGCGACGATCCCCGCCGCCGTCGCCGTGAGGTGCTTGAGGGCGAACAGCGAGAGCAGGAACGGCAGGAACGACCCGAGGAGCACGTTCCACAGCAAGGGGACGAAGAACGGGACCTGCACGGCGGCCAGATTGCCGCTGAGCGAGACGGTCTCACCGAAGATCGCGGGGTCGATCTGCCACCATCCGCTGAACAGAAGCCAGAACACGGTCGACGTGCTCATGGTCCAGAACGCGACGGCCATCGGCGAGGTCTTGCCGACCTCCCGCTCGCCGAGGAGGAAGTAGATCGCGAGGCAGACCGCGGCGCTGAACGCCATGATCACCCCGATGGGGCGCAGCTCGCTCGCCCAGATCTGGGCGACGACGGCGAGGCCGACGAGTACGAACGCGATCGCGAGCCACAACCGGGCACGCACCTTCTCCCGGAGGAAGAAGAACGCGACGATCGCGACCATGAGCACGGCGGTGTACTCGATGAGCAGGGTGATGCCGATCGGAAGGAGGCTGATGGCCACCGCATAGGTGTATTGCAGCAGCGCGACTCCGGTGACTCCGAGGAGCGAAAGAAGGGCCAGCTGCCGCCCGGTGACCCTGAAGGCGGAGCGGTTCGCGACGAGGAGCACCCCTCCGGCGATCAGCGCGGTGCCGGCGACGCGGAACAGGGTCAGCTGAGCAGGATCGAGCCCGGCCGCGATGATGACCTTGGTCACGCTTCCGTTCGTGCCGAAGAGCAGCGCTGCGCACAGCGCGTAGACGTAGCCCACCGGTCAGCGCAGGCCGGTGCCGTGCACCGCGTAGGGCTCGATCGCGGCGATCTCCGCATCCGTCAGTGTCGGGGCGCCCGCCGCTGCGAGGTTGTCCTCGAGCTGGGAGACGCTGCTCGCGCCGATGAGCGCCGAGGTCACCTGCGGCTGCCGCAGAACCCAGCTGAGGGCGAGCTGGGCGAGGCTCTGCCCGCGGTTCTTCGCGATCTCATTGAGCCCTCGTGCACGCTCGAGGTAGGTCTCATCGATGTTCTTCTCGGTCATCCAGCGGCCCTCGGCCGCGCGCGAGTCCGCGGGAATGCCACCCAGGTAGCGGTTCGTCGCGAGCCCCTGGGCGAGCGGGGAGAACACGATGCAGCCGATGCCGAGCTCGCCGATCGTCTCGAACAACCCGTTCTCGGGAGTGCGGTCGAACAGGTTGTATCGAGGCTGGTGGATGAGCAGGCGGACACCCTCGGCGGCGAGCGCGGCATGAGCGGCCCTGGTCTGCTCCGGGTTGTAGTTGGAGATCCCCGCATACAGCGCCTTGCCCTGCTTCACGGCGCTCGCGAGGGCGCCCATGGTCTCCTCGATCGGGGTGTCAGGGTCGGGCCGGTGCGAGTAGAAAATGTCGACGTAGTCGAGTCCCATGCGTTCGAGGCTCGCATCGAGCGAGGACAGCAGGTACTTGCGCGATCCCCACTCGCCGTAGGGGCCATCCCACATGTCGTAGCCGGCCTTGGTCGAGATCACGAGCTCGTCGCGGTACGGCCGGAAGTCCTCCGCCATGATCCTTCCGAAGTTGCTCTCGGCCGCACCACCCGGAGGCCCGTAGTTGTTCGCCAGGTCGAAGTGCGTCACGCCGAGGTCGAAGGCGCGGCGCAGGATGGCGCGCTGGGTGTCGAGCGGCCGGTCGGTTCCGAAGTTGTTCCAGAGCCCGAGGGACACGCGAGGGAGCTTCAACCCGCTCCTTCCGGTGCGCACGTAGGGTGCATGCTCGTAGCGGTCGGATGCGGCGGTGTAGCTCATGGGGCTAGCCTACGACTGGAATGTTCCGGTCCCGATCGGGGTTGTTCCGGGTACGGGCGCGGCCCGTGCCCAGTGACACGAAAGTAGGGTTGTTCCATGGAGACCTTCGTTCTCTCAGGTGGTTGTTTCTGGTGTCTCGACGCCGTGTACCGCACATTGCGCGGCGTGAGCGATGTGGTGTCCGGCTACACCGGCGGCACCACCGCGAACCCGAGCTATGAGGCAGTGTGCACGGGTGCGACCGGCCATGCCGAGACGGTGGCCGTCACCTTCGACCCCGAGGTGATCCCCGCCGACATCATCCTCGATGTGTTCTTCAGCCTGCACGACCCCCGCCAGCTCAACCGCCAGGGCAACGACATCGGAACGCAGTACCGCTCCGCGATGTACTACAAGGACGATGCGCAGAAGGCTCTGTTCGAGACGGCGATGGCACGCGCATCCGAGTACTGGGACGGCGGACTCGTGACGCAGCTCGAGCCGCTCGGCGAGTTCTACCGCGCCGAGGAGTACCACCAGGACTTCTTCGCGAAGAATCCAGGGCAGGGCTACTGCATGGCGGTCGCGCTGCCGAAGGTGAATAAGATCCGCAAGGGCTTCGCGGAGTACGTGCTGGCCTCCTGAGGCCGGCGGCACCTTCTCCTCCACCGGCGGCGGGCGCGGCCGTTATCCCCGGTTTCGTCCTGCGGCGCCACGGTTCGCGTCACGGGCGCGCACACTGTCGGCATGACTGACACCTTGACACTCACTGGCCTCGTTGCCACAACGCCCCGCCACCTCATCACGGCGGAAGGGCTTCCGATCACGAGCTTCCGGCTCGCATCCAACCAGCGTCGCTTCGACCGCCCCACCGGCACATGGGTCGACGCCGGGACGAACTGGTACACGGTGTCCGCATTCCGCGGTCTCGCCGTCAACGTCGTCGGCTCGATCCAGAAGGGCGACCGCGTTGTCGTGGTCGGACGACTGCACGTCAGGGACTGGGAGAGCGGTGAGAAGAGGGGAAGGAGCGTCGAGCTCGACGCGACCGCCATCGGCCACGACCTCAGCTGGGGGAAGTCATCGTTCACCCGCAGCATCCAGTCCGCCGCCGTCGAGGAGGCGAGCTTCGGGGCTGCCTCCGGCGACGAGGCGGAGGATGAGGCGCCCACCGATGCCGAGACCGTCGGGGCGGAGTTCGAGGAACTCCCTGTTCCGTTCTAGCTGCGACCCTGTGCCGACGGAGAACCCTGTGCCGACATCACCCGGCGCCGACATAGACTCGTCACGAGCCGCTGGGAGGCGGCGTTGGGAAGGACGAGGATGGGCAGGCCGAGGTTTGCGGGATCGCTGGTCGCGATCGCCATCGTCGGCGTCGCTCTGGCCGGATGTGCCCCTGGACAGCAAGCTCCCATGCCGGTTCCGGAGCCGTCGACGAGCAGCAGCGCGAGCGCGAGCCCCGTGGCCACCGAGGTTCCGAAGATGCTGCCGGGCGGCACCGCCCTCGCGAATCGCGACTTTTTCGACTACGTGAATAACAGGCTGTTCGCCTCCACAGCGAAGCCCGGCGGCAAGGCCATCATCGACAACCTCGTGAGGTCAGGATTCGACAAGGCGGCCATGCAGATCACACCGGACAAGACGAGTGTTCTGAGGCTCGACGCCGACTCCATCGTGTTCTCGGTACGGATCGGCACGGACTGCCTGATCGGCCAGATCAGCGGGCACGGCTATCACAGCACGGTAGGACCCGTGCTGAGCGACGGCGTCTGCCTCGCGGGCAAGACCCAGTCGATCGAATAGCGCGCTGCAGCATTGAGCGGGGCGACTTCCAGCTGACGGCGATGCCGTGCCGGAGCACCAAACGCTGTGACCCATCCGCAGCTATCGCGGTGGAGTTCGGCCACGCCGGCCTTTCGTAGACTAGTCAGCATGGCCGAATACATTTACTCGATGGTCCGCGCCCGCAAGGCGGTTGGCGACAAGCTGATTCTGGACGACGTGACCATGTCGTTCCTGCCGGGGGCGAAGATCGGAATGGTCGGCCCGAACGGTGCCGGCAAGTCGACGATCCTCAAGATCATGGCGGGACTCGACACCCCGAGCAACGGCGAGGCGAGGCTGAGCCCCGGCTTCACGGTCGGCATCCTGATGCAGGAGCCGGAACTCGACGAGAGCAAGACCGTCCTCGAGAATGTTCAGGAGGGCGTCGGCGAGATCAAGGCGAAGGTCGACCGCTTCAACGAGATCTCGGCGGCGATGGCGGATCCGGATGCCGACTTCGACACCCTGCTCACCGAGATGGGCGTGCTGCAGGAGGCGATCGACGCCGCCGATGCCTGGGATCTCGACTCCCAGCTCGAGCAGGCCATGGACGCCCTGCGAACCCCTCCTGGCGACGAGGAGGTCTCCCACCTCTCCGGCGGTGAGAAGCGTCGGGTCGCCCTGACGAAGCTCCTGCTGCAGAAGCCGGACCTCCTCCTGCTCGACGAACCCACCAACCACCTCGACGCCGAGAGTGTCCAGTGGCTGGAGCAGCATCTCGCGAAGTACTCGGGCGCCGTCATCGCCGTCACCCACGATCGGTACTTCCTCGACCACGTCGCCGAGTGGATCGCCGAGGTCGACCGCGGCCACCTCTACCCCTATGAGGGCAACTACTCGACCTACCTCGAGAAGAAGCAGGACCGCCTGCAGGTTCAGGGCAAGAAGGACCAGAAGATGGCCAAGCGTCTTGCGAGCGAACTCGAGTGGGTGCGCAGCAACGCGAAGGGCCGTCAGGTCAAGTCGAAGGCCCGTCTCGCCCGCTACGAGGAGATGGTCACGGAGGCGGAGAAGACCAGGAAGCTCGACTTCGAGGAGATCGTGATCCCGGTCGGCCCACGCCTCGGTGCCCAGGTGCTCGACGCGAAGAAGATCGTCAAGGGGTTCGACGGGCGGGTTCTCATCGACAACCTGAGCTTCACGCTCCCGAGGAACGGCATCGTCGGCATCATCGGCCCGAACGGTGTCGGGAAGACGACCCTGTTCAAGACCGTCGTCGGCCTGGAGCCGCTGGATGACGGAGAACTGAAGATCGGCGAGACGGTGCAGCTGTCCTACGTCGATCAGAGCCGCGGTGGCATCGACCCGAACAAGACGCTCTGGGAGGTCGTCTCCGACGGGCACGACTACATCACCGTTGGCAAGACCGAGATCCCGTCGCGCGCCTACGTGAGCCAGTTCGGATTCAAGGGCCCTGACCAGCAGAAGAAGGCCGGAGTGCTCTCCGGTGGTGAGCGCAACCGCCTGAACCTCGCCCTCACGCTCAAGCAGGGAGGAAACCTGCTGCTGCTCGACGAGCCGACCAACGACCTCGACATCGAGACCCTGAGTAGCCTCGAGAACGCGCTGCTCGAGTTCCCCGGCTGTGCCGTGGTGATCACCCACGACAGGTGGTTCCTCGACCGCACCGCGACGCATATTCTGGCCTGGGAAGGCACAGAGGAGAACCCGTCGTATTGGCACTGGTTCGAGGGCAACTTCGAAGCCTACGAGGAGAACAAGATCGAGCGGCTGGGCCCGGATGCCGCGAAGCCGCACCGCAGCACCTACCGCAAGCTCACTCGCGACTGACCCTCCTTCGCGAGACCGCGACTTCCGCGCAAAAGACGCCGTTTTGGAGCGGAAACTGCGGTCTCGCGGAGGACGACCGACAACGAGAGGATTGACGGTGCGCGTTCACATTCCGATCCCACTGCGGTGGGGCGACCTCGACGCGTACAACCATGTCAACAACGTGACCATGATGCGCATCCTCGAGGAGTCGCGCATTCGGGCGTTCTGGACCCCGGAGGTCGGCGACGCGTTGCCGACCGCCGTGATCAAGGCTGCGGCCGGGTCGGACACGATCACGATGATCGCCGGGCACCTCATCGAATACCTGGCGCCGGTCGAGTACCACCGGGATCCGCTCGACGTGCAGCTCTGGATCGGGCGGTTCGGTGGGGCGAGTGCCGATGTCTGCTACGAGGTCTACTCCGAGGGCGAACTGGTCGTGCGCGCCGAGAGCACCATGGTGTTCATCGATGCCGCGACGGGGCGTCCGCGCCGGATCTCGGTCGAGGAGCGCGCAGCCTGGGAGCCCTATTCGGGACCTCCCATCGTCTTCAAGCGCGACGCGACGCTCGCCGCGAAGGGTCAGTAGCCTCTGTCGTTCGTCACCATCTCGGTGATCTTCGTCCCCGCGGGGTCGACGACCCACCAGATCCCGCCGAACCCCTGACCGGTGAGGTCTCCTGCGGAGGCGTCCCCGGCGTAGGTGTAGAGCGGCAGCCCGTTGATCGTGACCTGCTTCCCGCCGCCCACGGCGTCGATGGTCCCGACCGTGCCGGTGATCCCCGCCACTGTCGGGGTGGCCTTGGTGGTCTTCACGGCCGGCCACTGCGTCGCACAGCTACCCGTGCACGCGCTCTTTCCGGAGTTCGCCGTGTCCTGGTCGTACACATACACCGTCATCCCGGTTCCATCGACGATGATGTCGCCGACGCTGGTCGATGTGGTGCTGAGACTTCCGCCGGCGTCGGCGGAGCCGCCACCCCCCGGGGAGGGTGTGTTCGCTGCGCAGCCCGCGAGTACCAACAGAGCCAGGCCTACGACGCCGATGGCCCCGGATACCGTCTTCTTCACGTTTGCCTTCTTCCCGAGTGCGGGTGACGCGGAACGTGTCACCGTCACAGGGGAGAACGAAATGGATGGCAGATCGGTTCAACCAGATCTCCGCCGGATCTCCGCACGAGCCAGGCCGGGCTCTCAGCCGAACGATCCTGTCCAGACGGCCGCCGAGCCGGACTCCCCGATCAGGACGACCGTCACCACACTCCCGACGGCGGTGATGAGAACCGCGGCGTCGATCACGATGATCGCGCTCACGCGCAACCACCGGGGACCCGATGGCGCGAGGAAATACCAGAGCCACAGGATGCTGGCCACGACGAACACCGCGATCACCCACGGCAGCAGGGTCGGACCGAGGGCCGTGTGCCTTTCGATCAGGGGTGTCGGGGCGACCCGCGCCTGCAGCCACTGGCCCGCCGCCGTAGTGAAGGGGACGGCGATGAGGGCGACGAGAGCCACGAGCGGGGTGACGAAGCCGAGACGCCTGCGCGCGGCGGGCCAGAACGCCGAGAGAAGCAGGCAGAGCGCGGCGAGAGGCACGATGATGACGACGAGGTGGACGAGCAGTACGTGAACGGGGAGTCCGTTGAACTGGTAGTCGATCATGCGACGACGACCGATGCTCCCGAGACGGACACCGGGATCGGATCGAGTGCACGCGTGGCCGGGCCCTTGAGGACGGCGCCGGTGGCCGCCGCGAACCGGGAACCGTGGCAGAAGCAGTCGAACTCGCTCGCCGCGGCGGCGACGATGCAGCCCTGGTGGGTGCAGATCGCGCTGAACGCGACGACCACGCCATCCTTCGGCTGCGCGAGCAGGATGGCCTGCCCGTCGACCGTGACGGCGCTCGTTCCGCCGACCGGGATATCGCTCAGCGTCGTGAGCGGGGTGCCAGGGGGAAGGGGGGAGGCCACGGGGATCGCCTGGGGAGGCAACTGATTCTGCAGTCCGTCCGGTGACCCGCTTGGCTGTGACCGCGGCCTGGGGTTCGGGCCCGGTCCTGGCCCGTGCGTCGGTGGTGTCGGCGCGCAGGCCGCGAGAACCGCTGCACCGGTGCCGAGAACGGCAGCGCCTCCCGTCGTGATGAGCGTGCGCCGGGTGAGTTCTGTCATCGTCGGTCCTCTCGGGGAACTGTCACTGTCTGCACGAGACAGACCGTCATCCGGTTCAATCCAAGTGAACCATTGCGGCCGTGAGTACGTTGTTAACGCGAAGGAGGTTCCGCATGCCGAACGAGCTGTCGCGGTCGGCCGAACCCGAGCAGGACCGCCCGGGTCAGGCGGAATTGCTGCGCGCCCTCCACGACGAGCACGCCGCGGCACTGTGGCGGTACACGATGTGGCTGTGCGGCGACCGGCAACTGGCCGAGGACATCGTCCAGGAGACCCTGCTGCGCGCCTGGCGCCGGCCGAAGGTGCTTGACCAGAGTGAGACCTCCGCCCGGGCCTGGCTGTTCACCGTCGCGCGCAATCTCGTCACCGACCACCACCGCAGTGCGAAATCCCGTTACGAGATCGGCACCGACTCGCCGCCGGAGCGCTGGTCGGACGACGGTGTCGATGCCATGCTCGACGCCTGGCTGGTCTCGGATGCGATCGCCGGGCTCTCGAGCGATCACCGCGTGGTCGTCGTCCACGCCTACTACCGCGGGCAGTCAGTCGCCCAGATCGCGGCCGAGCTCGAGATTCCCGA
>DATCXP010000219.1:0-4081 GCA_036565765.1 Terrimesophilobacter sp.
CGAGGGCGCGGAACGAGCCCGTCGAGCAGAACGAGCCGACCCGGTCGGTCGACCCGGAGATCGCGAGGTCGATGTCGCCGCCGGTCGCGATGACCTTGGCGATCTTCTCATCGTCCTGACCGTCGTGGATCACGACCTTCACCTTCGGGTTCGCCTTCTCGAAGTCTTCGACGACGGACTTGATGGCCGCCGCTTCGCGGTCGGTGAAGAAGTGCCAGAGGGACACGGTCCCCTCGATCGTCGCCGGTGCCTTGTCGGCGAACGGTGCGGCCGCGGTGCCGCCGGAACACCCGGACAGGGTGAGCGCGGCCGCCGTGGCGATCGCGGTGAGTGCGCCGAGTCGGCGCAGCGGGGAGTGGTGGTTCAACGTAGTACCTCACTGTTCTTCGTTGGGTCCTGTTTCCTTCAGGACGCTGCCTGTGATGCGTGGGGACTCTTCAGTCCAACTCGCTGAACAGGCGCTGGCGCACCTGGTGCACGAGGACCTCTCGTGCCCCGCGGAGAACGGGGAACTCGGGGACGGTGGAGCGCGTGACACCGGGATGCCACGGGGTTGTTCGCGCGATCTCCGCGCGGACGAGGCCTGCGAGGAACTCCCCGCCGGCGGTGCCGATCGGGCCGCCGAGAACGATCAGTTCAGGATCGAGGATGGCGAGCACCGGCACGACGCCGAGCGCGATGCGGGGCGCGACGGCGGTGAGCAGCGCCTCTCGGGCCGGGTGGTCGGACAGTGCGGCGACGATCGATGCGGCGGTGCCGGCCATCCCGTTCTCTCTCGCGATCCCGACGATCGTCTCCCCGCCGATGAGATCCTGCAGATCAGCGGCCCTCGGGTCGATCGCCGAGGCCGATTGCGGGACGGGGAGGTAGCCGATCTCGCCGGCGCCTCCCGATGCACCGCGGTGCACGGTGCCGCCCAGGTCGACGGCGAGGCCGAGACCCTCGCCCATCCAGAGCAGGGCGAAGCTGCCGGATCCGGCACCGGCGCCTTCGGACCGCTCGGCGATCGCGGCGAGGTTCACGTCGTTGTCGATGAGCACCTGCCGACCGAGTGAAGACTCCAGGTGGGCACGAATACCCCGCCTCGGCCAGCCGGGGAGGGTGTCGATGAACGACAGCTCGTCGTTGCGGGGATCGATCGAGCCCTGTACCCCGATCGAGACGACGCGCACGCCGTCCATGTTCGCCCGTGCCGCGCTGCAGGCGGCTCCGATTGCGCCACGGATGTCGGAGGCGGCAGAGCGTTCGTCTTTTCTTCCGGTGCCGGCGGCGATGGAGGTCTCGACGACAGGGTGCTCTGCACCCGCGGCGTCGACGACAGTTGAGCGGATGGTCGTTTCATCGATGTCGATCGCGACGCCGAGCACGCGGTCGGCGCGCACGCCGTAGCTGGCCGCGTTCGGGCCGCGTCCAGCGGAGACTTCGCCGACGACCTCGATGAGGCCGACGCTCTCCAGCCGGGAGACGATCTGGCCGGCGGTGGGCTTGGAGAGGCCCGAAAGCTCGCCGAGGCGGTTACGCGTGAGTACCCCGTGCTCGAGCAGCAGGGCGAGGGCAGTGCGTTCGTTCTGCTCACGGAGCCAGGACGGCGTGCCCGGGACGGTCTTCGTCGACATCTGAGTCTTTCGTTCAGCTTGTCGACGAATATAACAGGAAACTTTCCTAATAGATAGAGTCTTGGCGAGCACCGAGCTTTGACCCGCGACTGGGCACCCGTTGCTCTTCCCGCACGGGTTTTAGAGCAACGAGTGCCCAGTCCCGGGAAGGGTGCTCAGTACCCCTGCGGCTGAGCGAACAGGTTGTCGGGGTCGTAGGCGCGCTTGACCTGCGCGAGGCGGGCGGCATTGTCGCCGAAGTAGGCCATTGCGGGGTTGCGGATTCCGGCATCCGCGTAGTTGATGTAGGCCGCCTCCGCCCAGCTCGGCACCATCGCCTCCCGGAAGCCTCTGACGTAGGCGTCGAGCGGAGCGGGATCCGTTCCGTCGGGGAACGTCGCCGTGTACTGCACGGTCATGATGGCGCCGCGGTGCGGGAAGGCGGTGTCCCCGGGGCCGAGATCGCCGACCGCGCCGCCCAGTGCGTCCATCGAGATGCCGCCCTCCCGGATGCCGGGGACGGCGCTCGCGGCCTCGACCTTCGCCAGCAGGGTCGCGATGCCCGCGCTGTCGAGCCTCTCGGTGGGCACGTGCGACGTTGCGGCGGAGGACTCCCGTTTCAGCACGCCGCCGGCATCCGTCGTGCAGCGGGCGAGCGGGATGCCGCCGCATCCGGCGTAGCGCATCATGGCGTCGAGGTACTCGTGCTGGGCGGCGCCCCGGCGGGTCGGTGCGCTCCCGACAGCCTGAATGAGCTCGGAGAGCCGGCCCGCGAGCGAACTCTCGGGGCCGAGCCAGGTGCCGGAGAGGTAGAGGCCTGGCCCATCGGTGTGGTTCGCGCCGTTCAGCAGTTTGAGCGTCGACCAGAGCCTGCGGTCGGCGTTCGGCGCCCAGTCCTGCCAGGCCGTGATGACGGATGCTGCGGCCGCGAACGGCCAGCGCAGTGACCACATGGTGACCGGCGGCGCCGGCCGGGTGGCGAGAGTCAGCTTCGTCACGACGCCGAGGTGGCCACCTCCACCGCCCTGGCAGGCCCAGAACAGCTCGGGGTCGCTCTGCGGGTTGACGGTTCTGAGCTGCCCGTCTGCAGTGACCAGCTCGATCTCGGTCAGGGCGTCGCAACTGAGTCCGTACTCCCGGACCATGACGCCGACGCCGCCGCCGAGGACGAGACCTGTTACACCGACCGTCGCGCAGGAGCCGGCCGCGATCGACCGGCCCCTGCTCCCGATCGCCGAGTACACCTGGGCGAGGCTCGCGCCGGCCTGGATGCTCGCGCTGCCGTCGGAGTTGAGGGCGACGGCCCGCATGCCTCGCGTGTCGATCACGAGGCTAGGCGGCATGCCCGTTCCCGCCGCGCCACCAGAGGAGTAGCCGGTGTAGCTGTGGCCCCCCGAGCGCAGGGCGAGCGGGATGCCGTAGTCGGCCGCGAACGCGACGCCGGCGGCGACATCCGGCGCACTCGCCGCCGTGAGGACCGCGAGCGGGCGTGCGTCGTCGTAGCGGGGGTTCTCGACCAGGCGGGCAGCGTCGTACCCGCTCTGGCCCGCACGGAGGAGCGTTCCCTTCAGCTTCGCGGCGAGGCCGTCCCAGTCCGGCGGGCCGATCGGAGTCTGCGACGGTGTCGGTGTCGGTGTCGGCTCGGGTGCGCATCCGGCGAGCACGAGCGTCATCGCGGAGATGGCGATCGCCTGACGACGCGTGACTTCCGTCATCGCACCATATTAAGCGCGGTGGCTTTGAAAGAGCGGCCGGCAGCCTCTCGGGTCGGGCACGGAGGGCACGCGCGGCGATCGGAGATTTGGCTCAGCGGCCGCCCGCGCACACCTCAGAGTCCGGCGCGTCTCGCGAGGCCGAGCACATAGGCGGCCTGGCCGGCATGCTGCAAATCGTCGGCGATGACGCTGATCAGACGCACCGCGAGCGTCACGGGAGGATCCCACGAGGTGTCGACGACCCGCCTCAGGTCGCTCTCGCTCGTCCCGCGCAGCAGTTCGATGGTCCGAGCGTGCACGGCGTCGTGATACCCGCGCAGCATTCCGGCATCCGCCTTCACCACGGCGACCTCATCGGAGGTGTGCCCATAACCGGTCACCGCCTCAGAAAACGGCAGACCGAATCGCTTGGCCCAGCCGTCATCGATCCAGACCTGTGTGCGGTCGAAGGCGTCGGCGAGATGATCGTCCTGAATCCGGGTGAGATGCCAGACCAGCCAGGCAATCGAGTTCGCCATGGGGTCTGGCCGGTATGTCAGAGTCGCGGGGGAGGCGCCGTGGATTGCCCGGTGGACGACCTCCTGGATCCGGTCGAACCCATCGATGAGAAGTTCGGTCGATGTCATCGCTCTCCTCCGCCTGCTGTGGCGACCGGTTTTCAAGAGTGCACGATACCCCGGTCGAGCACAGGGATGCATCATTGTGCGAAGGAGCTGTACTCCCGGAAGCATGACGACTCGCGGACCGGGATCCTGGCTGGTTCTGCCAACC
>DATCXP010000098.1:0-3227 GCA_036565765.1 Terrimesophilobacter sp.
GGCCGCCGTCGACGACGGCGGCGCGCTCAGTGGGCAGCAGCCGGTCGAGTTCCGCCGCGAGTGCCCTCGGGTCGAGCTGACCCGGCGTCGAGACGTCGGTGAACGTCGACCCCATTCGGGCGGGCGCGGCCGGCAGAGAGCGGGCCGGCTCGAGCGGGGCGGCTTCAAGCCGTGCGATCAGCTCGTCGGCGACGGCCCGCGAATCGCCGAGCACCGTCACGTCGGCGCGGTCGTAGCGGCCAAGCGCCTGGGGGTCGGTGTCGATCTGGACGACAGTGGCGCCGGCGAGGAATGTGGAGCGTCGAGTCTGGATCGGGTTGAGGCTCACGCCGAAGGCGAGGATGCAGTCGGCCTCGTGGATGATACTGGTGCCCGCGTCCGAGGTGAAACCACCGAATATGCCGAGGCTCGCTGGCGAGTCGTCGAAGGCGCCGATGCCCTTGACCGAGGTGGCGAGGTAGGCCCCGGTGCACTCGGCGAGACGCTCGAGGCGCCGTGCGCTCGCCGGGTTGCTCGCCCCGCGGCCGGCGAGGATCACGATTCGCTCGGCGGCCCGAATCGCCCGTTCGGCGTTCCGGACCTCGGTTTCCGCCGGCGCTGGCGGCGAGGGGATGGCCGGCAAGGCGGCCACTGCAGCCTCGACGTCCGAGGCGCTCGGCTGTGACTCCGCGCCGTGCGGGATGACGAGTGCGACTGGGATGCGGCCGCGGCGCGCCGCATGGTAGGCAGCGACGGTGTCCTGGGCGGCGCTCGCGACGGTCGCCCGCACGACGATGACGCCGAGCTCGGCGAGCAAGACGTCCGGCCTGAGACCCTGGTTTCCGACCTCGAACGGTGCATTGCGCGGTGGGGTGTTTGTCGTGTCGGCCATGATGAGCACGAGCGGGCTGCGGGCCTTGACGGCGGTGCGCAGCGCCGTCAATGTGTTCGTAAATCCGGGGCCGTGCACGACACTGGACCAGCCGACCTCGCCGGTTGCCCGGGCGTAGCCGTCGGCCGCGCCGACCGCGCCGTTCTCGTCGCGGAAGTGGTGCAGCTCGGCGCCGGCCTGCTCGAAGCCATGCACGACACGCATGTTCGATGCGCCCATGAGTTCGAAGAGGTGCGCAGCTCCGAGGCGGACCGCCGTCGCGGCGATGACATCGGCGGTGTTCCTGGTGGGAGCCATCGGAGCGCGGTCGCTGGGAGGGGTCTCGGAGTTCGGCATGGCTGTCATTCCTTTCGTGACGATGTCATCGGTTGAAGCGTCTTGCTTCGCCTTAGGAGATCGCTTGATCACCGCGTCGTTGCGTTGCGCATCGCCGTGCGTCGCGGAGGGGCTCCTTGACAAGTGGCGACACGGCCCACCATAGTGTCTAATACGCCATCCGGACCAGTTATCCGGATAGTGTACAAATTGAGCCACACTAGACACACGATCCGGACGATGCGGAGGCGACGGCGCTGCGGTTCCCGCGAGGGGGACGGAGCGCTTGAGGGCGCTTCGGGTCGGGTACAGAGAGGAACTGCTCGCATGAGCGCAGAGACCACCATTCGTTCCCTGCAGGACTTGATCGACGCGACGCCGGATCTGGTCGAGTACCTGTACAACGACTCGCCCGGGGCGCACAGCCGCGGTCGGGCGGACCTCACCCCGGTGCGGCAGGAATTCACCAACTGGCGCGACGAGCAGCGCTCGTGGCGGGAAACAGCCGTGCTTTTCGATCAGTCTCACCACATGCCGGAGCTTGTCATCCAGGGCCCGGACGCGAGGAAGCTGCTCGACCGCGTCGGCGTGAACAGCCTTGCAAATCTTGTTCCAGGGCGGGCGAAGCAGTTCATCGGGGTCAACGAGCGTGGACAGATGATCGGCGACTGCATCCTCTACGACCTGGGCGGCGACCGTTATGAGCTGGTCAGCGGCATGCCGCTGCTGAACTGGGTTGAGTACCAAATCCAGTCAGGCGACTGGGACGTGACCTACGAGCGCGACAACAACACCTCGGACAATCCAAGCGGCCAGCGAAAGCTGTTTCGCTACCAACTCGACGGCCCGAACGCGGCGGCGATCTTCGACGAGATCGTCGAGGGCGGGGCGCCGGAGATTGGCGCGTTCCGCACCGCCAGGGTCAGGATCGGCGGCGTCGAGACGATGGTGCTGCGACACAGCATGTCGGGCCATCGCGGCTACGAGATCTCCGGACCGTACGCCCAGGCCGACACCGTGCTGGACCTGATCCTCAATGCCGGAGCGCGTCACGGGCTGCTTCAGGCCGGCGCGAAGGCGTATTTCAGTGCGAGCTTCGAGGGCGGCTGGATGGCGTATCCACTGCCGGCGATCTACACCGGGGATGAGCTGAAGGGCTATCGCGAGTGGCTCCCGGCCGACTCCTGGGAGGGGCGGTTTCAGCTCGCAGGCAGCTTCCGGCCGGCGAATGTCGAGGACTACTACGTCAATCCGTATGAGATGGGGTACGGGAAGCTTGTCCGCTTCGACCATGATTTCATCGGCCGCGACGCACTCGAGGCCATCTCGCAGCACCCGACACGCGCCGTCGCGACGCTGGTGTGGCACAAAGAGGACGTGCTCCGGGTCATGAGCTCGATGTTCGAGGATGGCGAGTTGCCGTACAAGTATCTCGAACTGCCGGTTGCCGACTACGGCAACCTCACCCACCGCGACGAGGTCTACAGTCTCGACGGCACCCTGATCGGGGTCGCCACCAAGGTCGGCTATACGGTCAACGAGCGACGCGTGCTCTCGCCGGCCGTGCTTGACATCGCGCATGTCACACCTGGCGAGGAGGTCGAGATCGTGTGGGGGGAGCCGGATGGCGGTTCCCGGAAGCCGCGGGTGGAGCGCCACCGGCAGACCAGGGTCCGCGCAACGGTCGCACTCGCGCCGTACTCGGCAACTGTGCGGGGCGCGAAGGCGTCGTCCGTCTAGCGATCGGCGGTCGATCGAACACGAGGGCCCCCGGATGGACGCAAAGGAGCGACGATGACGACGGAACAGCGATCGGCGGAGCGCGAGCTCGAGCAGCGGCACGCGGCCGCGGTGGCGACACTGCCGGCGCGACACGTGGACGACCTGTTCATCGACGGCGAGTACCGGCAGGCCGCCGGTCGCGAGCGCGCGGCGCTCGTCGACCCGGCGACCGGTGTCGCCTGGGGCTCGGTGCCGATCGCCGCGGATTCTGATGTGGACGCCGCGGTGGCCGCGGCGGCTGGCGCGTTCGGCTCCTGGC
>DATCXP010000265.1:0-6197 GCA_036565765.1 Terrimesophilobacter sp.
GCGGCTGCCGAGAACCTGGGCGACCAGGTCGCGCGCGATCTTGCGCGCCGTCAGCCCGACCTTTTCGAGGATCTCGTCACGAGAGCCGTGCGCGAGGAACTCGTCGGGCAGCCCCAGTTCGGTGAGCGCCGTACTGACCCCGGCCTCCCGAAGATCCTGGCGGATGCGCGTTCCGACTCCCCCGACCCGAACGCCGTCCTCGATCGTCACGACGAGCCGGTGCTGCTCCGCCAGGCCGACGATGCTGGTGGGAACCGGAACGACCCAGCGCGGGTCGACGACCGTTGCACCGATCCCCTGCGCGGCGAGCCGCTCGGCAACCTGCAGGCTCAGTTTCGCGAACGGCCCGACCGAAACGATCAGCACGTCCTTGTGCGCCGCTTCCCGCAGCACGTCGACGCCGTCTGGCGTGCGCCGGACCGCGTCGTATTCCGCCTCGATCGTGCCCTTGGGGAACCGGACGACGGTCGGAGCGTCATCGACGAGAACAGCCTCGGCGAGCTCCTCGCGCAGCCGGGTCGCGTCACGCGGCGCGGCGAGCCGGATGCCGGGAACCACCTGAAGGATCGCGAGATCCCATTGGCCGTGGTGACTCGGCCCGTCCGGCCCGGTCACGCCGGCCCGGTCGAGTACGAACGTCACACCGGCCCTGTGCAGTGCGACATCCATGAGCACCTGGTCGAACGCGCGATTCACGAATGTCGCGTACAGCGCCACGACAGGATGCAGGCCACCGAATGCGAGCCCGGCCGCGGTCGTGACCGCGTGCTGCTCCGCGATGCCGACATCGAAGACACGCTCCGGGTACTTCGAGGAGAGCCGGTGCAGCCCGGTCGGGCGCAGCATCGCCGCGGTGATCCCGACGATCCTCCGATTCCGATCGGCCA
This sequence comes from Terrimesophilobacter sp., assembly GCA_036565765.1. Taxonomy (GTDB): domain Bacteria; phylum Actinomycetota; class Actinomycetes; order Actinomycetales; family Microbacteriaceae; genus Terrimesophilobacter. The sequence goes on from DATCXP010000265.1 coordinate 888, forward strand.
GAGCTACGAGCTCATCGGCGAACACGGATGTCCAGGTCGGCCGGTCGGACACCTCGATCGACTCCCCCGTCTCCGGGTCGATCTGGCCGACTGCGTGGAATTGATCCGCCGTGTCGTGGAGTGCAGGATCGTATCCCTTGCCCTTCTCGGTGATGGCGTGCACGATCACCGGGGCCTCGTACTCCTTCGCCTGGCGGAGCGCTTCCTCCATCGCCGCCTCGTCGTGCCCGTCGATCGGGCCCAGGTACTTGATGTCGAGGTTCGAGTACAGCGCGTCGTTGTTCCAGAACCGGTTGAGGAACCCGTGCGTTCCTCCGCGAACGCCCCGGTAGATCGCGCGTCCCGGCGCACCGAGGTGATCGAACAGCCTCCTGGTCGAGGTGTGCAGACGCCGATACGACTTCCGGGTCCTGATCCGGTTGAGGTAGTGCGCCATGCCGCCGATCGTCGGCGCGTAGGAGCGGCCGTTGTCGTTCACGACGATCACGAGGTTGCGCGTGTTGTCGTCGCTGATGTTGTTGAGTGCCTCCCAGGTCGGGCCACCGGTCAACGCGCCGTCCCCGACGACGACGACGACGTGCCGATCGGACTGCCCCGTCATCGCGAACGCCCGGGAGATCCCATCGGCCCAGCTCAGGGAGCTGGATGCGTGCGAGCTCTCGACGACATCGTGAACCGATTCAGCGCGCTGCGGGTAGCCCGCAATCCCGCCCGATTGCCGCAGGCCGCTGAAGTCCTGACGCCCGGTCAGGAGCTTGTGCACGTAGGCCTGGTGACCGGTGTCGAACACGATCGGGTCGTTCGGCGAGTCGAAGACCCGGTGGATGGCGATCGTGAGCTCGACGACGCCGAGATTCGGGCCGAGATGGCCGCCCGTCTTGGAGACCGCGGCGACCAGGAACGCCCGGATCTCGGCGGCAAGCCGCCGGAGCTGTTCCCGGCTCAGACCGTCGAGATCCCGGGGACCGGTGACCGTCTCGAGGATGCCCATCAGGCAAGTTTAGGCGCGCCTCGGTGGCTGCGATGCGCCAGGCAATATGCGCGCCGCAGAGGCGGCGGCGCGCCATATATTCAGACGAGCGACCTCAGAACGTACTGGAGGATCCCGCCGTTGCGGTAGTAGTCGGCCTCACCGGGGGTGTCGATCCGCACCACCGCGTCGAACTCGACCGTCTTCTTGCCTGCCGGCGAGTGCTCGGTCGGTTCGGCCGTCACGTGCACCGTCTTCGGGATACCGCCGTCGTTCAGCGCGGTCAGCCCCGTGATGCTGATGCTCTCCGTCCCGTCGAGGCCCAGGCTCTCCCAGGTCTCTCCGGCCGGGAACTGCAGCGGCACGACGCCCATTCCGATCAGGTTGGACCGGTGGATACGCTCGAAGCTCTCCGTGATCACGGCCTTCACGCCGAGCAGGCTCGTTCCCTTCGCGGCCCAGTCCCGGCTCGATCCTGAGCCGTACTCCTTGCCGGCGAGCACGACGAGCGGGATGCCGGCGGCCTGGTAGTTCTGCGAGGCATCGTAAATCGACGCCTGCGGGGCGGCGAGCTCGGTGAAGTCGCGCGTGTAGCCGCCTTCGACACCCGCGCCACCATTGGCATCGGCCAGGAGCTGGTTCCTCAGGCGGATGTTGGCGAACGTCCCGCGGATCATGACCTCGTGGTTGCCGCGGCGCGATCCGTAGGAGTTGAAGTCCTTGCGCTCGATCCCGTGCGCACTGAGGTAGCTGCCCGCCGGGCTGTCCGACTTGATGCTGCCGGCCGGACTGATGTGGTCGGTCGTGACGGAGTCGCCGAGCTTCGCGAGCACGCGCGCTCCGATCACGTCGGCAACCGGGGTGAGCTCCATCGTCATCCCGTCGAAATACGGCGGCTTGCGCACGTAGGTGGATGCCTCGTTCCACTCGAATACGTCGCCGGCCGGCGTCGGGAGCGAGCGCCAGCGCTCGTCGCCGTCGAAGACTCCGGCGTACTGGGTCGTGAACATCCCGCTGTCGATCGACTCGTCGATGGTCTTCTGCACCTCAGCGGCATCCGGCCAGATGTCCCTCAGGTACACGTCGTTGCCGTCCGTGTCCTGGCCGAGCGCCTCGTGGTCGAAGTCGAAGTCCATCGAGCCGGCGAGGGCATAGGCGATCACGAGCGGCGGGCTCGCGAGGTAGTTCATCTTCACGTCGGGGTTGATGCGACCCTCGAAGTTGCGGTTCCCGGACAGCACTGCCGTCACAGCGAGGTCGTTCTGGTTCACCGCGGCGGAGATCTCGTCCTCGAGCGGCCCGGAGTTGCCGATGCAGGTCGTGCAGCCGTATCCGACGAGGTAGAAGCCGAGGTCCTCGAGGTAGCCGTTCAGCCCGGCCTTCTCGTAGTACTCGGTGACGACCTTCGAGCCCGGTGCGAGCGTCGTCTTGACCCACGGCTTCGACTTCAGGCCCTTCAGGCTCGCATTGCGGGCGAGCAGGCCCGCCGCAAGCATGACGGAGGGGTTCGAGGTGTTGGTGCAAGAGGTGATGGCCGCGATCGCCACGGAGCCGTGGTCGACCGTGAACTCGCGTCCATCCTTCATCGACACCGCCGCTGGGTTCGAGTGGCCGGCCGTCACGTAAGCGTCGAGGTCCTTCTCGAACTGGCTCTTCGCCTTCGTGAGCTCCACCCGGTCCTGCGGGCGCTTCGGCCCGGCGATCGAGGGAACGACGGTCGCGAGGTCGAGCTCGAGGTATTCGCTGAAGGCCGGCTCGCGATCGGGGTCGTGCCAGAGGCCCTGCAGCTTCGAGTACGCCTCGACGAGCTCGATGCGTTCCTCGCTGCGGCCGGTGAGGCGCAGGTAGTCGAGGGTCACGTCGTCGATGGGGAACATCGCGGCGGTGGAGCCGAACTCCGGGCTCATATTGCCGATCGTCGCGCGGTTCGCGAGCGGGACCTGGGCAACGCCTGCTCCGTAGAACTCGACGAACTTGCCGACAACGCCGTGCTTCCGGAGCATCTGGGTGATCGTGAGCACGACATCCGTCGCCGTCACCCCGGTGGGAATGGAGCCGCTGAGCTTGAATCCGACCACCTTCGGGATGAGCATGGAGACCGGCTGGCCCAGCATGGCGGCCTCGGCCTCGATGCCGCCGACGCCCCAGCCGAGCACGCCGAGCCCGTTGACCATGGTGGTGTGGGAGTCGGTGCCGACGAGGGTGTCAGGATAGGCTTGGAGCACACCGTCAACCTCGCGCGTCATCGTTACCCGCGCCAGGTACTCGATGTTGACCTGGTGCACGATGCCGGTGCCCGGCGGGACGACCTTGAAGTCGTCGAATGCGGTCTGGCCCCAGCGCAGGAACTGGTAGCGCTCGCCGTTGCGCTCGTACTCGATCTCGACGTTGCGTTCGAACGCGTTCTCGGTGCCGAACAGGTCGGCGATGACCGAGTGGTCGATGACCATCTCGGCCGGGGCGAGCGGGTTGATCTTCTTCGGATCCCCGCCGAGCTCGGCGACGGCCTCGCGCATGGTGGCGAGGTCGACGATGCAGGGCACGCCGGTGAAGTCCTGCATGATGACGCGCGCAGGAGTGAACTGGATCTCGGTGTCCGGTTCGGCCTGAGGAACCCAGGAACCGAGTGCGGTGATCTGCGCCGCCGTGACGTTCTTGCCGTCCTCGGTGCGCAACTGGTTCTCCAGGAGCACCTTGAGGCTGAACGGGAGCTTGTCGTGACCGGGAACCGCATCGATCCGGAACACCCGGTAATCCTTGCCGCCGACCGTGAGCGTGTCCTGCGATCCGAAACTGTTCACTGCCGACATGCGCCGTCTCCCTTGCTGACTACAGTCAAAACTATCTTGATGTCGAGATAAATGTTATCACCTCGGCGAGCCGGTCGAGCACCGTCAGTTCGCGGCCGACTCCGTTTGCGCTGCGGCCTTCAGGTACACCGACCGGACGAGAAGCCAGGTGACCCACAGCAGGCCGGCATAGAGCGGGATGCCCATGAGCAGCTTCGTGGCTGCGAGCCACTCGGTCTGACCGGAGAAGTACAGCGGCGCCTGGACCGCGAGGCGCAGGGAGAACAGCCCGACCCACAGCCAGGTGCACAGGGTCAGCACGCGTCGCTTCGCCTTGTCCTTCCGCCAGGCCGTCAGTTCGTTGGTCAAGACCCCGGCGATGAGCCCGATCAGGGGCCAGCGCGCGGCGAGGCTCGCGAGCAGAACGACGACCGAGGCGACGTTGATCACGAGCCCGACGACGAAGTTGTCCTCCGCCCGCCCCGTGAACAGGGCGAGCGCCGCTGAGAACGCGATCCCGAACACGCCGGCGAACGCCTGCGTCGCGGGTGTCTTCGTCGCGAGCCGGATCACGACGAACCCGAGGGCGAGCGCGACCGGTGCCGCGACCGACGGCAGCACCTCCTGCGTGAACGCGTACACGACGAGGAACCCGAGCCCGGGCAGGATCGCCTCGATCAGCCCGCGGATTCCACCGACTGCCTGGAGGAGGGATGCCGCGGTGGGCACCTCGCCAGGGGCGACCTGGCCGATCCCGGCCTTGCGCACGGCGGAACCGAACGCCTCCTTGAACGTCTCGGAGACCGGCTCGGGAGCAGAGCCTTGTGGATCCTGTGCCATCGTCAGACGCTGGTCGGGGACGCGGTGTCCGGCGACGCCCCGGCGCTCTGCGGCATGTTCAGGGGAATCAGGTCGCGCGGTGGCATCGGAGTCGTGCCGCGAACCACGACGACGCTGCGGAACAGATCCTCGATCTTCGCGGCGGCATCCTGGTTCACGACGCCCTCTCCCGCGATCACTCCGCGCAGGAACCAGCGCGGCCCGTCAACTCCCACGAATCTCGCGAGCCGCTTCGAGCCGGGCTGACCCGGTGCTGCGGCCGGGATCTCGGCGAGCAGTTCTGGCCCGAACGGTCCGATGGTGAGCTTGGTCGTTCCGCCCTGCTTCGCGATCTGGTCGGCGATCTGGTGACGGATCTCGTGCCACAGTCCGGTCGAGCGCGGTGCGGCGAACGGCTGAACCTGCAGGGTGGAACCGGCATAGTCGAGGCCGACGGCGACCACCCGGTTGCTGCCCTCCTCGACCTCGAGACGCAGCTGAAGCCCGTCACGCGGAAGGATCTTCACCCCACCGAGATCGACGTAGGGGCGCACCGCGTTCGCCTCGGCCTCATCGAGCGGACCGGACGTCGCACGATCCGCAGGAGCGGACTTCGTCTGATCGAGCTCATCCTGGCCGTCCCTGGCCGGGTCTTCCCTTGCGTCCACGCCTATGCTCCTGACTTCACTGGGGCCGCTGGCGGCGACTCCCGCGAGGGGCTGCGGTAGCCGG
>DATCXP010000010.1:0-2789 GCA_036565765.1 Terrimesophilobacter sp.
GGCGACGACGCTCATCGACAATCGCGAGCTGGACCACCCCAGGCGCGTGTTCGCGGACTCCTGCTGACGCACGATGCGCACTATTTCAGGCGCGCGACGACCTCATCCGGGCTGAGGAACGCACCGGTCCTCTCCACCTCGTGCACCATCGCCGTGATCGCGGCGTTCACGGGTGTCGGCAGCGAGACGCCCCGACCAGCCTCCACGACGGCCCCGTTAAGGTAGTCGATCTCGGTCTTCTGACCGCGACGGATGCTCTGCAGCGTTGATCCCGGGTTCGGCGTCGATCCCATCCGCCACTTCATCATGAGCGGGAGCGCCTGGGCGAGGGGTTCAGGAAGTCGGCGGAACAGCGCGAGCAGCCCGTGGGAGAGCCCCTGCAGCCGCGCGAACCGCACTCCGGAGGCGAGCGAGACCCGCACAGCCTCCTGCATGCTCTTCGTGAGCACGCGGCGGAGCCGGCGGTCGGCGATCGTCGCCTGCGCGCTCAGACCGGTGATGGCAGGAAGCGCGTTGATCTGGTTCACCACGAGCTTCGACCACTGCGCGCCGGCGAAGTTTCGAGTCACGGTCACGGGCATGACGGCGCCGAGAATGCCCGCCGCATACTGCACCTCGAGGCCGGGATCGTCGTTGCCGAGGTAGGTGGCGCCCGCGGTCGTCACCGAAATCTCGCCGGGGGAGAGGTAGGAGGCTGCGAACATCGCGAGCCCCCCGAGGACATCGGAGTGCCTCAGGACCTCTCGTGCGGTCGTGAGCCCGCGCATGCCGTTCTGCACGACGACGACGGGGATCCCGCTCAGCTGCTCCGCGTTGTCGCGCAGCGCGCGCTCGGCATCGGCGGCCTTCGTTGCGACGATGGCGAGTTCTGGGGAGCGGCTGAGCCTCTCGCCCGCCAGGACCGGTGCCGTGTACTCGCCCCAGGCTCCACTCAGGCGCAGACCGCCGGTTCTGATCGCCTCCAGGTTGTCGCCGCGGGCCGTCACCTCGACGTCATGTCCTGCGCGACTCAGGAGCGCGGCGATGGTTCCGCCGACGGCCCCCGCCCCGATGACCCCCACCCTCATGTTCGCATCCTACGTCGTCCCCCCGCGATTGACAGCCACCGGGTTTTGATAGCCACTGTGCTTGATAGCCTCGATGCGTGAGCCAGGACCCAGAGCGCAGCGGCATCCTCCTCGTCGACAAGCCGGGCGGCCTCACGAGCCATGACGTCGTCTCCCGAGTGCGCCGTCTCGCCGCGACGCGGAAGGTCGGGCACGCGGGAACGCTCGACCCGATGGCGACGGGCCTGCTCATCCTCGGTGTCGGCAGCTCGACCAGGCTGCTCACCTTCCTGGTCGGGCTCGACAAGGAGTACCTCGCCACCATCCGGCTCGGGGCCTCGACGCCGACGGATGACGCAGAAAGCACTGCAGACCGGGTTGCGCCTGCCGCTGCGATCGCTGCGATCGCCGATGAGGACCTGGTGGGCGGGATCGCCACGCTCAGCGGGACGATCCAGCAGGTTCCCTCGGCCGTGAGCGCGATCAAGGTCGACGGGAAGCGGGCCTACGCACGGGTACGCGCGGGGGAGCAGGTCGAGCTCAAGGCGCGCGAGGTTCTCATCTCGGAGTTCGCACTGCTCGAGACCAGGCGCGGCGAATTCCTGGACCTCGACGTGCGCGTCGCATGCTCCTCGGGAACCTATATCCGCGCTCTGGCGAGGGACCTCGGCAGCGCGCTCGGCGTCGGCGGCCACCTGGTGGCTCTGCGCCGCACCAGAATCGGGCCGTTCGACCTGTCCCGAGCGGCGACTCTCGGCGATCTCGACTCTCCACCGCACCTCCTGGACCCCGCCAACGTTGCGATTACCCTGTTCCCAAGCCTCGTGCTCAGTGCGCAGCAGGCGACGGACCTCGCGCATGGCAAACGACTGGCCGGACTGGCCATCGACGGCGGGCCCGTCGCCGCGATCACCGAGGACGGGCGCCTTGCCGGTCTCGTCGAGGTGACCGGCGGAACGGCCCGCCCGATCGTGAATTTTCCCAAGGATGAGGTGTCCTGAATGATCGACTGGTTCGCGTACGTCCAGGTCGGCATCGCCGTGCTCGCCGGGTTGTTCTGCCTCGTCTCAGGGTTGGCAGGCAGGAAGCCGGACGACTTCAGCTTCGGGGCGATCCTCCTCGTCGAGGTGCTCCTCGTCGTCCAGCTGGTTGTCGCGCTTCTCGCGCCGGCCGTCGGCAATCCGCCGAGTGGCAATCCGCTCGAGTTCTACACCTACCTGGTGTCGGCGCTCGTGATGCTCCCGCTCGCCGGGTTCTGGGCGCTCGTCGAGCGCAATCGCTGGAGCACCGTCGTTCTCGGGGTCGCCGGGCTGGCCGTGGCGATCATGGTGTTCAGGATGCTGCAGATCTGGACCGTTCAGCTGGTGTGAGTGTGGCCTCAGCAGACCCTCGCCATCGCCTAGCCTTGACCTGATGGAATCAACAATCCCGACCCGTGGTTTCGGCATCGGCCGCGTTCTGGTGCTCGTGTACGGCATCCTCGCGCTCGCGGCGACCGGGCGATCATTCGTGCAGATCGTGAGCAAGTTCGACACCGCCCCTGTCGCCTACCTGTTGTCGGCACTCGCCGCCGTCGTGTACATCGTCGCGACGGTCGCGCTGATCAGGAGCGGTCGCAGCTGGTACCGGGTGGCGTGGGCCACCATCGGCTTCGAGCTGCTCGGCGTTCTCGTCGTCGGTTTCCTGAGCATCTTCGACACCGAGCTGTTCCCGAGCGACACCGTGTGGTCGGTTTTCGGTCGC
>DATCXP010000020.1:0-8827 GCA_036565765.1 Terrimesophilobacter sp.
CCGAGCGAGCAGCCGATGACCCCGATCCGTCGCGAGGGCGCCGCGGCCCTGAGCCATCCGAGCGCGGCTCGAGCATCGCCGGCCTCGCGCCACCCCAGCGTGACCGCCCTCCCCGGCGTCTCGCCATGGCCTTGCAGGTCGATCAGGAGCACCGAGAAGCCGTGGTCCGCGAGCAGCCGCGCTCGTGGCACCATCGACGAGCGGTCCGAGCGGATGGAGTGAAGGAGGAGAACGACCGGCGAGCTGCCGCCCCGATCCAGCCACCAGCCGGCGAGGGCGTGCCCCTGCCCCGGAATCGAGACGACCCGGACCTGGAAGCCGTCGGGCCGCGGCACCGACCGATTGACCGGCCTGATCAGCGCGGAGCCGACCATCCACGAGGCAGCGGCACCGACGGCGAGCGCTCCGAGTCCGAGCCCGACGAGGACGTACGTGCGGGCACGCCGTGCCTTCATCCCCGACCGTCTAGAGATCGCCGGCGGCGCTCATGCTCATACTCGGTGCTCCTTGGCCTGGTCACTCTTTCTTGACTATATCCACCGAGATCTCGACCGCCGGAATCGTTCCCCTGTTCTCGAGCCAGTGCGTGGTGTTCCTATCCTCGGGCCAGCCCACTCCCGGCCCATAGTCCGTGGTGGCTCCATCTCGATGGTCGGTGATGGTTCCTCGCAGTATGTAGACGGTGCCGGGCCGGCCCTTGTGGTCGTGAAGCGGGCCGAAGACGCCTCCCGGCTCGATGGTCACCATACGCATTCGAAGCTGGCGCCCCGCCATGCCCTCGATCTCGGGGCCGAGGTCGACCGTCGCAAGTAACTTCACCGTGATACCTTTCGTCTCGGGTGCCGCCTCTTCCTTGCTCATCGTGTCCTTTCGGTAGCTCCGGGGCGCCGTCAGTCGCACGCGGCGGCTACCTTCTCGGCTCATACCGCATGGCCACCGCCCCGGAGCGGAGCTCCACCCGGCCCATGCGCTTCAAGTCGATAGGCTTCGACAGAGCGGCGAACAATGTCGGCCCGCGGCCCGCGATCCTGGCTGCACGACGAACTCGTACTCATCGATCAATCCCAGCTCCGCCAACGCAAGAGGGAGCTTCACGCCTCCCACGAACAACCAAGTCTTCGTCCGCGCATGGGCCGCATCGTGACGCCCGCAGCGGGTGGCGAACTCGAGCAGTGGCCTGGTGCCGTTTTCGCGGAGCCGGCGCCTACTCGATCACCTGATTCGCGCGCTGAAGGAGCGCCGGCGGGATCGTCAGGCCGAGGGTCTTGGCGGTCTTGAGGTTGATCACCAGCTCGAACGTGGTCGGCTGCTCGATGGGGAGGTCGCCGGGCTTCGCGCCCCGGAGGATCTTGTCCACGTAGTAGGCGGCACGCCGGTGCATCTCGGGATAGCTCGGTCCGAAGGACATCAGCCCGCCGACCTGCACCAGCTCGTTGTAGGCGTACACCGCCGGGAGCCGGTGCCGGGCGGTGAACTCGACGATTCGCGCCCGGTGATGCAGGAAGAGCCGATCCGCCAGCATGACGAGCGCCTCGCACCGCTGGCCGACGATCGCCTGAAACGCGTGGTCGAACTCGCCCTCGGCCCGCACCGGAAAGAACACCACCTTCAGGTGCAGCGCCTTGGCGGCGGCGCCGGCCTGCTTCTCCGAGGTCACGTGGAGGGGGTTGGCCGGATTCCCCAGGAAGGCCACGGACGAGAGCCTGGGTACGATCTGCGTGAGCATCTCCAGGCGCTTTCCCTCCAGGTCCGGCGCGATCCCCGCCAACCCGGTCAAGTTCCCGCCGGGTCGCGCGAGGCTCTTGACCAGGCCCGTGCCGATCGGGTCGCCTACCGCAGCCATGACGACGGGGATCGTCGTGGTCGTGCGCTGGGCCGCGAGGGCCGCGGGCGTGCCAGCCGTGACGATGATGTCCGACTTGAGGGCAATGAGTTCCGAGATGAGCGCCGGGAAGCGCTCGTACGCTCCTTCGGCCCAGCGGTACTCGATCGTGAGATCCCGGCCCTCGACGTAGCCGCGCTCGCGAAGCCCCTCGCGGAACGGCCCGACGAGGTTGGCCTCCAGAGCCGCGGTGGAGTTGCCGAGAAACCCGATCCGGTAGACCTTCCCGGCGGGCTGCGCCTCGGCGGTGAGCGGCGCGGCGAGGAGGCCGCTGGCGATCACGCCCAGGAAGATTCGTCGCTCCATCACCAACGTCGCCTCCCCCAGAGGTCGGAAGCCGGGGCGAGCATACCACTTCAGCCGACGCTCGCGCGTGTCGCCTGCCGCCGCGCCGCGGCGCTTCCGCGCTCTTGGCCACGGCGGCGATCAGAGCCAGCTTCCGGCGCTCACTCGGCGAGGATCTTGTCCGACCACTCGATCAGCTTGACGAGGATCGCCGGGTTGGCGAAGGAAGCGTTCTTGCCGGCCAGATCCGATTCGAGGACTCCCCGAGCCCTCGAGCAGGCTCCTCAGACGTGCAGTGGTATCCCGAGGCCGACCGTGGCCCGCAGGACCTCGGCCAGTGGCGGCCACCCGACGGGCACGATGGCGGCCGCGACCGGATCACGCATCACCGACACTGCCTCGCCGAGCAGAAAGATCTGCGCCTCGTGCCCCGCCTCCACCAGCGCGTTGGCGTGCAGGAAGGCGAACGCGGACTTGGTCGGATCGTCGGAGCCCCACGCGCTCTTCACCAGGATTTTCATTGCGACACTATATCGCGACTCGCGCGTGCCACCGCGGTCGTTCTGCCTCGAGCTCCGAGCTCGTCCCGCCCGCGCGCGACGGCCAGATCGTGGGCGGTCTTCGCCGCGACCGCGGGTGCCCCGCTGCCCGTGAGCCTCAGATCGGCTCCGGCGCGGACGAGGAGCCGGGCGATCGCCACGTGCCCGGCGACGATCGCACCAAGAGCCTCTTTCATCTCCACCACGACCGCGCCGAGCTGGCCTGGGTGCTCCCCGGGGAGATCACCGTCCTCACCGGCGACCAGGTCCGCGTTGCCGGGCCCGGGACCTGCGCGTTCCCGCTGCCGCGGCTCGTTCGGCGGTCTGAGTCACTCGCCCGGCCGGTACCCCGCCGCGAGAGGTCACGACGGCCTCAGCGCCCGCCGGCGTCGAGGCCGAGGGCCGCGATCATCGCCGCCCGGAGCTCGAACTTCTTCACCTTGCCGCTCGGTGTCTGTGGGTAATCGGAAACGAAGCGCACGTATCTCGGCACCTTGTGGCGTGCCAGCTCTGCGCGACAATAGCCGCGCACGTCGTCCTCGGTCAGCGCCTCGCCTTCCTTCAGCTGCAGGACCGCCACCGCTTCCTCGCCCATGTAGGAATCCGGCACACCGACGACCTGGGCCTGACGGACACTGGGGTGGCGCATCAGGAACGCCTCGACCTCTGCCGGATAGACGTTCTCGCCGCCACGGATGATCATGTCCTTGATGCGACCGACGATGCGAACGTAGCCCCGCTCGTCCATCGAGGCGACGTCGCCAGTGTGCAGCCAACCGTCGGCGTCGATCGCCGCCGCCGTCTGCTCGGGCATGCGGTAGTAGCCCCGCATCACGTTGTAGCCGCGGACGAGGATCTCGCCCGGTCGACCCACATCGACGACGTCGCCGTTCGCATCGACGATCTTGACCTCGGTGTACGGCAGTGCGATCCCGACCGTCGACGACCGCAGCTCGAAGCCGTCGTCGGGCAGCGTCTGGGTGATGATCGGGCTCGCCTCGGTCATCCCGACCATGATGGCGGGCTCGGCCCCCCACCGGGCTTTCACCTGTTCCATCAACGGCACCGGGATCGGCGTGCCGGCGGTGAGCACGCAGCGCAGCGAGCCGGTCTCGAATTCTCGGGCCTGCAAGCGCGGCTCGTGCAGCATCGCGATGATCATCGTCGGCACGGCATTCAGCACGGTCGCCTTCTCGCGATCGATCAGCTCGAGCATCTTCGCCCCCTCAAAGGCGATCGCCCTGACGACGGTGCCGCCGCTGACGAGCATCGACAGCTGGTCGACGACGCTGCCCGCGGTGTGGAAGAGCGGCATCGCACTCAGCAACCGGTCGTCGGCCCCAAATCGCGCGCGCCGGGCGACGAACCGGGCGTTGTTGATCGTGCCGTGGTGCGTGATGATGGCGCCTTTCGGCGCGCCCGTGGTCCCGCTCGTGAACTGGATCTGAAAGGCGTGGCGTGACCGCCGCCTGCCGCTCGGCGAGCGCCTCGTCGGACACGACGACCGACAGCTCGAGGAGTCGCGAAAACGGCAGCAGGCCAGGATGCTGTCGCTGGCCGAGCAGCACGGCACGCCGGAAGGTCGGGAACCTGGCACTCGTCACGGTTTCGGTCACGGGATCCGTGACGCCGTCGAGCTCGGGCAGCAGCGCTTTCAGCGACCTCACGTAGTCGTTGCCTCGGTATTCGTCCATCAGCACGAGCGTGTGGACATCGGCCTGGCCCAGAACGTATTCGAGCTCCGCCTGCCGGAAGTTCGTGTTGACCGTGACGAGCACCGCGCCGATCTTCGCGAGCGCCATCTCGAGTAGGATCCATTCCGGCAGGTTGCTCGCGAGCAGCGCGACGTGGTCACCGAGCCTGATGCCGAGCGCCATCAGGCCCCTTGCGACCCGGTTGGCCTCGTCGCGCATCCCAGCGTAGGTAAGCCGCAGGTTCAACCCGATCTCGGGGTAGCGGTAGACGAGTGCTTCCTTGTCGGGAGCGGCCTCCGCCTGCCGGTCGAGCAGATCGCCGACGGTGACGTCGATCATCTGCTCGCCGAACGTCTCGGCTTCCCAGATCGCCTTGTTGCCCCGAAGGGACATGTTCAGCACCTTACTCGCGGACATCCGCCGAACGCCCGTTAGGTTGTGCCGACGAGGATCGCGTAGTTGCTCTCGACCCACTCCAGTTGTCCAGGTGTATCGGGGACGATCAAGCCGCGAGCGGCAGAGATCCGGGCGAAGGCCTCCCTTACCGTCAACCCCTGGTGTAACAACACGCTCGCGGTCATCATCCCAGATCGACCGATCCCCGCGCGACAGTGAAAGACAAATCCGCAGCCGCTGATTATCCTCGCGTGCGCCCGCCTGCTGAACTGCGACACCGCCTCGGGATCAGATGGCAGGCCCCGATCTTCAATAGGGAAGCTGAGGAACTCAAGGCCTGCGCTTTCGCAGGCAGCCTGTTCGCCAGCCAACCCCAGGTCGAGTGCCTCGGGCTCCTGGAGGAGTGAGACGACGACGTCGACCCCGAGTCTAGCCAGTCCATCAAAGGTCTCGCGGAGCGACTCATGGATCCCAGGCATGCCCATGATTCCGAGAAATCCATCGCCAAGGGCGGCGACTCGAAACATCTCGGGCATACGGCGTCCGTGACCTAACGGATCGGCGCTGAGCGGCCAGGGCGAGCGAAGGCGAGCCCTTGAGCCGCTCCAACGTGAAGTCGTCGCCCTGGCGACCGCACAGCTCGAGCCTATCGCTCCCCGACACCGAAGAAGACATCTGCTGCGATCTCCAGGCACTCGTTCACGAAGTATGGCCTCATGCGGTCGCGCACAGCAGATTGAACTTCCTGCCGAACCGAAGCTGGAAGTTGCATGTACAGTTGCCCGTGCCGTCCGCCCCCCGCCTCAAACGGATTCCAGTATTCATCGAAAGACGCGAACCGATGGACACGCGTCTCCTCGATCACACGGACGGCCTTCAGGCCCGCCCCCGCGAGCAATCGCTCGAGAATCTCGCCGTCGGCCAATGCGGAAGGCTGATAAAGCACGTCACGCTGGTCAGGAAGACGGTGCATAAGCTCGTCCATCAGAATTCCGTAAAGAGGTACGCGATCAGGGGTGGCGTAGACGCACACTGCGAGACGAGAGCGCGACCGAAGGACGCGGGCCCACTCTTGGAGCGCACTGGCGGCGTCGCGCATGAACATGAGGCCGAGTTGACACACCACCGCGTCGAAACTGTCGTCCTTGAAGGCAAGCGCCTGCGCATCCATCTCCAGTAAGACAATCGGCCGTTCCGCGATCTTGCCCGCGGCCACCGCCAACATCGGCCGTGACACGTCGATCCCAACGACTTTTCCGCTGGCGCCGACGCGAGACGCGACGACAATCGCGACTTCACCGGTGCCTGTCGCTACGTCAAGAACTCGATGACCGGCTTCGACGCCTGCTTGAGCGAGCAATGTTGGGACGTACAGGCGGGACCATCGTCCCGTCATCTGATCGTAGGCGGCTGCGCCGGCATCGTATGAGATCACGTGCACGCCCTTCGGGATCGTTCAACGAAAACGCAGAGCCATCGGGACACTATATCCCGACTCACAGTGTTGCCCATGCGCCTAACGGTCAGGCTGAGCGGCCGGCGCAGCCGGCCTGCTCAAGCCTGTTGTTGGACGAGACAGCCGAACACGGTAGAGTAGGCGCATGAAGCTGTCCATCGATCTCTCCCCGGCCCAGGCCGACCGTCTACGCCTTGAGGCGGAGCGCCTCGGACTGACCCCGGAAGACCTCGCCAAGGCGGCAATCGCCGATCTGCTCGCGACAACGGCTGAGGACTTCAAAGCGGCGGCGGATCGGGTACTACAGAAGAACGCGGAGTTGTATCGGCGCCTCGCCTGATGCGCTACCTCGGGCTGTCGGAAGTCGTCGAGCTTCATCGGCGACTTCTCGAACAGACCGGCGGCGCGGCTGGGATTCGGGATCTCGGCGCGCTCGAATCGGCCCTCGCTCAGCCCAAGATGGCGCTGGCCGGTCTCGATCTCTATCCCACGCTGGCGGATAAGGCGGCGGCCCTCTGCTTCTCGCTGGTGGGAAACCACCCCTTCGTCGACGGGAACAAGCGCGTCGGCCATGCTGCCACGGAGACGTTTCTCGTGCTGAACGGCGCAGAGATTGACGCCCACCTTGATGAGCAAGAGCGCGTCATGCTGGATCTGGCGGCCGGCCGCATCGATCGAGGCCAACTCGCCGACTGGCTGCGTCAGCACCTCAATCCCCGCGCGTAGCTCCTGTCCGTCCGACGCTCCGGATCAGCGGCGGCGCGACGCTCCGACCGCTGCATGCGGAAGTTAGAGGGCCCATCAGAGACGCGACTGCCAATAGCCGGGCCGGCGACGACCGTGGGCCATCGCGACGACCTGACGGCATCACCGCGCAGGATGTACACCAGGCTGAAGGGGTATCTAGGAAACACGTACCGCCGCGCGCGGCTCCCAAAGCGCGGCCAAGTGCGGGGGCTCGCTGCGACCGCGTCGATCGCCCGCTGCAACTCCTCCCGAAACCCGTCCGCGGCCTCGGGACTTCTCGCGGCATACCAGTCATACGTGGATTCCCCCTCCTGCGCTGCAGCAGGATGGAACCGGACCGCCGCTGAGGCCATTCAGCGCTGGTACAGCCGCGCTCTCAGTTCTTCCCAGGAAACGGCCTGGATCTGGCCCGAATCTAATTCGGCGATTCGACGCTCTATCTCGGCTCGCCAGACTTCCTCGGCACCTTCCTCCGACTCCGCATCCAGGCTGTCGACCAGAAGGCGCATGAGTGTCGCCCGCTCCTTCGGATCAAGCCGCATCGCCTCCTCAAACAGTTCGCGCGCCGATTTCGTCATGCGTCGATCCTACCATTCCGGTTGTCGGGGCGCTGTCCCTCTAACGCCCACAGTGAGCGGCGCGCGAAGCGCGTCCGCTCCAGTGTGTGGTTAGCTGGTACCGCTTGGTCACAAGTCGTCGGGCCGCAGCCCGGTGCGCTTGGCTATCCGTGCAAGCATGCGCGGCCCGATTTCCTCATCCTCGTGAAAGGCGAATACGAAATCGGTCCACCCGGGCCGGGAGAGCGTGCGATGGGAGCCCGACTGCCGCTTTACTGCCCACCCGAGTCGCAGGAGGGCCGCCAGCACCCGCCGAGCGCGGGTACTGGGCCATGCGCTCATGCCGCCGCGAACGAAATGCTCAGAAGCTGGGGGCCAGCTTCGCCATGCTCCAGACGTTCCGCGACCACGCGGAGTGCCAACGCCTGGACCTTTGACACCGCGGAATCCTGATCCTGGCCATACGCTAAAACGCCCGGGAGCTCGAGGACTTCTGCGAGCCAGCGGCCGTCCTCTTCCTGCTCCACCTCGACCTTGAAGGTGATCACGCGTCTATGCCCTCCACGACGATTATACGGTTCCTCCCGCCCGGCCCCAGGCCACGATCCAGCTAACTAGAAGTATCCAGCCCCGCACAATCCCGGCTCGTGCCGGATAACGCGGAGCGGGAGCGGGAGTGGTGCGGATAACTCGGCCCGCGGGGGTGGGCGAGATGGGCGGGAGCGGCCTTTGGGGATGCGAGGTTGCGCATGGCCCGTTTGGCTCTTCCAGTGTTACACGGACCTGGATATTTCCGGGGGTGGGAAGTGCGTGCGGTCGATGAGGTCAGACGATCGGCAGGCGGTCGGCGGGGCTCAGGACGCCGGCGGGGCCGCGATTCAGGACGTGGGTGTAGATCATGGTCGTCGAGACGTCGCGGTGGCCCAGCAGTTCCTGCACCGTGCGGATGTCGGCGCCATCTTCCAGCAGGTGCGTGGCGAACGAGTGGCGGAAGGTGTGACAGGTGGCGTGCTTGAGGATGCCCTTACTGCGTACCGCCTCGCGCACGGCGCGCTGCAGCACGGATTCGTGGAGGTGGTGCCGGCGGCGCTGGCTGCTGGCGACGTGGAAGTACGTCCGGGTCGTCGGGAAGACCCATTGCCAGATCCACTCCCGGCCGGCGGCGGGGTACTTGCGGCCCAGCGCCCAGGGCAGCTCCACCCAGCCCGCGCCGGCGCGCGTATCCGCCAGGTGCTGCTCGCGGACGGTCTCCAGGTGCTTGGCCAAATCGC
>DATCXP010000023.1:0-6520 GCA_036565765.1 Terrimesophilobacter sp.
GCCCGGCCCGGCTTTCCGGGCCGGCGTCTACAGTGGTCGCATGGCGAATCTCCCCGGCGACCTCGATCGGTTCTACAGCATCATCCCAGCCGGCGGGATCGGCTCCCGGCTGTGGCCGCTGTCCAGAGCGGATGCGCCGAAGTTCCTGCACGATCTCACCGGGAGCGGCAAGACGCTTCTGCGGGCGACCTGGGACCGTCTCGTTCCGCTCTCCGGCGCCGACCGCATCATGGTCGTCACGGGGCGGGCGCACCGGGCGGCGGTCGAGGCGCAGCTGCCGGAGCTGGCCGACCACAACGTGGTATTGGAGAGCGAGCCCAAGGATTCCTCTGCCGCGATCGGCCTCGCCGCGGCGATCCTGCAGCATCGCGAGCCGGATGTCGTGATCGGCTCGTTCGCGGCGGATCACGTGATCGCCGACACGAGAGGCTTCCAGCGCGCGGTCAAGGAGGCGATCGCGGTCGCGGGCGCCGGCTACATCGCAACAATAGGAATCACCCCGACCGAGCCGGCGATCGGCTTCGGCTACATCCACTGCAATGGGAAGCTCGGCCTCCCGACCGCCCCGACAGCGGTGAGCGCCGACCACTTCGTCGAGAAGCCGACGCTCCAGGTCGCAGAAGGCTACCTCGCCGACGGCAACTACCTGTGGAATGCGAGCATGTTCATCGCGCGCGCGGACCAGCTGCTGGAGCAGCTCGGGGAATCCCAGCCCGAGCTCCTCGCGGGACTCAGGGAGCTTGCGGAGGCCTGGGACACCCCGCGGCGGGGCATGGTCGTCGACAAGGTGTGGCCGAGGCTCGCGAAGATCGCGATCGACTACACGGTGGCGGAGCCGGCTGCTGCGGCCGGGCGATTGGCCGTCGTTCCCGGCGGATTCGACTGGGACGACATCGGGGACTTCGCGGCGATCGCGAAACTGCACTCCGGCGGCCGCAAGTCCGATCTCGCGATTCTCGGTGAGAACGCGCGCGTTCTGGCCGACGCATCGAGCGGCGTCGTCGTCAGTCAGACCGGACGATTGATCTCCCTCATCGGGGTCACCGACATCGTCGTCGTCGACACACCGGATGCTCTTCTGGTGACGACTAGCGCAAATGCGCAGCGGGTGAAGGCGGTCGTAGACGCCCTCAAGCTGTCGGGGCGCAGCGACATCCTCTGAGCCGGTCGACGGCGGCTATTGCAGCTTGGTAACCATTGGCCTGTTTACCCGTTGTTGAGTAGTGGTGAGCTTCGTAACATTGGGTAATCTGTACGGACATGGCCGCGGCACCGATGCCGCGCCCGCACCTTGGAGGACACCTTGAGAATCACCTCACGTGCCGCGATGAGCGGCCTCGCCGTGGCCGCGATCAGCACCATGCTGCTCGCCGGCTGCGCACCAGCACCAGAGACCCCGGGCGGAAGTCCTGCGCCCGGCGCCTCGGACTTCAAGCCCTGCATGGTCTCCGACTCCGGCGGGTTCGACGACAAGTCGTTCAACCAGATCGGCAAGGAGGGCCTCGATGCGGCCGCCAAGGACCTCGGTGTCAAGGCCAACGCGATCGAATCCCAGACGGAGACCGACTACTCCAGTAACATCAGCGGACTCGTCGACGACGGCTGCAACATCATCGTCACGGTCGGCTTCCTGCTCGCGGACGCGACCAAGGCTGCGGCCGAGGCGAACACCGACATCGACTTCTCCATCATCGATGACAGCTCGATCGACCTTCCGAACGTGAAGCCGATCGTGTTCGACACCGCTCAGGCCGCCTTCCTCGCGGGCTATGCCGCGGCGAGCTACTCGAAGTCCGGAATCGTCGGAACCTTCGGTGGCATCCCGATCCCGCCCGTCACGATCTTCATGGACGGCTTCGTCGACGGTGTGAACTACTACAACACCGTCAAGGGCAAGAACGTCAAGGCACTCGGCTGGGACGTCGCGAAGCAGGACGGCGCGTTCACCGGTGGCTTCGACGCCAACGACACCGCGAAGTCCACCGCTCAGAACCTGCTCGACCAGGGTGCTGACGTGATCCTCCCGGTCGGTGGCCCGATCTACAAGAGCGCTGCTCAGGCGATCAAGGACTCCGGCAAGGACATCGCGCTCATCGGCGTCGACGCCGACGTCACCAAGACCGACCCGAGCATCGCCGACATCCTCCTGACCTCAATCATGAAGGGCATCGCTGTTGGTGTCTCTGACGTTGTGAAGAGCAGTGCTGACGGCAAGTTCGACAACAAGCCGTTCGTCGGAACGCTCGAGAACGGTGGCGTGTCCATCGCGCCGTTCCACAGCTTCGAGTCGAAGGTCGACGCGGGCCTGCAGGCCGAGCTCGACGCGCTGAAGGCCGACATCATCAGCGGCAAGGTCAAGGTCGAATCCCCCTCGTCGCCTAAGTAGTCGACGCACACAGTAAGGCTCGGGGAGGCCAGCAGTGCTGGTCTCCCCGAGTTCGTTGTATCCTTCCCTAGCTTGTAGTCTTCCCTCGCATTGTGCGCTTTGCTTCCGGCAGCGCCGCCGGATGGAACAGGAACGTAGAACAGATGAAGCTCGAACTTCGCGGCATCACGAAGAGGTTTGGTGCGCTGGTCGCGAACGACCACATCGACCTGGTCGTGGAGGCCGGCGAGATCCACTGCCTGCTCGGTGAGAACGGCGCGGGCAAGTCGACGCTCATGAACGTGCTGTACGGCCTCTACCAGGCCGACGATGGCGAGATTCTGCTCGACGACACGGTGCAGCACTTCGCCGGCCCCGGCGACGCCATGGCGGCCGGGATCGGCATGGTCCACCAGCACTTCATGCTCATCCCGGTGTTCACGGTCGCCGAGAACGTCATGCTCGGGCATGAGCCGACGAACTTCGGCGGGCGGCTTGACGTCGCCAGGGCCCGCGAGCAGGTGCGGGACATCTCCGCTCGGTTCGGCTTCGACCTGGACCCCGACGCCCTCGTCGGAGACCTCCCGGTCGGTGTGCAACAGCGGGTCGAGATCGTCAAGGCGCTGTCCCGCGACGCGAAGGTGCTCGTGTTCGACGAGCCCACCGCCGTCCTGACGCCGCAGGAGACCGACGAGCTCATGGTCATCATGAAGCAGCTCAAGGAGACCGGAACCTCGATCGTGTTCATCACGCACAAGCTGCGCGAGGTGCGCGAGGTTGCGGACAAGATCACCGTCATTCGGCTCGGCAAGGTCGTCGGAGAGGCCGATCCGAAAGCGAGCAACGCGGAACTCGCCTCGATGATGGTCGGCCGCGCCATCGACCTCATGATCGAGAAGGGCAAGGCCAAGCCGGGGGAGCCCGCTCTCGTGGTGGACGCTCTGTCGGTCATCGACCCGATCGGCCAGCTCGTTGTCAACAACGTGAGCTTCGATGTGAAGGCCGGAGAGGTCGTCGCCATCGCAGGAGTGCAGGGCAACGGCCAGACGGAGCTCGTCGAAGCGATCATGGGCTTGCAGCCGAAGGTGACCGGGAAGATCAGTCTCGACGGTGAGTCCCTCGTTGGGCTGAGTGTGCGCAGGATTCTCGACGCCGGCGTCGGATTCGTCCCGGAGGACCGCAACGAGGATGGCCTCGTTTCCGAATTCACCGTTGCGGAGAATCTCATGCTGGATCGCGCGAACGGCGCGCCGTTCGTGCGTCGCGGCAACCTGCAGCTCGCCACCCTCGCGGAGTTCGCTCAGGAGAAGCTCGAAGAGTTCGACATCCGGGCACAAGGCATCGGCACCCATGCCGGAAAGCTCTCCGGCGGCAACCAGCAGAAGGTCGTGCTGGCACGCGAACTCAGCCGGGAGCTCCATCTGCTTCTCGCGGCGCAGCCGACCCGAGGGCTCGACGTCGGCTCGGTCGAGTTCGTCCACACCAGGATCGTCGAGGCGAGGGACGCCGGAATCCCCGTGCTCGTCGTGTCTACGGAGCTCGACGAGGTCGTCGCGCTCGCCGATCGCATCGTCGTCATGTTCCGAGGAGGAATCGTGGGCATCGTCCCAGGCGATACCCCACGATCCGTTCTCGGCCTCATGATGGCCGGCGAGGCCCCGAAGGACGCAGCATGAGCGAGAAGAACGAGTCCGGCGAGAGCCAGTTGCCCAGAGTGACCGAGCGGAAAGCGCCAGAGCCGATCGAGCCTGGCCAGAACGGCACGGTCGTCGAGACGCCGGGGCGCTGGTCGAATGTCATGCGCGAGATCCTCTCCGGCAGTGCGGTCATGTCGGTGCTCGCGGTCGTCCTGGCGATCGTCATCGGCGGCATCCTGATCGCCCTGACCGACACGCGCGTCCAGGCGGCATCCGGGTACTTCTTCTCGAGGCCGGGCGACATGCTCACGGCGATCTGGAACTCGGTGTCGGGCGCCTACGTCTCCCTGTTCCAGGGTTCGGTCTACAACTTCCGGAGGCCGGGATTCGAGAACGGCATCAAGCCGCTCCTGGATACTCTGACCTTCGCGACACCGCTCATCGTGGCGGGGCTGGGCGTCGCGCTCGGCTTCCGGGCCGGGCTGTTCAACATCGGTGGCCGCGGCCAGATGCTGTTCGGTGCCGCGGCGGCAGGATGGGTCGCGTTCTCGTTCCACCTCCCCTTCGGCCTCCACCTCCTCGTCGCGCTCGTCGCGGGGGTCGCCGCGGGAGCTCTGTGGGGCGGCCTCGCCGGCTTCCTCAAGGCGCGCACGGGAGCGCACGAGGTCATCACGACGATCATGCTGAACTACGTCGCGTACTACTTCGTGTACTGGATGCTGAGCACACCGGGCCTGCTGCAGGCGCCGGGGTCGAACAATCCGAAGACCCCTGCGATGCTGGACACGGCGGTCCTGCCCCCGCTGTTCGGTGAGAGATACACCCTCCACTGGGGCCTGGTCATCGCGATCGGCGCGACCTTCTTCACCTGGTGGCTCCTCAACCGATCGACGCTCGGCTTCCAGTTCAAGGCCGTCGGCCTGAACCCGAGGGCCGCGAGGGTCGCCGGCATCAATGTGAACCGGATGTTCACCTACGTCATGCTGTTCTCCGGAGCCCTCGTCGGACTCGCCGGAGTGTTCCAGGTGCTCGGCACCGTGAAGACCGGGTTCAGCTCCGGAATCGACGCCGGAATCGGGTTCGACGCGATCACGGTCGCCCTCCTCGGTCGGTCGAAACCGTGGGGCGTGTTCGCCGCGGGCATCCTGTTCGGGGCGTTCAAGGCCGGTGGCTTCGCCATGCAGGCGACCCAGGGCATCCCGATCGACATCGTTCTCGTCGTCCAGTCGATGATCGTGCTGTTCATCGCCGCACCGCCACTGGTTCGGGCGGTGTTCCGGCTCCCGGCGCCGAATCCGCTCGTGGTGGAAAAATCCGCGAGGATCCAGGGTAAGAAAGCGGTGGTGACCAAGTGAGCGTCTCAACCTCGGCATCCTCGCCGATCGTGCTCGAGACGGCGATCGTCAAGAACTGGAAGACCCCCGTCGCCCTCGGGATCTTCGCCGCGATCTCCATCATCGTGTTCGGCATCTTCGGGCGCCCCGGCGTCAGCCATTTCCGGCTGTCACGGGCGGCGGACTTCATCCAGCTTCCCGATGTCCACCTGCCGACCCAGTCGACAGGATGGGTGCTGTCCGTCGTGCTCGTGCTGCTCGCGGCGTACGCCGCGTGGATCGTGCATCAGGCGCGCAGGGTTCCGCTGTGGCTCACAATCGTTTTCGTCGTCATCATCCTGGTGGCGTTCCTGACCTGGGTGTCCGCGGACGCCCTCATTCCGGTTCCCGGCCTGCTGATCGGCGCGGTGAGCCTGAGCGTTCCACTGATCTTCGGGGCGATGAGCGGGGTGATCTCGGAGCGAAGCGGCGTCGTGAACATCGCGATCGAGGGACAGCTGCTCGCCGGTGCTTTCATCTCGGCGATGGTGGCCTCCGCGACGCGGCAGCCGATTCTCGGGCTCGGGGCCGCCATGGTGGGCGGGGTGCTCGTGTCATTCGTGCTCGCCGCGTTCTCGATCAAGTACATCGTCGATCAGATCATCGTCGGCGTCGTCCTGAACGTGCTCGTCGCCGGGCTCACGAGCTTCCTGTTCTCCAAGGTCATGGTTCCGAACCCGGAACTGCTGAACCACCCGCCGCGATTCGACCGGATCGACATCCCGATACTCGGCCAGATCCCGATCATCGGCCCCGTGCTGTTCAACCAGACGATCATCGTCTACGTCATGTACCTGACCGTCGCGGCCGTGGCCTACTCGCTGTTCCGCACCCGATGGGGTCTGCGGACGAGATCCGTCGGAGAGCACCCGCAGGCGGCGGACACCGTCGGGATCAAGGTCAACACCATGCGGTTCTGGAACGTGTCGCTCGCCGGTGCGATCGCCGGATTCGGTGGCGCGTACTTCACGCTCGGATCGGTCGGGGAGTTCACGAAGGAGATGACGGCAGGCGCCGGCTTCATCGCACTCGCCGCCGTGATCTTCGGACGCTGGGACCCCATCCGGGCCACCCTCGCCGGCCTGTTGTTCGGCTTCGCCACGAACCTTCAGAGCGTGCTCGGGATCATCGGCTCGCCGGTGCCG
>DATCXP010000024.1:0-3741 GCA_036565765.1 Terrimesophilobacter sp.
CAACCCCGGCAAGTCGGCGAAGGCTCGTCCAGGTGTCCCATCCGCTCGTGTGGGTAAGCACCTAGACCGCGACCGCGAAGGGGTGAGCGTCATGCTCCAGATCACCGATACGGCCGCATCGGCCTTCCGAGACATCCTCGCCCGAGAGGAGGTCCGTGGAGAGACGATCAGGCTCGTCCCGGAGACGAGGACGAACGGGCAGGGCGGGATCTCGCTCGAGGCGATCAACGAACCCGCGCCGGCCGATGCCGAGGCGGAGGCCCAGGGCGTTCGGGTCGTCGTGGCGCAGGAGCTCGCGTCCACGCTCGACGATGCCGTGCTCGACGCGAAGCCGACCGAGCAGGGGACCGAGTTCTTCATCCGATCCCAGCCCGCCTGAAGCGAACCGAGGGCGGGGTGCTCGGCACCCCGCCCTCGTGCAGCCTCCGAGGGCGCTGGACCCCGCCGGTATGCTGACACGGAGCGCCGGTAGCTCAATGGATAGAGCATCTGACTACGGATCAGAAGGTTGGGGGTTCGACTCCCTCCCGGCGCGCACCTCCCGGCGCGCGTTGAGCGTGAACGTCCGGCGCCCGCCCACAAGAGGCTCTCACCGGCAGGCTTCGTCTGGTGGCGGACGACTACATCGGCCGTGCCTTGCCGGTGATCGAAACCACTAGTCGCCGACGAGGCGCCGGGATAGGCTTCGCCCCCCGAACCCGGAGGTTGCCGTGTCCGAACGCACGCGCTTCGATCTTTCCCCCGACGACATCCCGACCGCGTGGCAGAACCTGCTGCCGGTGATGGCGCAGGCCGGCATCCAGCTGCTGCCGCCGTTGCACCCGGGCACGAAGGAACCCGTGACGCCGGACCTGCTGGCGCCGCTGTTCCCCGAGGCGCTGATCCTGCAGGAGGTCTCGACCGAGGAGTGGATCGACATCCCGGGCGAGGTCCTCGACGTCTACCGCCTGTGGCGGCCGACGCCCCTGCACCGCGCGACGCGCCTCGAACGCGACCTGGACACGCCCGCTCGGATCTACTTCAAGTACGAGGGCACCTCGCCGGCCGGGTCGCACAAGCCCAATACCGCGGTCGCGCAGGCCTTCTACAACAAGCGGTCGGGCGTGAAGCGCGTCTCCACCGAGACCGGGGCCGGTCAGTGGGGCTCCTCGCTCTCGATGGCCGCGAGCATGTTCGGGCTCGAGTGTCTGGTATTCATGGTCAGGGCCTCCTTCGAGCAGAAGCCGTATCGCCGCATCTTCATGGAGACGTTCGGCGCCGAGGTGCGCCCGTCCCCAACATCGACGACGGAGGCCGGGAAGAACGTGCTCGAGGCCGACCCGGATTCGACCGGATCGCTCGGGATCGCGATCAGCGAGGCGATCGAGGTCGCCGCCACCAACGAGGACACGCACTACTCGATCGGGTCGTGCCTGAATCACGTCCTGCTCCACCAGAGCGTGGTGGGTCTGGAGGCCAGGCGTCAGATGGAGCTCGCGGGCGAGGTGCCCGATGTCGTCGTGGGGTGTGTGGGCGGCGGCTCGAACTACGGCGGCCTTGCGTACCCGTTCATGGCGGGGCGGCTGCGCGGCGAGACGCCCGATATGCGGTTCCTCGCGACCGAGCCGGCCGCCTGCCCCACGCTCACGAAGGGGCGGTTCGCCTACGACTTCGGCGACACGGCGCAGCTGACGCCGCTCCTGCCGATGTACACGCTCGGGCACGATTTCGTGCCGGCGCCGGTGCACGCGGGGGGCCTCCGGTACCACGGCGACTCCCCCTCGCTGTCACTGCTCGTCCGCGACGGCTACATGGAGGCCGCCGCGTACTCGCAGAACGAGGTATTTGAGGCGGCCGTGCTGTTCGCCAAGTCGCAGGGCATCATCCCCGCGCCCGAGTCCGCCCATGCGATCCGCGGCGCGGTGAACGAGGCGATCGCGGCTCGAGAAGAGGGTCGCGAGCGTGTGATCCTGCTGGGGCTGTCCGGGCATGGTCATTTCGACATGCAGGCGTACGACGACTACCTTAACGACCGCCTGCCCGAGGTGGAGTTCGACCCCAAGCAGGAGGCGGCGGCGCTGGCGCGCGTGCCGAACGTTCCGATCGGCTGAGGGTTCGCCGGAGTTCGTCCGGACGCACCCGGAGGAGACTAGCGACTGCGGTGTCCTGGTCAGACCTGGTTCTTGGTCAGGGCGGCCACGTTCCATACGGCGAGGCCCAGCGCCCATAGGGCACCGAACCAGCCGGTCGTGTGATAGGCCCAGATGGCGAGACCAAGCGCTGCACCCACGGACAGCGGCCGAGCAAGGCGAACGGGATCATCCACTCGAGTGCGCCGTAGGAGCGTGACCGCGATGTTCCCGCCGTCCAGGGGATCGGTAGCAGGTTGACGATGCCCCAGACGAGGCTGACCCACATGAGGTCCCAGAAGAAGATGTACCAGCCGTAGGAGGTGTAGATCAACGTCCAATCGCGAGTGACCATGTAGGCCGGGATGCCGAGGAGGACGATCTGGGACAACGACCCAGCGAGGCTGATCAGGACATCCTGTCGGGCAGTCAGCCACTTCCCGCCGTTGTGGAACGTCAGGCCACCGAAGGCGTACAACACGATGCTGGTCGGGCTCCCGAACGCTCGTCCGACGATCGCGTGGCCCAGCTCATGGAGGAGGACCGAGCCGAAGGCGACCCCAACCCACGTCAGAAGAAGCGTGACGCTTTGATGCGAGTTGTACCCGATGAGGACGATGACAAGAAAGAAGGGGAACTCGACCCGAACGGGGATCGGACCCACGCGGAACCTCGCAACAGTTGCCCCTGAGATCGGGGCGGTCCCGTCCTCGTACGAGGGTGCCTAGAACTGACCCATCGCATTTTTGCATCGGCCTGCACGGCCCGATTCTTGGACGAGCAAGGGTGGCCGATCGCAACCCACTCCCTTGAGTGACCACCGTGGGCTCGTTGATTCGTCACGCCGAGAGTTGCGATCTATCCGCGGCCAGGTGGTCAACTCCCAAGGTCGAGCATCTCCAGACCTGCGAGCATCGCTCGAGTCCTGCTTGCCCGGTCGACGGAACGCTTGGCAACGGCGGTCTGCTCATGCCGGGAGGTGGCGCGGCCGATACCTTCCCATGAGCGTACTCATCGCGTTCCTGCTCTGGGACATGCTGGCCGACGACGACCTCGATTACGCCCGTGCGGCGATGGCCGACCTCGCGTGGGATCAGGACCTCCGTCACCAGGCGGCATTGCGTCGGAGCGAGAAGCTCCGAGCGATCGGCTCGCAGGCGACTTTCTTCTCGGGCCTTGCGCGCATCGACGGGGATTTCCGCTCGGTCCAGTCGCGGTGACGCCTCGCGACTTTGTGCTGCTGGATAACTGGACCCACCTCAATCCCGAGACCGAGCTCGCAAGCCTCCCCCGCGAGAGCATCATGCAGGCCGTGATCGTCGACGCGAACGGTCATGAGGTCGCCGACCAGCTCCTCGACCCGGTCCGTGAGCTCGAGACTCCCCAGGAGGAGCGGTATGCGGTGGTGCTGAAGCGGCACGACACGAGCGGTGAGCTCCCGCCGGTCTCTTTCCTGTTCCGCTCGGGCGAGCCGGCCCTCGAGTGCCGTGAAGACTACCGCCGGTTCATCGAGCAACGGGCCTGGTGATCGAAGACCGGCGATTCGGACCGGCGGGCGGCGAAAGCGCTCGTTTCACTCGCCTCAATGAGGGGTGGGCCACACGCCGATACCTCAAGCGTGAGGGTCTGTCCA
>DATCXP010000105.1:0-9050 GCA_036565765.1 Terrimesophilobacter sp.
CGCCGCCCGCGTCCACGAGGACTTCATGAGCGGAGTGCGCAGCGGCGTGAACGGGACGCCGACCTTTTACATCGACGGCGTTCGGTACGACGATTCCTACGATCTCGACACGCTGCTTTCTGCGCTCGGGCGACCGGTCCAGCGCGACTAACCGCGGGAGCTGTGCTCAGGTCAGTTGTGCGTCGGCGATACAGTCGATCTGAGCGGAAGGCCTGCGGTCGATTGCGCCCACACTGGCAACGGAAGATGCCGATTTGCACGATGTTTTAGCGGGAGTGACGGGGACTCGAACCCGCGACCTCCGGCGTGACAGGCCGGTACGGCGCAACCGGCTACACCCGCCTACGACCCGGATTTGTCGGCCAGAGCAGGGATTTTCTCGCTGAGCGAACCGGCTACGACCGGCTACGACCGCTGCCGCCCGGCACAGCCTGTGTAGTACGCGTGTAGTTCGTCTGGTGTCGGACGAGGCAACACAGCTGGCCGTGCGCATTGAGAACCGAACGTCGGACAAGCCGACCGGGGGGAGGGATCAGGTGCTCGCCCGTCGAGACAACGGGAGGAGGTAGGCGAGGCTGGGCGGGAGTCCCGTCCCGCCCGAGGACTGAGCTGTGTGTGGTTCGCGTGTGATCACACTTATGTTCATACCCCTGGTCGCGCAGAGGCGATGTCAGCGGGGTGCGCGTACGAGCCAGTCGAGCTTCCGAAGCCGACCGAAGGTCGTCCCGGCTGCGGCCCTCCGAGCGTCGTGGGGGCGTGTGAGTGTGACGGATGGGTTGCGGCGCTCGTCCTCTTCGGCCCATTCGTGGATCACGCTCTCGATCTTGGCGAGATCGAACATCGCGTTGCGCGACCGAGGAACGAGGAGGGTGCCGTGGGCGGCATCGATCTCGACGGCGATCGCCGCCGTCGAGAGCGTGGCGGCAAGCGACCTGGCCTGCTGGGCGGACAGGCCGCTCACGCGGAGGTCGTGCGTGTCGAGTCTCATCTCAGGCGGCGGGCGCGGGCGCCAGGCTGAAGGTTGTGGGGGAGGGCGACGCCGGATCAGCTGGGGTGTTCTCGGATTCGTCGGTCAGCTCGCTTTCGTGGACGACCGCCCACTCGTAGAGGGCCATGAGTGGCTCCGTGAGCTGCCAGCCGAGGCTGGTGAGCGTGTACTCGACGCGTACCGGGATCTCCGGATAGACGTTGCGGTGGACGATGCCGTGCCGCTCGAGCTTGCGGAGGGTTGCCGTCAGGACCTTCTTCGACAGGCCGGGGATGTTGTCGACGAGTCGGGCGTGGCGGCGCATTCCGCTCGCGAGCAGGATGATTACGGCGACGCTCCACTTCGAGTCGAGTAGGTCGAGGGCGGCGCGTGTGCGTTCGATCATCTCGAAGTCCT
Organism: Terrimesophilobacter sp.; assembly: GCA_036565765.1. GTDB lineage: Bacteria > Actinomycetota > Actinomycetes > Actinomycetales > Microbacteriaceae > Terrimesophilobacter. The sequence goes on from DATCXP010000105.1 coordinate 1,385, forward strand.
CGAGCCGCGCGCGCCTGCGATCGGGACGAGGCAGCCTGACGAGTTGCGGCCGGCCGATCGTGTCGTTGGCAGCCATGTGCGTTCCTCCCTCTACCTGGTTGGTCTCTTCGCGCGGTCGGCGACCGAGGGTGCCGGCTTCTTGGCGGCCTCGACCCACGAGGGGAGCAGCGCGTGGTCGTAGGGGAGGCCGTTGAAGGCGGCGTACGCGTAGGGGTGTTCGAAGACGTCGAGCGCCCGCTCGGGCTCGGCGGCGAGCTCGAAGTACGCGCCGGTGCGCTGATCGGACACGGAGACGGTGAGGTCGTTCGTGAGTTCGTTCCAGAAGAGAACGACCTCGATGCCGTCGTTGTCGCGATGAGCGAGCTCTCGCTCGGGGTGATGGGATGCGCTGCTTGCCATGATCGCTCCTTCGAGGGCGTGTGCCGCGACTCATGCGCGGCGGCGTGGTGCCCGGAGTGGCAGTGCGGTGATTGAGCGACGATGCCAGCGGGTTGCTGGTGTGTCTCTGTGGCCAGCTAGCGCGTTTGACGACCCGCCAACGGGCGAATCCGAAGTAGGGCTAGCTTCATTGCGCCCGGGGACCCGTTCAGCGAGCCTGGGGCGCGTGGCTTTGCGCTGCCTGATCGTCGATGACAGCGAGGACTTCCTCGCCTCCGCCCGGAGGTTGCTGTCTGCTCAGGGCCTGGACATCGTCGGTTTGGCTTCGTCAGGCACGGACGCATTGCGGCTGGCGGAGCAGCTAGGGGCAGATGTAGCCCTCGTTGACGTGCAGCTCGGCGAGGAGGATGGTCTAGAGCTCGCGCAGCAGCTCGGCAAGCGGGTTCCCGCGATTCGGATCGTCCTGATCTCTACGCATTCGAGGGACGATCTCGCCGAGTTGATGGCCGGCACTCCGGCGGCTGGGTTCTTGGCGAAGACGGCGCTCAGCGCGGCCGCGATCGCCGAGCTCGTCGGCTAGCGCGCTTCGAGGTAGGTGACGACGGCGAGCACGCGTCGGTGGTCGTCCTCGCTCGCCGGTAGTCGGAGCTTGGCGAGGATGCTGCGGACGTGTTTCTCGACGGCTCCCTCGGTGACGAAGAGCCGCTGGGCGATCCCGTTGTTGGAGCGGCCTTCCGCCATCAGGGCGAGAACCTCACGCTCCCTCGGGGTGAGGTCGGCGAGTGGATCGTCCCGCCGCCGTTGTGCCACCAGCTCCTGGACGAGGGCGGGGTCGACCACCGAGCCGCCGCGCGCAACGCGCTCCAGAGCGTCGAGGAAGTCAGACGCGTTCATGATGCGGCTCTTGAGCAGGTAGCCGATGCGCTCCCCGCCTTCGAGGAGATCGACGGCCGTCTCGACCTCCACGTGCGCCGAGAGTAGGAGGATTCCGATCTGTGGGAAACCGGCGCGGATTGCGGCGGCCGCCTCGAGACCTTCGGTTGTGTGCGTCGGCGGCATCCTGATGTCGACCACGGCCAGCTCCGGCTGGTGCTCGAGCACGAGGCGCGCGAGTTCTTCTGAGTCGCCGGCCTGTCCGACCACGTCCCAGCCGGCACCGGCGCACAGGCTGACGACCCCCTCGCGGAGGAGTACATCGTCGTCGGCCACGACCACGCGTCCACCGGGCATGTTGCCGCCGAGCTTACGCTGGCTCGTAGATCCGGCGAGCTCGAAGCTTGAACCGCCGTGTCATGATTGACGCGCTGAGGTGAAACGCGCCGACGGGCATCTTCACCGGATCGCCGAAGAGCAGGCTGCGCTTAGGCGAGTCGCGACGCTCGTCGCTCACCAGGCATTGCCCGCAGAGGTCTTCGCCACTGTGGCCGAGGAGGTGCAGCAGGCGTTGGACTTGCCGCTGATCGTGATGGCTCGGTATGAGCCGGACGACACGATCGTCGTGCTCGGCGCCACCGGGGAGGATCATCCCTTTCGACCTGGAGCCCGCTTCCCGCTCGACCCCGGGGTCTCCCTGCTGGTACGGGAGACGGGACGTCCGGCGAGAGTCGAGTACGAGGGACTCCCCGGTGCGATCGCCAAGGCCGCGCGGCAAGGGGGATTTCGAGCTGCTCTCGGCGTGCCGATCGTGGTCGACGGCGCAGTCTGGGGCGCTATCGCCGCGGTTTCGACCGACGAGCAGCCGCTGCCGAACGACACTGAAGCCAGACTCGTCGAGTTCACTGAGTTGGTCGGGACCGCGATCGCGAACGCCGAGGCACACGAGGGGCTACGGCGGCTCGTCGACGAGCAGGCGGCGCTCCGGCGGGTTGCTGTGTTGGTCGCCGGAGGCGCGCCGCCGGACGAGGTCTTTGCCGCCGTTGCTCACGAAGTCGCGCACCTTCTCGATGTGCCCGCGATCAGCATGGTTCGGTTTGAACGCGACGAGACGGCGACCGCGATCGCCGTCTGGGGCGACGAGAATCCGTTTGGCGTCGGCGCCGTGTTCCAGCCGTGGCCCGGCGTCATGCTCCAGGTTCGCCAGACCGGCAGGCCGGCGCGGCTCGAGGACTTCGCGTACTCGACCGGCCCGACGACGGCGCGATTGCAGGCGGCGCGGATTCACTCCGGGGTGGGGGTGCCGATCACCGTCGAAGGGCGTGTCTGGGGAACGATCATCGCGCTCGCCACCGGTGGCGAGTCGCTTCCGATCGGTATCGAGGAGCGTCTCTCGAGCTTCACCGAGCTTGTCGCGACGGCGATCGCGAACACCGAGGCGCGCGACGATCTCCGGCGGCTTGTCGACGAGCAGGCCGCTCTTCGTCGGGTGGCGACGCTGGTCGCGCAGGGGGCGGTGCCGCGGGCGGTGTTCGACAGGGTCTGCGAGGAAACCGGGCCGCTCTTCGGGGCGACGAGCACCAATCTCTGCTACTTCACCCCGGACGGCTTCAACCTGACGATGGCAGGGTGGAGCGTTCATGACACGCACGTTCCCACGGGGATGCGACTGCCGCTCGACGGCGACGCGATCAACGTGCTCGTGCGACGGACCGCCGCCCCAGGTCGCGTCGACAGCTACGAAGGGGCAACAGGGGAGCTCGCCGCGCTCCTGCGCGCGCGGGGGATCCGCGCCGAGGTCGGCGCACCGGTGATCGTCGAGGGGCAGATCTGGGGAACGTTGATCGCCGGTTGGGACACGGACGAGCCGGCCCCGGCCGGGATCGAGCACCGGGTCGCGCGGTTTGCAGAGCTGATCGCTACGGCCATCGCAAACGCCGAAGCGCGCGATGAGCTGCGCGAGCTCGCCGAAGAGCAGGCGGCGCTGCGGCGTGTCGCGACCCTGGTTGCCCAGGAGGCCAGTCCGGACGACGTCTTTGCCGCTGTCGCCGAGGAGATCCTCCGAACGCTTGATCTCCCGCGCGTCGAGATGGCGCGGTACGAGCCCGACGGGACAACCCGGGTGCTCGGCGCGGCAGGAGAACATCCGTTCCAGGCCGGAACCCAGTGGCCGCTCGACGGCCCCACGATCTCGGCCCTCGTCCGCGACACAGGCCGGCCCGCCAGGATCGACGATTACTCCTCCGTCCCGGGGACGATCGCGCAAGCCGTCCGCGACGCCGGGATCCGCTCGGGACTCGGGGTTCCCATCGTCGTCGGCGGCCGGGTCTGGGGCATGGTCGCGACCGGTACCACCGATCCGGAACCTCTTCCGCCGCAAACCGAGGGGCGCCTCATCGCCTTCACCGAGCTGATCGCGACCGCGATCGCAAATGCAGAGGTCCGCGATGACGTCCGCCGCCTCGCCGAGGAGCAAGCGTCATTGAGGCGCGTTGCGACGCTCGTCGCCGAGGGTACGTCTCCGGCCGACGTCTTCGCAGCCGTCGCGGACGAAGTCGCCGAAGTGACTGGGCTTCCATTGGTGGAGATCGCACGCTTCGACCCTGATGGCATGCTGACCGTGGTCGGCGCGGCGGGAGCCCACCCCTTCCAGCCCGGCACACGCTGGCCGCTGGACAACCCGATCGGCTCCGGCGCGATTCTCGAGACACGCCGCCCATCGCGGATCGAATACACCGACGACCTCACCGGAACCGTTGCTGCAGCTGCACGTGACGCCGGCATCCGCTGGGCGCTCGGTGTCCCCATCATCGTCGACGGAAGGGTCTGGGGCTCGATCGGGGTTGCCCGAGCCGAGGAGGCGCCGCTTCCCGTTGATGCCGTGGACCGGCTGGTCGGATTCACCGAGCTGGTGGCGACCGCGGTCTCCAACGCGACCACCCACTCGCAGCTCCTCGCGTCGAGGGCCCGCATCGTCACTGCCGGTGACGAAGCTCGACGCCGCATCGAGCGAAATCTCCATGACGGAACCCAGCAACGACTCGTCTCGCTCGGACTTGACCTTCAGACCGTGCGTGCCGACCTTCCGGCGGAGCAGCGACAGGCGCACGAGGGCCTCGACCGAATCGGGCGCGGGATCGAATCCGTCCTCGAGGAGGTGCGCGAGTTCTCACGCGGGCTTCACCCCGCGCTCCTGACGCAGGGAGGGCTCGAGCCCGCCCTGCGTGGGCTTGCACGAAAGTCCCCGATCCGCGTCGAGTTGGACGTCGACATCGAGACCCGTCCGCCCGAGGCAGTCGAGATCGCCACGTACTACGTCGTGTCGGAGGCGCTTGCGAACTCGGCCAAGCACGCGCAGGCGTCTCGGATCGCGGTCCTCGTCTCGGCGTCCGGCGACGTACTGCGCGCGACGATCGTAGACGATGGCATCGGTGGGGCCGAGGCGGGCGCCGGATCGGGGCTCATCGGGCTGACCGACCGAGTCGAGGCGCTCGGCGGCCGGCTTGCGCTCGACAGCCGGGCCGGGTGCGGAACACGCATCTCGATCGAGCTTCCGCTTGTCGGACAGGCGGACACCGACTCAGCTGCCTAGCCCCGCGGGTGGCTCCCAGACACGGTGACCAAAGCTCCGCGCGGACGACTCTCTCGCCTCCGGCGCGCTCGCTCCGCCCGCGACCCCGCGGACGGCTCTTCGATGACGATGGCGAGGCCAACCGCTAGCCCGACGACGGCGGCACCTGCGGCCGCGTCGACGAAGAAATGGTTCCCGGTCGCGACGATGATGACCATGACCAGGGCGGGGTATGTGGCGCCAGTCAGCCGTACCGCGGCTCGTCGACCGCAGCGCAGCAGACTGGCTCCCACGACGAGCGCGTACCCGAAATGCATGCTCGGGAGGGCGGCGAGAGGGTTGTAGAGCGCACTGATGAGGCCGGTGTTGAGGTCGATATGGTCGTTCGAGACGGTGTCGGTGACACCGATCCCCGCGAGCCGTGGCGGAGCCGTCGGATAGACGAGGTAGCCGACTAGCGCAAGCCCGTTGGCGATCACGAGTGTCGTGCGCACGAGTGGGAACTCCGACGGTCGGCGCTGGTGCAGCCAGACGAGGTACCCGCCCGTCACGGCGAGGTGGAACGCCAGGTACATGCCCCCGAGCGTCTCGATGAGGCCGGGCACGGCATACGCCGCGCGCTGGACATCGTGCTCGACGAAGAGATGAAGCGACCGCTCGAGGGCGACGACGGCCCGTGCGTGCTGGACGGCTGCTTGCTCGTCTCCGACGACGAGCCCACGGCTCACCTCGTACAGCGCGTAGAAGCCGAGAACGATGACCGCCTCCACTCGAAGCGAGTGCCGCGTAGAAAGCAGCGCGCGGGCGGATCGCGCAAGGCTCGGGCGTCGGCTGAGCTCTCCGCGAAGTGCCTGAGCCTCGGTCGCGGGCGTGGGGGAGGGTTGCCGGCGGCGGAGAGGGCCGCCGGCAACCTGTGGGAGGAGCATCTTCACCGCCCGCCGCTCGCAGCGGCCGTCCGGGCGGGAGCCGACGTCGGCTCGACGACGAGGTCGTGCACGGTTGCCCGGCGCCTTCCCATGAGCCTGTCGAGCCAGTTGGGGAGGTACCAGTTGCGCTCGCCGAGCAGCGCCATGACGGCTGGGACGAGCAGGCCACGCACGATCGTTGCGTCGAGCAGGATCGCGACGGCCAGACCGACGCCGATTTGCTTCGACGAGACGACGGAGAGCGTGGCGAACGTGGCGAAGACGCCGACCATCACGACTGCTGCGCTCGTGATCACGCCGGCGGAGTGGGCGATCCCGCGCCGGATCGCTTCCTTGGTGTCGAGACCGGCGTCGTACCCCTCGCGGATCCGACTGAGGATGAAGACGTGGTAGTCCATCGAGAGGCCGAAGAGGATCACGAAGAGGAACAGCGGCAGCCAGGCGGCGATCGGCCCGGTCTGCTCGAGACCGATCAGCGAGTTCCCCCATCCCCACTGGAAGACCGCGACCAGCACACCGTAGGCAGCGCCGACCGAGAGCAGGTTGAGCGCGATTGCGGTTGCGGGGATCACGATCGAGCGGAACGCCCACATGAGGACCAGGAAGGCGAGCACGAGCACGAACGCGACCACAAAAGGCTGCCGGTGCTTGAGCTGATCGTTGAAGTCGACGGAGAACGCGGTCGCACCCGTGACATGAGCGTCTCCGACCGCGCCAACGGTGGTCGGCACGATCTCCTCACGGAGCGTCTGCAGGGCGTCCTGCGAGCGCTCGTCGATCGCGTCACCGGCAAGCGGCACGTCGATTCGCGCGACCGTTCGCTCCGTGTTGACGCTGACCGTGATCGGCTCGTGCATCAGGCCCGAGGCGAGCGCGTCCCGCCGGAGTGCGGCGATCGCGTTGCGCACGTTGGGCGCCTCGACGTTCTTCGCCGAGACGACTACCTGTGCCGGTTGCGGGCCTCCAGGGAACGCCTGCTGGAAGCGGTCGTAGGTTTTCATGATGGCGAGGTGGTGCGGGAGGTCGTTCGCGCCGGGGACCGCGGTCTCGATCCGCAGCGCAGGCAGCGCGATTGCGGCGAGGAGGCTCGCGGCCGCGACGGACACGAGGAGTGGCCGCGCGAGTGCCGGTCTCACGATGGCTGCCCAGATGCGGCTCTCGCCGCCTGTGCGGCGCCGCTCGAGTCGGCGGCCGAGGAACGGGATCCGGCCTCGGTCGACCCGATCGCCGAACAAGGAGAGTAGTGCGGGCAGTACGGTCAGCGAGCCGAGCATCGCCACTGCGACCACGATCGCCGTGGCCTGGGCCATGCCCATGAACGTGCCTTGCCCGGTGACGAACATGGCCGACATCGCGACGATCACCGTCAGCCCCGACGTGAGCACGGCCTTGCCCGACGTGGCCGCGGCGATTGCGATCGCGCGCTGGTTAGTGGCGCCTCGCGCACGCTCCTCGCGACTGCGCCGGAAGTAGAAGAGCGAGTAGTCGACGCCCACGGCGAGCCCGATCAGCAGGATCATCGAGCTCGCAGACCCGTCGACGGGCAACGCCTGGCTGGTCAGCGAGACCAGCCCTGTCGCGATGACGATCGCGGTCAGGGCGAGGATGAGGGGCAGCAGGGCGGCGACGAACGCGGCGAACGCGAGCCACAGGATCACCAGCGTCAGCGGGATCGAGCTTGCCTCCGCCTTTCGGAAGTCGTCGCCGAGCGTGTCGTCGAGCGCCTTGCCGGCGGATGCCGCACCGAATTGCTCGATGCGGAGCGTCGGGTTGGTCGCGGCGACTCGGCTCACGGCGTCCACGACCGGCCCCACACGCTCTTTCGCGGTCTCCGGATCGCCCTTCATGGAGAACAGTACGAGCGCCGAACGGCTGTCCTCGCTGATCTGTCCTGCGTTTCCGGCCGTGAACGGCGAGT
>DATCXP010000064.1:0-4269 GCA_036565765.1 Terrimesophilobacter sp.
GGCCGGCGATGGCGATGGCGGTGTCGTGGGTCCAGACGCTGCCGCCGTGGTAGCTGAGCGGCCAGTAGCCCGCGGAGTCCGTCGACATCGTGCGGAGCCCGAAGCCGGAATTCAGCTCCGGTGAAACGAGCCGACGGGCGACCAGTGCCGCCTGTCGCTCGTCGAGCAGGCCGGTGCCGAGCAGATGGCCTAGGTTGCTCGTCACGGTGTCGACCGGCTGCTTCGCCGCGTCGAGGGCGATGGCCGGGTAGGCGCCGTCCGGGGACTCGATCCAGAACGACTCGTGGAATCTGGTCTTCAGGGCGGCGGCCCAGGATCGCCACTCGGCCGCACCGTCCAGGCCGAAATGCTCGAGCAGCTCCGCGCCGTGCCGGGCGGCCTCATAGGCGTAGGCCTGCACCTCGCACAGCGCGATCGGGCCATCCGCCAGCGTTCCGTCGCGCCACTGCACCGAGTCGCCGGAATCCTTCCAGCCCTGGTTCGCGAGGCCGTGGCCGGTGCGGTCGATGTACTCGAGCAGGCCGTCGCCGTCGGCGTCGCCGTAGTCGCGCATCCAGCCGAGGGCGGCCTGGAGATTCGGGAGCAGGCGCCGGACGGCGTCATCCGGCAGGCCCCAGCGCCAGCTGTCGTAGAGGAGGCAGATCCACAGCGCCGTCGCGTCGACGGTGCCGTAGTACAGCGGCGGCAGGGCGATCTCCTCATCGGGGATCCGCAGAGTCCCGCGGCGCAGCTCATGCATGATCTTGCCCGGCTGTTCGGCGCTCGCGGCGACATCCGCCGTTCCCTGCAGCCCTGCGAGCACGCGCAGGGTGTCGTGGGCGAGCTCGGTCCCGAGCGGGAGCATGAAGCGTGCGGCCCAGATCGAGTCGCGCCCGAAGAGCGTGAAGAACCATGGGGCGCCGGCCGCCAGGAACACGAGGTCCGGTTCTGCGACGGTCGCCATCCTCAGCGCATCGAGGTCGCCGAGTGCGGTGCCGAGCCAACGGGAGAGTCGCTCGTCATCCGCCACGACGGTCGGCACCGACCAGCGCGGCGGGAACTCCACGCCCCGAACGACGGCCTGGCTGTCGCGGGCGGCGATGGTCCAGGATACGGTCGTCTCCCCGTGCGCGGGAACCAGTATGGGCCACCGCAGCTCGAGCCGCCCGTCGACCAGATTCACCGTGGCATCGGGGGAGCTCAGTTCGACGAGCACCGATTCGTTCGACCAGGTTGCGCCGTGCTCGCGCAGTTCGACGGCCGGGTTCGCGTTCTTCGCGACCCCCGCTTTCACCCGGTCCATGTCGCACAGGTCGACCGTGAGCGTGACGAGCGCGTCGGTCGTGATCTCCGTGTCGAGGTGCGAGGACACGGTGAGTGTCTCGGTGATCTCGGCTGCGGTGGCAGTCCTGGTGTGGATGGAGCGAACCTTCGGGTCGGCGGCCGTGTCGTCGAGGTGGCGCAGGAGCGTCACGAAACTCATGGCGTCGGCGGAGAGCGGTTCCGTCGCGATGTGCTCGCCCGCGGTTCCTCCGACCTGCAGGTTCAGTGCCGAGACGACCCGGACATCCGAAAAGAACAGACCGTGGATGGGGGCGGAGCCGATCGAGCCGTCTTTCGCCGACCAGGCCTGGGTCGGCGCTCGCAGCACGACGATCTCATTGTGCAGCAATGGCTGCAAGGGGGTGGACATGGGCTCCTCACCTGCCTGGCGTCGACGTCGGCGATGGCAATGCGCCGAGAGGGCATTGACATTCCGGACGCTTGAGGTAATGTAACACCAAGAATTTGAACGATCAAACTTGGTCCGGCGCCGGGGTCGGAACTCCGCGCCGGTTCAGGCGAAAACTTGAACGATCAAATCTCAACGACGAGGAGGCGCGATGCGGCAGCTACCGACCGTCGAGGATGTCGCCCGCGTTGCCGGGGTGTCCCGGCAGACCGTCTCCAATGTGCTGAACTCCCCCGCCATCGTGAAGCCGGCCACGATGGACCGGGTCACGGCGGCGATCGCGCAACTGGGGTACCGGCCGCATGCCTCCGCCCGGCGGCTGCGCACGCGCCGATCCTCCACCATCGGTGTTCGCCTCGATCCGATGACGAACGGGATCTCGGGATCGCTGCTCGACCGGTTCCTGCACGCGCTGACCGAGCAGGCGGATCAGCGCGGCTTGCGCATCATGCTGTTCACGGCGCGCAATCCGGAGCACGAGATCGAGGAGTTCCGCAGGCTCCGCGACGGAGCGGATGTCGATGCCTTCGTGCTCACCTCCACCTTCCGGCACGATCCGAGAACGGCCTGGCTGCTGGATCACGACGTTCCGTTCGTGACGTTCGGCCGGCCGTCAGGCGTCGACGACCTGCATGAGCCCATCCACCCCTGGGTCGACGTCGACGGCTTCAGCGGCGCACGTCAGGCGACCACCCACGCGATCGACGGCGGCGCGCGCCGGGTCGGTTACATCGGATTCGGCGACAACACCACGACGGCGCTCGAGCGCCGTGCGGGATGGGCTGCAGCATCCACCGAGTTGCTCGGGACCAGTCCGGCAGAGCTCGAGGCGCTCTCGGTCGCGGGCGAGGACAGCGTTCCACAGGGCACCGCGGCAGCGCTCAGCCTGCTCGCATCCAGCGCCCCCGATGCCCTCGTCTGCGCGAGCGATTCGCTCGCCCTTGGCGCGATGATGGCCGCGGCGAGTGCCGGGCAGTCCGGCCTGCCCGTCGTCGGTTACGACAACACCCCCGTCGCCGCCGCGATCGGACTCTCCAGCATCGACCAGCCGCTCGACCTCGTCGCGACCGGCGCCCTCGAACTGCTCTTCGGGGAGTCCGGAAGCAAACTCGCCGATCGCCGCCATTCGGCAGCGGACCCGATCTACCGGCTGCTCACACCGACTCTTGTCGTCCGCCGATCCACTCGGCTGACGCCTGCCCCGGACTCCGGCTTCCCCTTGGCCGGCAATCACAATGAAAGGTAGAACCATGAACAAGAAGAGATGGGGTGCCGGCCTCGCCGCCGTCGCACTGGTGGCCGGTCTGGCCGCATGCTCGTCCGGAGGAGGAGGCGGCGGCGACACCGGGAACATCACCGGGCAGAAGCTGACCGTCCTCATCGGTTCAAGCGGAGACGCCGAGACGAATGCCGTTCAGGCTGCCGCGAGCGCCTGGGCGAAGGACCACGATTCGACCGTGGAAGTGGTAGCCGCGAGCGACCTCACCCAGCAGTTGAGTCAGGGCTTCGCCGGTGGCAGCCCGCCCGACGTGTTCTACATGAGCTGGGACCAGTTCGCGAGCTACGCGAGCAACGGCTACCTCGAACCGTATGCGAAGGATGCCGCGAACGCGAAGGACTTCTACAAGTCGCTCGTCGACACCTTCACCTACAAGGGCACGTTCACCTGCGAGCCGAAAGACTTCTCGACGCTCGGCCTGATCATCAATACCGATATGTGGGCAGCAGCCGGACTGACGGATGCCGACATCCCGACCGATTGGGCCAGTCTCGAGTCGGCCGCGAAGAAGCTCACCACCGACAAGGTGGCTGGCCTCTCGTTCGGTCTCGAGTACGCACGTGTCGGTGTCTTCATGAACCAGGCGGGCGGCTCGCTTCTGAGCGATGACGGCAAGACGGTGACGGCCGACACTCCGGAGAACCTCGCGGGGCTCAAGGAGATCCAGAAGCTGCACGATGACGGTGTGCTGAAGTTCCCGTCCGAGATCGACTCCGGCTGGTCCGGAGAGGCTCTCGGCAAGGGCGCGGCGGCCATGGTGATCGAGGGCCCGTGGATCAAGGGCATCCAGGGAGACTTCCCGGACACGAAGTACCAGGCCTACGAGCTGCCGGCAGGCCCCGGTGGGAATTCGACCTTCACGTTCACGAACTGCTGGGGCATCCCGGCCGGTTCGAAGACGACCGCGGCGGCTGAGGATCTCGTGAAGTTCCTCACGAGCGATGCGCAGCAGCTGAAGTTCGCCGACGCGTTCGGCGTCATCCCGTCCACCGAGTCTGCGGCCGCGGAGTACGCGACCAAGTACCCGGAGAACGCGTCGTTCGTGAAGAGCAATGACTACGCCGTGAGCCCGGTGAACTTCGCCGGGTCTGCGACCGTCATCTCCGACTTCAACGCCCAGCTGGCGAAGTTGATCGGAGGGGACGCGAAGGCCATTCTCGCCTCCCTGCAGACGACACTGCAGGCGGCGCTGGATGAGGCCAACGCGAAGTAGCGGAACTCTCGGGTCGAGCGATTCTCTCGCGTCGAACCACACTCTCGGTCGAGCCACACTCTCGGT
>DATCXP010000066.1:0-15773 GCA_036565765.1 Terrimesophilobacter sp.
CCCATCGGCGATGGCCTTCCTGAGCGGGTCCTGGAGACCGAACAGCCGGGACAGCTTGTCCATGACGCTCGACTCGCCACCGGGGATCACCAGGCCGGCGACCTCGGCGAGTTCCTCGGGACGGCGAACCGGGCGCGCGTCGGCACCGAATCCGCGCAGCACGGCAAGGTGCTCACGGAAGTCGCCCTGGAGCGCGAGGACGCCGATGATCGGCTTTGCGTTGAGGTTCGTAGGTCTACCAGCCACGCTCGGCGAGCCGGTGCGGGGCGGGCAGGTCGGAGACGTTGATCCCGACCATGGCCTCGCCGAGCCCCCGAGAAGCCTGGGCGATGACGTCGGGGTCGTCGAAGAACGTTGTGGCCTTCACGATCGCCGCGGCGCGCTGCGCCGGGTTGCCGGACTTGAAGATGCCGGATCCGACGAACACTCCATCGGCTCCGAGCTGCATCATGAGCGCGGCATCCGCCGGCGTCGCGACGCCGCCCGCGGTGAACAGCACGACGGGGAGCTTGCCGGTCTCGGCGATCTCGGCGACGAGGGCGTATGGGGCCTGCAGCTCCTTCGCCGCGACGTACAGCTCGTCCTTCGACTTCGATTTCAGAGCGTTGATCTCGCCCATGATGGTTCGGATGTGCTTGGTCGCCTCCGACACGTCGCCGGTGCCTGCCTCGCCCTTGGAGCGGATCATCGCCGCACCCTCGTTGATGCGCCTCAGCGCCTCGCCGAGGTTCGTGGCGCCGCACACGAACGGGACGGTGAACTTCCACTTGTCGATGTGGTTCACGTAGTCTGCGGGGCTCAGGACCTCGGACTCGTCGATGTAGTCGACCTTGAGCGCCTGGAGGATCTGCGCCTCGACGAAGTGGCCGATGCGGGCCTTCGCCATGACCGGGATCGACACGGCCTCGATGATGCCGTCGATCAGGTCCGGGTCGCTCATCCGGGCGACGCCGCCCTGGGATCGGATGTCGGCAGGGACGCGCTCCAGGGCCATGACGGCGACGGCACCGGCGTCCTCGGCGATTTTCGCCTGGTCGGCGGTGACGACGTCCATGATCACACCACCCTTGAGCATCTCTGCCAGACCGCGCTTGACGCGGTCGGTGCCCAGAAGTTCTGACGATGTGCTGTTGGCCATGAGGCTATTCTACGTGGGCCATGCGGATGCTATTTCCGCCCGCACGTCCCCGAGGAGCCGCGGGAGCGCCTTCGTCTCGGCGATGATCGGGAAGAAGTTCGAATCGAGTGCCCAGCGCGGAACGATGTGCTGGTGCAGGTGATCGGCGATTCCGGCGCCGGCGATGCGGCCCTGGTTCATTCCGAGGTTGAATCCGTCGCATTTCGACACGCTTCTGACCACCTTCATGGCGGTCTGGGTGAGGCTGCCGATCTCGGCGATCTCCTCCCGAGTCGCTTCGTCATAGAGCGCAACATGCCGGTAGGGGCAGACCAGGAGGTGTCCCGAGTTGTACGGGAACAGGTTCAGCAGAACGTAGGCGTGCTCGCCGCGCGCGACGATGAGCCCCTTCTCGTCCTCCATCGAGGGTGCGAGGCAGAACGGGCAGGCATCCTTGGCCGGCTGCTGGCCGTCCTGGATGTAGACCAGGCGGTGCGGCGTCCAGAGTCTCTGGAACGCGTCGGGGACGGCCGCGAAATCCGCGGCGCTCTCGACCTCGCCGTCGTCGAACTCTGTGCGGTCGGCCATCGTCAGACCTGCGCGTGTTCCGCGATCGAGGCCGTGATGCGGGCGATGGCGTCATCGACGGGAATCCCGTTCTCCTGCGTTCCGTCGCGGAACCGGAAGCTCACGGCGCCTGCTGCGCGGTCCTCCTCGCCTGCGATGAGCTGGAACGGCACCTTCAGTTTCGTGTGGGTGCGGATCTTCTTCGGCATCCGGTCGTTCGAGTCGTCGAGTTCTGCGCGCACGCCTGCGGCGCGCAGTCGCTCGATGACACCGCCGAGATACTCGTTGTACTCCTCGGCGACCGGAATGCCGACCGCCTGCACCGGCGAGAGCCAGACCGGGAACACGCCGGCGTAGTGCTCGAGCAGGATGGCGAAGAACCGGTCGATCGAGCCCATGAGCGCACGGTGGATCATGACCGGCCGCTGACGGGAGCCGTCCGCCGCGGTGAACTCCAGGCCGAACCGCTCGGGAAGGTTGAAGTCGACCTGCACGGTGGACAGCTGCCAGGTGCGGCCGATCGCATCGCGGGTCTTGAGGTCGATCTTCGGCCCGTAGAACGCCGCCTCGCCCGGCTGCTCGGTGACCTTGAGTCCGCTCGCCTTCGCGACGCGGCGCAGCGCGTCCGTCGCCGCCTCCCAGTGCGCCTCGTCGCCGATCCACTTGGTCTTCTCGTCGTCGCGCATCGACAGCTCCAGCTCGAACTCGGTGAGTCCGTAGTCGCGCAGCAGTCCGAGGACGAATTCGAGGACGCGCGTGCACTCCTCCTCGAGCTGCTCGCGGGCGACGAAGATGTGCGCGTCATCCTGGGTGAAGCCGCGAACCCGGGTGAGCCCGTGCAGCGCGCCGGACAGCTCGTTCCGGTACACGGTGCCGAACTCGCTCAGCCGCAGCGGCAGCTCCCGGTAGCTGCGCCCCCGCTCGCGGTAGATCAGGATGTGCATCGGGCAGTTCATCGGCTTGAGGTAGTAGTCCTGCCCCTGCTTCGTGATGTTGCCCTCGGAATCGCGCTCCTCGTCGAGGTGGATCGGGGGAAACATGCCGTCCGCGTAGGTGATCAGATGGTTGCTCTCGATGAACAGATCTGCCTTGGTGATGTGCGGCGTGTAGACGTAGGAGTAGCCGGCCTCGCGGTTGCGCCGGAGCGAGTGCTGCTCGATCTCCTGGCGGATGACACCGCCGCGCGGATGCCACACGGCAAGTCCGGAGCCGATCTCGGTCGGAAACGAGAACAGGTCGAGTTCCGCCCCGAGCTTGCGGTGGTCGCGGCGGGCGGCCTCCTCCTGGCGGGTCTGGTACTCGCGCAGTTCGTCCTTGGTCGGCCACGCGGTCCCGTAGATGCGCTGGAGCTGCTTGTTCTTCTCCGAGCCGCGCCAGTAGGCGGCCGCGACGCGGGTGAGCGCGAAACCGTTGCCGATCAGGCGTGTGTTCGGCAGGTGCGGGCCGCGGCAGAGGTCCTTCCACAGCGTCTCCCCCGTCTTCGGGTCGACGTTGTCGTAGATCGTGAGCTCAGCGCCGCCGACCTCGACCGACTCGTCCTCCGCCGCGCTTCCACCCTTGAGCCCGATGAGCTCGAGCTTGTACGGCTCCGCCGCGAGTTCGGCGCGCGCCTCGTCCTCGGTCACAACGCGCCGCTGGAAGCGCTGGCCCTGCTTGACGATCCGTTCCATCGCCTTGTCGATCGCCTTGAGGTCCTCCGGCGTGAACGGGACCTCGACATCGAAGTCGTAGTAGAAGCCGTCGGTGATGGGCGGACCGATGCCGAGTTTGGCTTGCGGATTGATCGACTGCACCGCCTGGGCCGCCACGTGGGCTGCGGAGTGGCGCAGGATGTTCATACCGTCAGCGGAATCGATCGTGACGGGCTCGACGGAGTCGGCATCCGTCACCGTCGTCGCCAGATCGCGCAGTTCGCCGTTCACGCGCATCGCGACGATGCTGCGCTCGCTGAAGAGATCGAATCCGGTTTTCTGGCTCATTCCATCAACTTTAGCGGGGCGCGAGCGCGCGCTTTTCAGCGCTCGAAGCCCTCCGCGGGGAATCCTCCGACGAACGCGAGGATGCGCGCCATGATGAACTGCCCCGAGTAGTTCTCGATGGCCGAGAACTTCTCCGGGAATCCTCGCTCCCTGTCGACGCCGGCCTGCTCGAAGGCCCCGACCGTGAGCAGCGGCATCGTCTGCTTCGACTCGAGCACCGCGACGGCCCGTGCCACCTGGGAACGACCGAGGTCGAGCGCGCGCGTGAGCGCAATCTCGGAGCGGACGCCGACGACCTCGAAGTTCTCGTCGAGAACTCCGTTGCTGTAGTACTTCTCCACGTGCAGTGCGTTGCGCGCATAGTTCAGGAAGCCGTAGCCCATGGCTGCGTAAGCGGCATTCGGCTTGCCCTTCCCGATGTAGGCCTGCAGTGATCCAAGGGTCTGCTTCGCGGTGAAGGAGAGCGCGACAGCGAGGTCGATATCCATGACCTTGTTCAGGAACACCTCGGTCGAGACGCCCTTGTCCTCTGCGGCTCCCTTGATGACGCCGGTCTCGAACGCCGCCCAGTTCGCGTCGGCGCCCCGGCGGAAGAAGGATCCAACCGCGTCGAGGTCGATGTCCTTCGCGATGGCCGCACCGCCGTTGTCACGACCGACCTCGAAGATCGCCTTCGTCGCGTCGACCTGACCGCTCGCGAACTCGAACAGCAGGAGCGGCGTCAGCGCGTCATCCAGAAGCGACTCGATGTTCGGGTAGACGCCGGCATCCGTGTTGTCGAGCAGGACGTCGAGCGCATCGGATGCGTATCTGAGCAGCGAGTAGGCCTCGAACGCGTTTCCGTACGCGGTCACCAGGGTCTCGACGTCGGTGAGCGTCTTGGGGGTGTAGGTGCCGAGCTGGTCGAGGAAGGCGACGAACTTGCTCTCCGCCGTCTTCGACGCCGAGAGCTTCGCCGCCAGCGCCCCCGACCCCTGGTGGAGTGCCAGTTGCGCCGTCGTATAGGCGCTCGTCGTCGCCCTCATCAGGAAGTTGGCGCTGAGCGCCTCGGTGAACGCTCCGCCCTGCAGGCCCTGCGACTGCAGTTTGCGGGCGCGGTCGGCGCTGTCCGCGGCGTCCTGGTAGATCGAATAGCCGACGTCCTGCACCTCGGTCGAGAGCGCCCGGTAGTCTGCCGCCGCCTGATCGTATCCGGCGAGCTCGGCATCCGCGGCGACCTTGAGCTTCGCGTAGCCGCTCTCGTTGACTCGAGGATCCGCGGCGTTGGCCGGGGAGGGCAGTTCCTTGCCGGTGAGGTGACGATAGGCCTCGTAAATGTCGGCGACCTCGACGACTTCGACGCCTCCCGCGGTGCCGAGCGCGACGACATCGACGACGCCCTTCGGCCCCGAGGAGTTGCGCTGCCCCGCCGGGATCAGGATCTTGGTGAATTCGCCGGAGTCGATGACCCCCTGCATCTTCTGCGGAATCCCGCCGACCGGACCGATCGTTCCTGTCGGGTTGATCGTCCCGGTCATCGAGACGCCATCGAGGATGTCGTCGCCGAGAAACAGTGAGAGCACGGCCGCAGTTGTGAGACCTCCGGCGCTCGGCCCGTCGACCCAGCCGTCGAGCTCGAAGCGATACTGGTTGGACAGTGATGCGCCCGTGAGGGCGGTCGCGACCATGACGGCGTTCCAGGACGCCGCCCGGATCATGTCCCCGAAACCGGACACCTCGTTCTCCGAGATGTCGATCGAGAAGTCGCCGTCCGGCGACGGAATCACCGAGATCGTCTGGGTGGAGTGTCCACCGGTGTCGCCACGCGCATAGAGCGCCTCGACGCTGACCGAGGTCTTCTTCGGCAGAGTGCTCGTCTCATCCTTCTTCACCGGCTCGAGGGCGCAGGCCGTCATGACGAGCGAGAGTCCGACCAGTATGGAGACGAACCTTGCGAAAGTGGTCCGCTGGGAACGGATGCCGTGGGCGCTGTTGGACACGGTGTTTCCTTTGCTGATGGCTGCAGGGCGATGCCCCGGAAGTGATCTGATCCGATGGGGTAATCGATCGATAAGCGATTATTGGATGATAATGACAGAATTTCCCGACCGGAGCAATCCTTCTTCGGCCGGTCCGCAATCCGCGGCCGATCCGTCACCGCTTGTCCGGGGCTCGCTTCCCGGGCCTGAGCCCGCAAGAGGTGTACCGTCGAACCAGATGGCAAGCCCAACCCTTCGTGAGTCCCGACGCGAGCAGATGCTGCGCGCGGCCACGACAGCGTTCGCTCGGGGGGGCTATTTCGGGACTTCGACGGCCCAGGTGGCGCAGGAGGCCGGGGTGTCGCAGCCCTACGTGATCCAGGTGTTCGGCACGAAGGAGGCGTTGTTCCTCGAGGTGCTCAACCGCGCCGGCGACATCATCGTGGCTCAAATGGAGAGCATCGGGCTCGACACCTTCGACCTGACCCGGTTCTCGGCGGCGTTCCGGCGCACCGTGCTGGAGGAGTCGGTGATGTTCGTGCTTCAGCAGGGTTTCGCGGCCAGCGCGGTTCCCCCGGTCGGCGCCTACGTGCGCGGCCTGCTCGCGCGCATGTACGGTGTGCTCGTCGAGCACGCGAATGCGACGCCCGAGGAGGCCCGGGACTACCTCGCGCGGGGCCTGCTCATCAACACCGTCCTCGCGATGGGCTACCGGGAGCACGCCGACGAGTACCCCTGGGTGCAGCCCCTCATCGACGCGGTGCTGGGCGAGGACGAGACTCCCGCACGGTAAATTTGTGCCGCCGGATGTTTACGGCAAGGGTCGAGCCGTCTCGGGCGACGCCAGGATGTTTGCTGGTATATCCGTGAGCGACAACAGCATGATCATTTGGGTGGATGTTCCGTGGATCGCGGAGTTGCGTGGGTTCGTGCTCACCCTCGACGCATGGTCTCGCAGTCTGCCCCATTCTCGGGGGATATTTCGACTGGTAGCCTCGGTGCTACCTTGCGAACATGGGTAGTCGTCGTGTTTGGGGTTTGCCGCCGTGGCTGTTCTGGGTGGCCACGATCTTGGTGGCGACAGTGCTTGCGCCAATCCCTGCTGTCGGGGCTCTTTTGGTGATCGGGGTCATCGTCACCGGGATCATCTTGTACCTGCGCACCCCCCGGGAAGACCTTTATGCGATCTACCAGCCGATCCCATTCACAGGAGTTGAAGAGCTCATCGTTGACCGCCTTGAGGTCGTTGGCGAGTCGTTCTATATCGGGCATATCGCCCTGGTTGTGGGGGCTGCCGGTCGCGACTTGAGAGCGCAGTTGTATTGGGAGCCACGGAACCCACACGACCCGCACGGGCTGGCTGTGAGGGTGGACCTGGTCGGGGGCGACATAGTGCGCCCGTGCGGTCACATTGCTGCGGA
Organism: Terrimesophilobacter sp.; assembly: GCA_036565765.1. GTDB lineage: Bacteria > Actinomycetota > Actinomycetes > Actinomycetales > Microbacteriaceae > Terrimesophilobacter. Next base: position 7,043 of record DATCXP010000066.1, read on the forward strand.
TATTGCTCCGGCGATTCAACCGATTGTGAAGGCGAACGCCAACAAGGGGCTGGTGACGGTTGCGACGGCGACAGTGTTCGGTGGGACGGCTGACAAGCCGAACTATGGCGTCATCCTGGGTTCTGGAGTTGCACGAGCCAAGCGGAAACCTGAGTTTCGCTAGAGCTGGAATCGGCGCGACCAGAAAGCAGAAAACCCCCGGAATCTCGGGGGTTTCTCTGTGGGCGATACTGGGATCGAACCAGTGACCTCTTCCGTGTCAGGGAAGCGCGCTACCGCTGCGCCAATCGCCCAGGGTGTCGTCCTGGAGGTGGAGACGGGATTTGAACCCGCGTATACGGCTTTGCAGGCCGCTGCCTCGCCTCTCGGCCACTCCACCGTGCATGGGAATCGCCAGCGAGGCTGACACTTCCCACTCGAGCGGATGACGAGATTCGAACTCGCGACCCCAACCTTGGCAAGGTTGTGCGCTACCACTGCGCCACATCCGCATCGCCCGCATTTCTGCGTGCCTAGTGACTCTAGCTGATGCGAACTGCCGATGACAATTCTGTCGCGGCCTGTTACGAAAGCTGTGGCAGGATTGTCAGGTCGGCTTCGCCGGCATGGGCGATTGGCGCAGTTGGTAGCGCGCTTCCTTCACACGGAAGAGGTCATCGGTTCGAGTCCGGTATCGCCCACCATGACGTAATCCCTGATGTGGAGTGTGACATGACCAAATACCTGATCTCATTTCCCAGCCCCGCGATGGACGTCAGCGACGAAGAGCTTCCCGCCGTGGGGGATGCCGCCCGTGCGGTCATCCTCGAGGCCAAGGATGCCGGGGTCTACGTCTTCGGCGGAGGGATCAACGAGAGCGTCGATCCTGCCATGGTGGCCGGCGACGGGACTGTCACCGACGGCACCTACCCGCAGACCAGGGAATTCAACGGCGGCTTCACCATCCTCGAGCTTCCTACCCGGGAGGCTGCCGTGGAGTGGGCCGCGAAGATCGCGACCGCCTGCCGCTGTTCGCAGGAACTCCGCGAGTTCCAGTTCGATCCCCTCTCCTGACTCGCCCTCATCTAGGCTCGTCACATGGAGAATCGCCGCGTGTCAGAGTCCATCACGATCGCCAGCTCGCCCGAAACGCTCTACGCCATGGTGTCCGACGTGACCCGCATGGGCGAGTGGAGCCCGGTGTGCAAGCTGTGCTGGTGGGAGGACGACACCCGCGGCGTCGACGCCTGGTTCACCGGCCGGAACGTGACCGAGACGAATACCTGGGAGACGCGCTCGAAAGTCGTCGCCGATGATCCCGGTCGCGAGTTCGCCTTCGCCGTCAACGGCGACCGAACCCGATGGGGCTATACCTTCGAACCCGTCGACGGAGGAACGCTCGTGACCGAGTCCTGGGAGATCCTGCCGGCCGCCGAACCCGGCTACGTGGAGAGGTTCGGCGAGGACGCCGGGGCGCAGATCGCTCAGCGCGGACAGAATGCGAGCCAGGGCATGCGCGAGACCCTCGCTGCCCTCAAGCGGGTCGCCGAATCAGTCTGAGGTGCCGTGCGGGGACGCGCTGTACGGGAGGTACCGTCGTCAGAATGCGAAGTATCTCCGCGCGCCGAGCACGATGGATGCGACGAGGTGGAACAGAGCACCGTCGCTCGCTACCCGCCGTCGAGCGAGAGCTGCTTCCGGTGGAAGTCGAAGTGAAGAGTCGGATAAGCGTATACCGCGCCCAGGGTCATCTGCGGTGTGAAGAAGGGGTCCCAGCGGCTGGGAAAGTCCATCGCCCTGCCCCAACTCTTCTCCGACTCGCGCGCCATGCGTCGGGAGAGCGCGGCCAGCGTCCGCTCCAGCTTCGCCGCCATCCGCTGCCGGTTGAAGTACACCGCGGCGAAGCGGGAGCCCCAGTAATTCACGACGTCGAACGGAACGGTTCCGGCATTGAGCAGCCCTGCGAACGCACGGCCGACCGGTCGCGGCAGCCGGCTCACGACGCGCACCAGCGGAAGCAGCGCCCGGACGACCATGTAGCCGAAGACCATGTGGAACAACAGCTGTTCATTCGTCCACCGGGTTCCCGAACTCCGTCGGCGCAGGGCCGCTCTGTCTGCCGAGGCGAGGATCTGCCGAAGCTCGGCATGAGCCCGCTGGTAACCGGCAAGGATCTCCCGGCGATCGGGCTCGAGCGGAGAAGTCATCATCATCACCGTCAGCTACCGCTGTGAGGGCTTGCTGCCGCGAGCGCCCAGCGTATGCCGCAGCGGCAACAGGAGCAACGCGGAAACCGCCGCCGCGTATACGACAGCGACGGAGCACACGAGCACCTGTTGCACGAGGAGCAGGGGCTGTCCCGAGTACACGAACCCCGGCCCGATCGCGAACATGCCGAGGAACAGCAGGCCGGTCACCCCTCCGATCAGCAGCGGAGTCGCCAGGCGCCACGCGGCGGAGACCCCGCGGAACGCGACCTCGGCGACGGCCCCGACCACGAGCCCGAGAAGAACCATGGTCCCCGTCTCGAGGTAGGCGCAGGTGGCCAGGGCCGCTGCGGTCCCCGCGAGCGTCCCTGCCGCGAGTCCCTCGCGGGTGTTCCTGCCGCGCTTGACCCGTTCGATCCCGGCCGCCGCGAGGATGGCTATCGCCGGCGTCATGAGCATGTTCAGGGCGATCGCAGGGGTGAGCGCATCGACCCTCAGTTCGAAACCGACGGCGCAGCCGACGGCGGCCACCGCGAACAGCATCGCGCCGCGTAGCGCGAGCGGCCGGTCACCGGCCTGCCTGTTGCCGCCCAGCAGGGCCAGCGTCATCGCGAAGGTTCCGCCACCGATCGCGATGGGGAGGGCTCCCCCGAAGTCGAGCGAACCGGCCTCCCGGTACAGCCAGGTTCCACCCCCGCCGAAGACGACGACGCTGAGCGGCAGGAAGATGAGGATCGAGAACGCCGCGACCAGCATCATCCGGATGCCGTCCCGGTAGACGCGCTCGGCCAGCGCCGCCGAGACCCCCGTCCCCACCACGATGCCGGTGGCCGACACGAGGACCGCGAAGCCGGGAACGAACAGGCCGGTCATGGCCGAGACGACGCCGATCACGACCCACAGCGCCGCCAGCACGACGAGCGTCGGGCCCTGCGCTCGCCACTTCCCTCCCGTATAGAGCAGGAGGCCGGGTATCCCGGCGAGCGTGACGAGACCGCTCAGGAGAACGAGTATCGGGTCGGCCACTCTCTATGGGTACCACGATCGTGGCGGCCGTGGGGGAACTGCTACACGGCTTCGAGTGCGTAGCCTTCCTCTCCGTGCACGACCGTGTCGATGCCGGCGATCTCGTCCTCGTTCTTCACCCGGAATCCGATCGTCCTCTCGATCGCGAGACCGACCAGGAGGGCCACGACGAAGGAGTAGACGGCGACACCGAATACGGCGATCGCCTGCACCACGAGCTGGCCGAGGCCGCCGCCGGTGAAGAGCCCGGTGCCGGTCGCGAAGAAGCCGAGGTACAGGGTCCCGACGAGTCCGCCGACCAGGTGGATCCCGACCACGTCGAGGGAGTCGTCGAAGCCCCACCGGAACTTCAGGTCGATCGCGACGGCAGAGATCGCCCCGGCGATCAGACCGAGCAGGAGCGCCCACCCCGGCGTCAGGTTCGCGCAGGATGGAGTGATGGCGACGAGCCCGGTCACGGCCCCGGATGCCGCACCGACGGCGGTCGGCTTCCCGTCCTTGATCCTCTCCACGACGAGCCAGCCGAGGATCGCCGCCGCTGGCGCCACCATGGTGTTGACGAAGATGAGCCCGGTGTTCCCGAGTCCGTTCAGGAACTCGGCTCCCGCGTTGAAGCCGAACCAGCCGAACCAGAGGATCCCTGCGCCGAGCATGACGAGCGGCACGTTGTGCGGCTTGTGCGCTCCCTTCCTGAACACCGCGCGTTTCCCGAGGACGATCGCGAGCGCGAGGGCCGCGGCGCCGGAGTTGACGTGCACGGCCGTTCCACCCGCGTAGTCGATCACGGCGGGGAGCCCGAGGGCGTCCCCCAGGCTCATGATCCAGCCTCCTCCCCACACCCAGGCGGCGACCGGGAAGTAGACGAGGCTCGCGAACAGGGAGGCGAACAGCAGCCAGGAGCCGAACTTCGCCCGGTCGGCGATCGCCCCGGACACGAGCGCGACCGTGATGATCGCGAACGTCGCGCCGTAGGCCGCACCGATGAGCCCGTCGTTGTCGGTCACGAGGTTCCCGAGTGCGAAGTCGGTGAACGGGTTACCGGAGAACTGCCACGGCGAGTCGACCGTGCTCATGCTGAAGCCGTAGAGCACCCACAGCACCCCGATCAGCCCGAGCGCGCCGAAGCTCAGCATCATCATGCTGACGACGCTCTTGGCCTTCACGAGACCGCCGTAGAAGAACGCGAGTCCCGGCGTCATGAGCAGCACGAGCGCCGTGCTCGCGAGCGCCCAGGCAATGCTTCCTGTGTCCATTGCAGTTCCTCCCTCGATGCGGCCGTGCGTGGCCGTACTCGCAGCATCCTCCCCGGAGGTTTCGGTGGGACACTTCGTTGCGTTTCCGGGGTGTTACGACTGGCCTGCCCGCGTGAACGTTGCGTTACCGGCCCTAGGCTGGTGTCGATGCGCCTCCTGAGATCAGAACGATTCGCCGCGATCCTGCTCATGGCGGCGGCACTCCTCGCGCTCGTGCTCGCGAACTCACCGGCGGGCCCGCAGATCGGGCTCGCCCGCGATCTTCGGCTTCCCGTGCCGATACTCGGCATCGACCTCACGCTCGGCGCCTGGGTGAAGGACGGCCTGCTCGCGATCTTCTTCTTCCTCGCCGCGATCGAGCTGCGCCACGAGCTTTCCAGCGGGGAGCTGAACAGCGCGCGGAAGGCGCTGGTCCCGGCGATCGCCGCAGTCGGAGGCGTCATCGTCCCCGCCGCGATCTTCCTTCTCGTCGTTCGCGAGCCGGAACTCGCCGCCGGATGGCCGATTCCGACGGCGACTGATGTCGCGTTCGCACTCGGGGTGCTCGCCGTCGTCGGCCGTGCGCTTCCCTCGCGGGTGCGCGCACTCCTCCTGGCCCTCGCCGTGATCGACGACCTGATTGCGATCGTCATCATCGCGGCGTTCTTCACGGAAGATCTCAACCCGCTGCCTCTGCTTGCGGCAGTCCCGGTCGTGCTGGTGTTCGGATGGCTCAGCATCCGACTGTCCAGGAAGAAGTCGCGGCGGTCGATCGCGCTCGCGGCGGCGCTCGTGCTGCTCGGCCTCGCCGCCTGGCTGCTCGTGTTCCACTCGGGAATCCACCCGACGATCGCCGGGGTCGCGCTCGGCCTCGTGATGGCGCCGCGCGGCGCGGCGCGGGTGCGCCACACTCTCGAGCCGCTCTCGAACGGGATCGTGCTCCCGGTCTTCGCGTTCGTCGCCGCTCTCGTCGTGATTCCTCAGCTGGGCATCGGCGAACTGAGCCCCGTGTTCTGGGCGATCCTCATCGCGCTGCCGATCGGCAAGCTCGTCGGCATCACCGGCGGCGGACTGATCGCCTCGGCGATCGCGCCGCGCGGGGCACCGCGAGTCCCGATGGGCGACCTCCTGGTCGTCGCGGGGCTCGGAGGCGTGGGTTTCACCGTCTCCCTGCTCATGAACGAACTCGCCTACGACGGCGCGCACGGCGTCGCGGTTCAGGGCACGCTTGCCGTGCTTCTCGCCTCCGTCGCCTCCGTGATCATCGGCGGGACGATCGGTGCGCTGCGCTCCCGCTGGTACCGGCGAGCCGAGGCCTAGTCCGGCGAGCCGGAAGCGAGCGAAATGAGCCTCGACGCGGCCCGCAGGTACTTCTTGCGATACCCGCCGGCGAGCATGTCCTCTGCAAACACCTCGTCAAGGGGAATGCCGGTCGCGAACACGCGGACCCTGGCGTCGTAGAGACGGTCGACGAATGCGACGAAGCGCAGCGCGTCGGTCTGGCTGTGAAGGACCTCGACGTCGAGGACGCCGACCGCGGCGAGCCCCTCGATGAGCTTCACGTAGCGCGAGGGGTGCACCGTCGCCAGGTGGCGGATGATGTCCAGGAAACCGTCGACCGTCACCGGGCCGTCAGTTTCGGTGAGCGCCTTCTCCACCTCGAGTTCGCTCATCGTCATGGCGTGACCGTCGAGAACGCGGCGGCGGTAGTCGAGTCCGTCGATGCGGATCGTCGTGAACTTCGCGGCAAGTGAGTCGATCTCCCGCAGGAAGTCGGCAGCGGCGAACCGGCCATCGCCGAGAGCATTCGGCGGGGTGTTCGACGTCGCGGCGATGCGCGTTCCGCTGGCCGCGAGCTCGTTCAGTAGTCTCGACATGAGCCGGGTGTCCCCCGGGTCGTCGAGCTCGAACTCGTCGATGCAGATGAGCGTCGCTCCGCGCAGCAGGCCCACCGCCGAAGCGTAGCCGAGCGCGCCGACCAGTGCGGTGTACTCGATGAACGTTCCGAAGTACTTGCGGCCGGGCGCGAGGTGCCAGAGCGATGCGAGAAGGTGGGTCTTGCCAACCCCGAAGCCGCCATCGAGGTAGATGCCAGGGAGGAAATCCGAATTGCGGCGCCGCGAGAAGAACCGGGATGCGCTCGGCAACCAGGCTGTCGCAAAGCTGCGGATCGCCTTGACCGCCGCAGCCTGGGACGGGTACTCCGGGTCAGGGCGGTAGGAATCGACCGTCGCGGACTGGAACTGCCGTGGGGGGACGAGATGATCGACGATCTCGGTACCGGACAGTGTCGGGTGCCTGTCGGTCAGGCTGTCGGCGTCGGGACGGCGCACCGACACGGTGTGATCAGCGGACACTCGTGAACCTTTGCTCTGCGATGGGACGGTTGCTGCGACGTGACGATGCGTCGAAGTCTTACAGTCGCCCCGCACTGCGCGACGTAAGTGCGTACATTTGAAGAGCGGGACGATTCAAGCCTAACGCGATCTCCCGCATCTCATTCCGCCCTCCCAGGGCACACAATTGGAGGTTTCAGATGACCGTCGAGGTCGATTCATCCCCACGATTCGCGCACTACGCTCACCCCGAGCGTCTCGTGACAACCGACTGGCTGCAGGCCAACCTGGGGAAACCGGGACTCGTCGTCGTGGAATCGGATGAAGACGTCCTGCTGTACGAAACCGGTCACATTCCCGGGGCGGTCAAGATCGACTGGCACACCGACCTCAACGACCCGGTGGAGCGAGACTTCGTCCAGGGCGAGGCCTTCGCGAAGCTCCTCGGCTCGAAGGGGATCGGCCGCGACACCACCGTGGTCATCTACGGCGACAAGAACAACTGGTGGGCGGCCTATGCGCTGTGGATCTTCACCCTGTTCGGCCACGAGGACGTGAGGCTTCTCGACGGAGGCCGCGCGAAGTGGCAGGAGGAGGGCCGGGAGTTCACAACGGTGGTCCCCACCCCGACGCCCGTCGACTACCCCGTCGTCGAACGCGACGACACCGTCAACCGCGCCTACCGGGACGACGTGCTCTCCCACTTCGGCAAGCCGCTCATCGACGTGCGCTCCCCCGAGGAGTACAGCGGAGAGCGCACCGAGATCCCCGGCTACCCGACCGAAGGCGCGCTGCGCAGCGGACATATTCCGTCGGCGGCATCTGTTCCGTGGGCGCGCGCCGCCGCACCGGATGCCACGTTCAAGCCCCGCCCCGAGCTCGAGGCCATCTACCTCGGCGAGGCCGGGCTCAAGGGCGGAGACTCCGTCATCGCATACTGCAGGATCGGCGAGCGTTCCAGCCATTCCTGGTTCGTGCTCAAGTACCTGCTCGGCTTCGAGGACGTGCGCAACTACGACGGCTCCTGGACGGAGTGGGGCAGTTCCGTGCGCGTCCCGATCGCCACGGGAAGCGAGCCGGGGCCGGTTCCCAGCCGCTGAACGCCCGGATCTCGAGCGCACCGTGTCTTAAGCACTCCGCGTCGCCGAGTGGGAGAATTGACTCAATGATCGACACAGAACTGCCACAGGCACTCACTGAGATCCGGGACGAGTTCCTGGAGCTCGAATTGCGCGACCGCCTCACGATGCTGCTGGAGTTCGCGAACGAGCTTCCTGAGCTCCCCGAACGGTACCGGGATCACCCCGATCTGCTCGAGCGGGTCGAGGAGTGCCAGTCTCCCGTCTTCATCTTCGTGGAGGTGGGCGATGACGACATCGTCCGCCTCCACGCGACCGCGCCGAAGGAGGCGCCGACGACGCGCGGCTTCGCCTCGATCCTGGTTCAGGGGCTCGCCGGGCTCACGAGCGCCCAGGTGCTCGCCGTCCCGGATGACTACCCGCAGTCGCTCGGCCTCACCCAGGCCGTGAGTCCCCTTCGCATCCGCGGGATGAGCGCCCTTCTCGGGCGGACGAAACGTCAGGTGAGGGCTAAACTCGCGGCGTGAACCTCACGCGGCTCATTCCAGGCCCCGCGGCCGAGTTCGACCTGGATTCCGTGGGCGCCACGGCTGAGCTCTCCGAGCTGTACCGCCCGCCCAGAGCGCGCTGGCTGCGTCTCAACCTCGTGGCGAGCATCAACGGGAACGCGGCGGGCGCCGATGGCACCTCGGACGGGCTGACGAGTCGCACTGACCGCCGCATCCTCGGGGCGATCCGGCGTCTGTCCGATGTCGTCCTGGTCGGAGCGAGCAGCGTACGGAAGGAAGGCTACTTCCTGCCGAAGACGGCGCCGCTCGCGATCGTCACCGGATCAGGCGACCTGAGCGGCCACCAGATCCCCGCTGACGTCG
>DATCXP010000071.1:0-22872 GCA_036565765.1 Terrimesophilobacter sp.
TGGATCGGCGAGCACATCTACATCGGCGGATACTTCTGGTTCATGGGACGGCTCCTCGGCCACCCGCCGCTGTTCGGCTCGAATTTCGCGATGCATTCCGCCATCTGGGCGCAGCTGCGTCCTGGACTCGACCCCACCCGGCCGCGGGTGCACGACGACCTGCAGCTGAGCTACCGGCTGACGCCGGAGATGACCGTCATCTACGAGAAGTCGCTGCGGGTCGGAGTGTCGGCGAGGCCGTTCAGCACGTTGCGCGGTTTCGGTCGTCGTCTCGGCTGGGGCGGGCTGGGCCTGTGGCAGAACCGCGGCTGGCGTCGGAACTTCCAGACCCCGGATGACGACCAGCCTCCGGAAGGAGCTCGGTCAGGTCTGGACTGAGCCGGTGCCATCGGAACGGGTCCCGGGACGGCGGCCCCACAGCCCGCAGCCGTCACGGGACTGTGATACGGTCACCCCCAGCTTTGGGGCAATATTGGGTGTTCTCTGGGGATTGATCGCCCTCTAAACTTCGAACGTACCCAAGCTGACATGATTGCGGGGATCGATCCTTGGACGACAATAGCTTCTATGGCGCTCCGGCGGGCTGGTATCCAGACCCCCTGGGGCTTCCGCAACTCCGCTGGTGGGACAGTACCGCTTGGACGCATCAGACCGCTGAGGCGCGTGCGCCCATGGTCATGCAGGAGACCACCTTCGCCTGGCCCGAGGACGAGCTCGACCAGGACCAGGACCTTCTCACCCGCCGCGAACGGCGTGAACGTGAACGCCGCGACGGCAACGACGCCCCACCGCCCACCGCTCTGACGCTTCTCCAGTTGGAGCCGCCGTCGGTGAGCGACGTCCAGGTCGACGTTCCGGAGCCGTCACCGTTCTCCGCATTCGACGCCGCGCAGGACTACCCGGACACACGCGCGGAGATCCCGAACCCGATGTCGGCAAGCCGTGCGACCTCGTTGCAGGACCAGCAGGCCGACTCGTTCCCCGCCTCTTCGTACGATGACGTGTACCCGGCGACATCGTACGCAGAACCGGCGACAGCGCCCGAGTACCCGCAACAGGATGCTCCCGCGTTCTCGTTCTTCACCGCGGAGGATGCGGAGCAACCGCGCCAGAGCTTCGACTGGGCGCAGCAGCCTGCCCAACCTCAAGCGGCCTACCAGGAGCCGGCCGTCCACGGGCGGCAGCCTCGTCGCCAGACGCAGAGCGCCCAGGGGCAGCCCCACGGCTCCACCAACAACGGCGCGGTGTGGATGATCGCGCTCATCCCGCTCGTCCAGCTGGTCCTGAGCCTTCTCGTGCTCACCGCGTTCGGAACCGCAGACGCCTCCTGGGTCATGGCTGCCATCTGGCTCGCCCCGTACCCGGTCGTCGTCGGGCTCGCGGCACTCGACCGGGCAAGCCTGAGGAAGTCGGGACACGAGCACACCGCTCACTGGCTCTGGGCGCTCCTGACCGCACCGATCTACCTGGTCGTGCGCGCGGTCGCCTCGATCCGCGAATCCGGCGGCGGCTTCGGCCCCGTGCTCGTGTGGTTCGCCCTCGGACTTCTGCAGATCGGCTCGATCGTCGCCGTTCCCGGTCTGCTGATCTCGACGGTACCGGCGGTGTTCGCCGGCCAGGCAGAACAGTCGATCGTCTCGGACGCTGCGGTGATCGGCTCGAAGCTCGAGGTGACCTGCCCGACATCGCCGCCCGTGCTCATCGGCCAGACGTTCAACTGTTCCGGGCTGCAGTCCTCCGGCGAGAACCTGGACATCGAAGTCAGCCTCCAGCGCGTCAACGGCTGGATCGACTGGCGCGTCGACGACTGGGGCATTTACACGATCGGCTGATCCCCGACGACAGAGCTATCGCGCCGTGACGATCCCGAAGGTCGGCACGGCGCGATTCTGATCACAGGGCACGGTAGTCATCCCGCGGAATCCAGCGCACTCCATCCCGATGACTGAGCAGGATGCCGCGCACCGGCATCCCCTCCCGGTCGCACGCCGAGTGAATGGCCCTCGCCCAGTCGCGGTCACGCGAAGTGATCCCGGGGCCGTGGAGTTCCTCGATGACGAAGATGACCCAGGTCCCGCCGACCGTCCTCGCCGTGTCGTGGACGGCCATGGCGAACTGCCCGGCCCCGTCATCCGGGAGCTCGGCGGGGAGATGGTCGACCGGAATCAGCAGCGGCAGCTGCACCTGATCGTCGTCGAGGAACAGCAGCCACAGGGCTCGCCTGCTGGCCCGCCCGATCAGCGCGTCGACGCGGCGCTCGATCGCCGCATCGGTCAGGAGCGGTTCCAGCCGGGCTTGCTCATAAGTGGGGATCGTCATCCGGCCATCGTCGTCGCTGCCGGCGCGCCGCAATCGGCAATGGCGCCGGATCGGCGGATCCGGCGCCATTGCTGGTGCCTGTTGAGGAGAAGTGCCTACTACCCGCCGAACAGCACCTCGATCGGTCCGCGCGCGAAGTAGATCAGGAAGCCGGCCGCGACGATCCAGAGCAGCGGCGAGATGCCCTTTGCCTTGCCGGCGAGCGTGCGCACGACGACCCAGGAGATGAAGCCGACGCCGATGCCGTTCGCGATCGAGTAGGTGAGCGGCATCACGATCACCGTGAGGAACACAGGAAGGCCGATCGAGAACTCGCTCCAGTTCACGTCCTTGATCTGCGAAACCATGAGCACACCGACGACGACGAGCGCGGCGCCGGCGACCTCGAGCGGAACGACCTGGGTGAGCGGTGTGAAGAACATCGCGAGCAGGAACAGCGCCCCGGTCACGACGCTCGCGAACCCGGTGCGGGCGCCCTCCCCGACGCCGGCGGCGGAGTCGATGAAGATCGTGTTCGATGAACCGGAGGTCGCCCCGCCGGCGACCGCGCCGATACCCTCGACGATCAGAGCGGACTTGAGCCTCGGGAAGTTACCCTGCGCATCCGCGAGGCCTGCCTCCTTGGTCAGTCCGGTGAGCGTTCCGACCGCGTCGAAGAAGTTCGTGAACACGAGCGTGAAGACGAGCATGATGCCTGCAAGGGCGCCGATGCGGCCGAACGCGCCGAAGTCGAATGCGCCGATGAGTCCGAGGTCGGGCACCGAGACGATCGATGCCGGGAGCGCCGGCACGTTCAGGCTCCAGCCGCCAGGGTGCGGGCCGCCTGCGTCGAACGCCGGGCCGAGCTTGAAGATCGCCTCCGCGACGATCGCGATGACGGTCGTGACGAGGATGCCGATGAGCAGTGCGCCCTTGACCTTGCGTGCCATAAGCACGCCCATGATGAGCAGTCCGAGGATGAAGGTGAGGGTCGGGATCGTCGTGATCGAACCGCCGTCGCCGAGCTGCACCGGCGGGCTAGCGGCGCCGCTCGAGCGCACGAATCCTGCGTCGACGAGGCCGATGAACGCGATGAACAGCCCGATCCCGACCGTGATGGCGATCTTGAGCTGGGCGGGGACCGCCTTGAAGATGAGCTCCCGCAGCTTCGTCGCCGAGAGAAGCACGATGATGAGGCCGTTGATGACGACGAGTCCCATCGCCTCGGCCCAGGTCACCTGGCCGACGACGCTCACGGCGAGGAACGAGTTGATCCCGAGCCCTGCGGCGAGGCCGAACGGCAGATTCGCGACGAGGCCGAACAGGATCGTCATGACTCCCGCGGTGAGGCCGGTCACGGCGGCCACCTGCACGCCGTCGAGCGTGTTGCCGCTGACATCCGCGACGCCGCCGAGGATGAGCGGGTTCAGGATGACGATGTAGGCCATCGTCATGAAGGTGACGAGCCCACCGCGCACCTCGCGGCTGATCGTCGACTTGCGGAAGGAGATCTCGAAGAACGAGTCGAAGCGCTCGCGGAAGTTGCGCCCGCTCCCCCGCTTCACGGGGTTGTGCAGCGCCCAATCGGTCGCGACGGCGGTGGTCTCTGTCGAATCTGGGATGTCGGATGTCGTGGAAATGGTCGGCTCCAAAGCTCGCGGTTGGCGGGAACGGTATCACCCTATTGGTCAGACGACACCACGCGCAGGACGGACGCGCTGAGTTCTGCGGGATCCACCTCCTGCCACGCCAGGACGGTACCGTTGAGCAATGACCTCAGAGGGCGGCTGGCTCAGCGATCGGGAACGACGGCGCCTCACCCGCCGGCCGAGCGACCGCGCCATGACGGCGACGCTCGCAACGACCGGCCTCATCGCCGCGACGATGCAGACGCTCGTGACGCCCATCATCCCGCAGCTCCCCGTGCTCCTGGACACGACCGTCGCCGACGCCCAGTGGGTGCTCACGGCGACCCTGCTCGCCGCGGCGATTGCTACGCCGATCGCCGGGAGGCTCGGCGACATGTACGGGAAGCGCCGCATGGCCCTGACCCTGCTCATGATCATGACCTTCGGGTCGATCGTCGCCGCGCTGTCCAACACCCTCGTTCCCATGATCGTCGGGCGCGCGCTGCAGGGAGTCGGTCTCGGCGTGATCGCGCTCGGGATCAGCATCCTCCGCGATGTGATCCATCCGAAGAAGCTCGGCGGTGCCGTCGCCCTGGTGAGCGCAACGATGGGCGTCGGCGGCGCGATCGGGCTCGCGGTCTCCGCCCTCATCGCCGAGAGCATCGACTGGCACTACCTGTTCTGGCTCACCGTCCTGCTCGGTGTTATCGCATTCGTCCTCGTGATCACGATCATCCCGGTGAGCACGCTGCGCACCGCCGGCCGGTTCGACTGGGGCGGGGCGATCGGCTTCTCGATCGGGCTCGTCGGGATCCTGCTCGGGGTGTCCAAGGGCAATGAGTGGGGCTGGACGAGCCCCGCGATCCTGAGCCTGCTCATCGGAGGGGCGGTCGTCTTCGCCGTGTGGGGCGCGTACGAACTCCGGGTGTCCGACCCGCTCATCGATCTGCGCGTTGCGGCCCGCCGGCCGGTGCTGCTCACCAACCTTGCCTCGATCGCGGTGGGGTTCGCGTTCTTCGTGACCGCTGCCGCGCAGCCGATCCTGCTCGAGTTGCCGACCGACACCGGCGTCGGCCTCGGCCAGACGTTGCTCGTGGCGAGCCTGTGCCTCATGCCGAACGGCATCGTCATGTTCCTCGTGTCGCCGCTCGCCGCGCGGCTGTCGAACGCGCGCGGACCGCGCACGAGTCTTGTGCTCGGCGGATTCGTGATCGCGGTCGCGTTCGGCATCGCGGTGTTCCTCATGCACGAGGTCTGGCACGTCATCCTGGTGTCGACGCTCGTGGGGCTCGGGACCGGGTTCGCCTACTCGGCCATGCCGACGCTCATCATGCACTCCGTTCCACCGACCGAGACCGCCGCGGCGAACGGGCTGAACTCGGTCATGCGCACGCTCGGCTCGACGGTCGCCGCGAGCCTCATCGGCGTCATCCTGTCATCGAGTTTCGTGCTCTCGAACGGCATCGAGATCCCGACGCGCGAGGCGTTCCAGGTCGTGTTCGCACTGGCTGCCGGCGTCGCCTTCGTCGGGACGATCGTCGCCGTGTTCATCCCGCGGCGCGAGCGCCGCTACGAGGATACGCAGAGCATCCCGATCCAACGGGGCTGAGTGTCTCAGGCGACCTGCCAGCCTCCGTCGACGACCAGGTGCTGGCCGGTCACGTACGAGCTCAGCTCGCTGGCAAGGTAGAGGAAGGTGTTCGCGACGTCGTCCGGGGTGCCCAGTCGACCCAGCGGAATCCTGGCCTCGAACGCCCCGCGCTCATCCGCAGCGCTGCGACCGGACTCCGCGGAGCGACGCTCGAAGAGATCGTCGAGCATCGCCGTGGCGATCTGGCCGGGGCACACCGAGTTCACACGGATGCCGGCGGACGCCAGCTCCGCCGCCATCGACTGTGCGAGCCCGATCACTCCGAACTTCGAGGCGGAATAGGCCGCATTGCCAGGGCCTCCACGCACGCCGAACAACGAGGAAGAGAACATGATGCTCCCGCTGCGCTCCGCCTGCACCATCCTGCGCGCGAACACGGTCGCCGTGTGGAACGCGCCGGAGAGGTTCACGGAGATGACCCGGTCCCACTCGCGCCGGCTGATCTCCACGGCCGGCTTGGCCACGAGGATCCCGGCGTTCGCGACGATGAGGTCGCACACCCCGAGCCCGGCCTCGACCCGATCGGCGACCCTCTCGAGATCGTCGGGATCGGCGACGTCGACACCGACACCGATGGCCCGCACTCCGTGTGCGGCTGCGATCCCCGCGGCGACAGTCGCAGCGGCAGCCTCATCGAGATCGGCGATCACGACGTCAGCCCCCTCTCGCGCGAAGCGGTCGGCGACGCTCGCACCGATCGCGCCGACAGCGCCCGTCACGAAGGCGATACGCCCCCGCAGAAGCCCTTCAGCCCTGGCGTTGTTGTCACTCATCGATGGCCCTCCTTGGGTTGCCTTACCGCATTCAGCACGAGCTGGTCGTGACCAGGAATCAGGTGCGCCCGGTTGTCCCGCGCCACCTCGAGCAGGCGCTCGAGGGAGCGATGGGCGTTCGCCTCGTCCTCCGCGGCACCATGGGCATACGAGCCGCATGGCACGTGGTCGAGGAAGTTCTGGGCGAGATCCGCGGCATCCCCGGCCATGAGCCAGGTGCCGGTGTCGCTCAGGTCGACCCTGAAGGACATATGCCCTGGGGTGTGCCCTGGCGTCGAGACCGCGTGCACCCCCGGAGCAAGCTGCTCGTCGCCGTCGAGAATCCGCCACTGCGTCCCCGGTTCCGACCAGTCCGGCCGGTGAAAGCCCTCGGCGATGCCGACAACTCCGCTCTGCACGAATTCGAGCTCTTTCGCCTGGATCGCGATCGGCACTCCCGCGCGCACCAGGGTGGGGATGCCGCCGGAGTGATCGACGTGCATATGGGTGACTGCCGCGAGTGCGATGTCGGAGGGAACCAGCCCGACTTCGGCGAGGGCGCTCTCGAGCGGGTCCTCCCCCTTGCCCCAGTTCCAGTGGTCGCCGGAGGGCGGCTCGGGGTAGAGGTGCCAGTCGAGCTCCAGGTTCGGGGCGCCGACGCCCCCGGCCCGATACGCCGCGGTGTTGTCCGGCGAGTCGTGGGCCGCACGCGACATTCCGGTGTCGAGCAGCACCCAACCCTCGCTCGTCTCCACGAGGGTGCCGAACAGCGGCTCCCAGTACAGGTGATGCCGACCGCCTGCCAGCGATAGGTTCTTGGAGACCCGTTCCGCTCCGTATTGCAGGAAGAACAGGCGGTCGGCCGTGCCCATGGTCAGTCGGTCTCCTTGTTCAGGCGACGGCGGTTGCCCACCGTCAACAGCAGGTAGACGACGCCGGTGACGATCAGCCCCGGGACCCAGGACAGGTCAGCGTCGCCCAGCGCCGCAGCAGCAGGACCCTGGAACCATCCGTTGTTCACGAACGGCATGGCGGATGCGACTCCGACGAAGTAGGAGGTCACGGCCTGCCAGTTGACACCGAAGCGGGTCCAGGTCGCCCGGTCCTCATAGTAGACGCCGCGGCTGTTGAAGAACTCCTGAACGCGGTACTCGCCCTTGCGCACCCAGTAGTAGTCGATCAGGTTGATCGCGCCCCACGGAACGAAGCCGAGCAGGAGGAAGGACAGGAAGTTGCCGACGTTCGCCGAGAAGTCCGCGGATGCCGTGAGGGCGATTAGAAGGCCGAGCAGGAACGTCGGGAGCAGCATCCACACACGCACCGCGCTCGACGCGTTGATCTTCCTGAACGAGGTGGCTGCGGTGATCAGGTTGAGCATGCTGCCGTACAGGTTGAGCGCGTTGTTCCCCCCGATCGCGATCGCCGTGACCACGAGGATGACCGCGACGACCCAGCCGCCGCCGAACAGCTCGCCGATGGAGGCCATGGTGTCGTTGGGGTCGAACTGCGAGGCGAGGAGCACCCCGAGCAGCATCGTCCAGGTCGTGCCCAGGAACGCTCCCGCGAACGTCCAGTTGAACGCATCCTTCGCCTTCGTGCTCTCCGGGAGATAGCGCGAGTAGTCGGAGACGTAGGGAGCGTAGGTCAGCAGGAAGGTGGCGATCAGGCCGAAGGCGGTGAAGAACGGGCCGGGCGCGAACCCGCTCATCGTGACGTCGAAACCGCCGTGGACGAGGGAGGCGACCGTCACGATGACGACGGCGATGGCCAGCGGCCACATCGCCCACTTCGCGGCGAAGTGGATCGCCTTGTACCCGATCAGCGACAGCAGGAGGCTGACCAGCGCGACGACGACGATGGAGATCGGCAGGTCGACGCCCGGCAGCGCGGCGGACAGGGACTGCCCGCCGATCACGGCCGTTGTTGCGAAGAATCCGAGGTAGAGGAACGCCGCGAGTGCGACCGGCAGCAGCGCTCCGTAGAAGCCGAACTGTCCGCGGCTCTGGATGAGCTGCGGAACACCGAGCTTCGCGCCCTGGATCGAGTGCAGAGCCATGAACACGGCTCCGGCGATATTGCCGAGGACCACGGCGACGAGCGCCCAGAACAGGTTGTTGCCGACGATGACCGCCAGCGCGCCGAAGAACGCGTTCCCCACGTTGAGGTTCGCGGAGAACCAGACCGGGAAGAGATCCCGTGCCTTGCCGTGCCGGTCTTCCGGTGCGATTACATCGACGTGATGCACCTCGAGCGTCGAGGACTTCGCTGTCGTCTCAGACATTGCCGTTTCCTTTCGATTGTGATTGTTGTGACTTCTTGCGTTTCAGGAGTGCATGGATGGCCATGCGGATGGCGATCACCAGCAGGAAGACGGCGAACAGTATCGACGCGACCATCGGGTCGAGCCAGAACGCGAGCGCCGCGCCGCCGATGGTGGTCGCGGCGCCGGCGATGCCGATGGCCGATGCGGCCCGGAGATCCACGTTGCCCTTGCGCAGGCTGAAGAAGGTGGCGATCAGCCCGGTGGGGATGACCACGAGCAGCGAGACGCCTTTCGCGGTGATGTCGCTCAGCTCGAGGAACAGGATCAGCACGGGAACCATGAATACGCCGCCGCCGACCCCGAGCAGCCCCGACAGCACTCCGGTCAGCAGTCCGAGGCCGATCAGGATGAGGACCAGCCATCCGGTGAGCTCCACCGAGGCATCCCGGTTCGGCACTTCGAAGAACATCCGGACGGCCACCAGGATCATGAACGCGATGAACAGCCACCGCAACCAGGTCTCCGACAGCCAGCCGAGCAGTTTCACCCCCCAGATCGCTCCGGCAACGGTTCCGATCATGAGCAGGCCGGCCACGCCGAGATCGACGTTGCCGCCGATCAGGTAGGTTGCGGCCCCGACGACGGAGATCGGCACAACGGCCGCGAGCGATGTGCCGTGCGCCAGGCGCTGCTGCATGCCGAGGACGACCACGAGCGCGGGGACGATGAGAACGCCGCCGCCGACGCCGAACGCACCGGAGAGCAGCCCGGCGACGAGCCCGATCGCGATGAGTCGCCACAGCGGTGGCGACGTCTTCTCGGACAGGCTCACCGGGTTCAGGATTCCGGCACCCGTCACCGGATCACGACTCCTGCGGCGGTGCGCCGCAGTTCCTTCTCCGACTCGACCTGGTGCGGCGCGACGCCGACGACGAGCTCGTAGTTCACAGGGTCGGTCGCCCACTCGGTGTTCACGAGGAGGATGCTCGCCTCGGCGTCCAGACCGAGGAGGCTCCGCTCCTGGGCGGTCCCCGAGTCAACAACGGAGAGCAGCCCGCCGAGCGAGGCCGCCCCGGACTCGCCGGCGACGACCCCGGATTCCGCCAGCAGTCGCATGGCGACGTCGGCAGCATCGTCGTCGATGGCCAGGAACACGTCGGTTGCTGCCGCGACGACCGGCCAGACCAGCTGGGACGGCAGCCCGCAGTTGAGCCCCGCCATCGTCGAGTCGTGCGGACCGGGCACTTCGACGAGCTCTCCGGCGCGCGCAGACTCCATGAGGCAGTTGGCGCTGCCCGGCTCGACGATCACCGTGCGCGGGGCCGCGGCCGAGTCTGTGCCGCGGTAGTGCCGGAGCCCTGCCGCGGCGAACGAGCCGACTCCGGCCTGGAACACCACGACAGACGGCGCGCCCATGCCGGCACGAGCCAGGGTGTCATCCACCTCGCGGAACAGCGTCGAGTACCCGCGGCTGACCGATCTCGGAATCTCGCTGTAGCCCTCCCATGAGGTGTCCGAGACCACGATCGTGCGATCGTCGGCGTCGCGCGCCGATACCGCGATGGCGTCGTCGTAGCTGCCGTCGACGACGTGAACGGTTGCGCCTTCACCCTCGATGTCGGCGATGCGGCTTGCCGCAGTCCCCTTCGGGACGTAGATCGTGCAGGCAAGGCCGAGCAGGGACGCCATCCGTGCCACGCCACGGCCGTGGTTCCCGTCGGTCGCGGCGACCAGTCGGCGGGTCTCGGGCTCCGGGATCAACTCCCCGATCTGCTCCGGCGTCAGGACGCCGGCCGTGTCGTGCAACCACTCCCTCCGCACGGCGGAGGACGCGGCCCACGATGCGCCGAGCATCTTGAACGAAGGGAGCCCCATCCTGGTCGACTCGTCCTTGATCAGAACCCGCGCGACGCCCAACCGTGCCGCAATGGCAGGGCAATCGAGCAGTTCGGTCTGTGCATAGCCGGGCATCAGGCGATGGAATTCGATCGGCAGCGGCCCGCTCGTCGCCTCCGGTTCGATCGAGGCAACGGCGGCAGGGTTGAGAAACAGATCATGCTGCATTGAAGGGTCCCTATTCTTTCAGACGGCGGTGTAGCCGCCATCGATCACGAGCGCCTGGCCCGTGACGTAGGCGGAGTCGGCGGACGCCAGGAAGAGGACGCTGCCGACGATGTCGTGCGGAAGCGCCTGCCGGCGTAGTGGAATACTCTGCTCGAGGTTGTGGAGTGCCGCACCCGGATCAGACTGGTGGCTCCAGAACCCGTCGTTGAACGGGGTGTCGACCCAGCCGGGGCAGATCGCGTTCACGGTGGTCCCGTGCGGTCCCAGCTCATCGGCGAGGGCTCGAACCAGTCCCAGGAGTCCGGATTTCGTCGCATGGTATGCGGGCATCCCGGCGTGACCGCGCAGCGCGCCGGTCGACGAGGTCAGGATGACGCGACCACGATCCGAGTCCCTCAGGTACTGCTCTGCCGCCTGGACGATCAGGAACGGGCCCCGCAGATTGACCGCAGAGGTGAGATCCCAGTCCTCGGCCGTCCAGTCGGCGAGCGGTCGGGCGAGAAGGATTCCGGCGTTGTAGAAGATGGTGTCGAGCCTTCCCCCGCCGAGTTCCGCCGCAGCCTGGACCGCCGCCTTCGGGCCGTCGAGGGTTCCGAGATCGCATTCGAAGAACCTTGCAGCCCCCGGCAGGTCCTCTGCGGCCAGGGCGCGTCCGGCATCCGCGTTCCGGTCCGCGAGCAGCACCGTGTCACCGCGGAGGCGGAGCGCCCGCATCACGGCGGCGCCGATCCCCGTCGCCCCTCCTGCTACAAGGGCGACGCTCATCGGTCCACCGTCAGCCCGCACGCCGCAACGGCGATCGCCGCACACTCCTCGTCGATGGTCGAGGCCGTTCCGCTCACGCCGAGCGCGCCGACCAGCTCGCCGTCGGCGTACAGCGGCACACCACCGGGGAACACGACGGAGCGCCCCCCGAGCGTGCTGCCCAGCCCCCAATCCGATCCGCCCGGCGCCGAGCTCTCCACCCATGCGCTGGTCGGGAACCCGAAGGAGACAGCGGTGTACGCCTTATCCGTTGCGAGGGAGAGCGCCGCGAGCTGCGCCCCGTCCATGCGCGCGGCCGCGACCAGATTGCCGCCACGATCGACCACTGCCGCCGCGAGCCGGAGCCCACGTCGCAGGCACTCGGCGTGCACCTCCTCGATCAGGGCCTGGGCGAGCGTCACGGTGACGTCAGAACTGCGCATCAGGTTCACGATGCCCTCTCATCCGCGGGCGAATCGCCCAGGTGATCGGCTATCTGCTTCAGGAAGCGCGCAGCCGGGGCACCGTCAACGACCCGGTGGTCGCAACTGAGAGTGAGCGTCAGCACGCCGGAGACGCCAGGAGACCCAACCGCCAGGATCGCCGCCTGCGGAGGCAGCACCATGGCGTTGAACCGGTGGACTCCGAGGGTTCCGAGATTGGAGACGGTGAAGGTCCCGCTCAGCATCTCCTCGGGCGTGAGCGTTCCGTTCAGCGCAGCCTCGGTCAGACGCGCCCGTGCCGCCGCGAGTCCGGCCAGATCCATCCGGTCCGCTCCCAGGATGGCCGGTGTCACCATTCCGTCCGCCACCTCGACGATGAACGCGAGGTTCACCGCTGAATGGTAGACCGCGCCTTCCTCGGTGAAGGAGGCGTTCAGGCTCGCGTGATCGGCGAGCGCCCGCACCACCGCGAAGTGGATCACGTCGCTCACCGATGCTCGCGACGCCGTGGCCCGCGCGGCATCCTTCGCCAGAAGGATGGGCGCGACCGGCACGTCGATCTCGAGCGAGTACTGGGGAACGGCGGCGCTTGCCGTGACGGTGCGGACGATCGCCTTGCGCATCCTGCTGGGCGCGACGGGCAGATCGAACACGATCGTCATGACATACGCGCGATGACCGCGCCGACCTCTGCGGTGTCGCCTACCTCGAAGAGCAGCTCGGCGATCGTGCCGGTTGCCGGCGCCTCGATCTCGGCCTCGACCTTCTCGGTCTCGACCGTTGCAATGGGCTCTCCCTCGGTGACGGTGTCCCCGACGGCGACCAGCCAGGAGGCGATGATGCCTTCCTGCATCGTCATGCCCCACTTGGGAAGGATGATATCCATGGTGTGTTCCTCTTTCGTAGCTTGCGGTGGTGCGATCAGGACAGGGTGCGCAGGATCGCGGCCAGAATGTCGTCCTCCTGCACGAGGACGCGGTGCTCCAGCGGGGCGCTGAACGGAACGGGGACGTCGGCCCAGGCCACGCGCTCCGGAGCGGACTTGAGCGTGTCGAAGCCGGCCTGAACGACGGAGGCGACGATCTCACTTGCGGCGGATGCCGTCAGCCTGGCGTTGTCCACGACCACAAGGCGCCCGGTGCGGGCGACCGACGCCAGGATGGTGTCGAGGTCGAGCGGCGCGAGGGTTCGCGGGTCGATGACCTCGACACTGGTGCCTTCTGCTTCGAGCTTCGCCGCGACCTTGAGCGCCTTCGGCACGGTCGCGCCGATGGCGACGACCGTGACATCGGTGCCCGACTTCTTGATGTCGGCGAGGCCGAGCGGGATCGTGTAGCTCTCCGCTGGCACATGCCCGCGGGTGCCGCCGAGCACATGGTCCTGCAGGTAGACGACCGGATTGGGGTCCCGCACGGCGGAGAGCATGAGGCCCTTCGCGTCGTAGGGGGTGCTCGGCATCACGATCTTCAGGCCGGCGACGTTCATCAGCATCGGGTGAAGGTTCTCGGAGTGCTGCGCGGCACCCCCGCCGCTCGGGCCGGTCGCGGTGAAGTAGGTGATGGGCAGGTTGACCTGGCCGCCCGACATGTAGGGCAGCTTCGCGGCCTGGTTGGCCAGCTGGTCCATCGACACGTAGAAGAAGGCGCCGATCATCATGTCGACGACGGGACGGAGGCCCGCTGCAGCAGCACCGACGGCGGCACCGACGAACGCCTGCTCCGAGATCGGGGTGTTGCGCACCCGCATCTCGCCGAACTCCTTCGACAGGCCGCGGGTCGCCCCGATGACCGAGCGGTCGACATCCTCGCCGATGACGACAACGCGGTCGTCCTCGCGCATGGCGTCGGCGAGCCCCTCCTTCATCGCCTTGATGAAGTAGGTCGGGCGCTCCTTGCCCTCCACCGGCTGCGCATTGTCCTGCGTCGTGGTCACTTGTCGTCTCCGTTCTCGGTCGCAGCGAACAGGTGCTGCAGGGCTTCCTCTGGGTCAGGGAACGGGCTGTTCTCGGCGAAGGTGACAGAAGCCTCTACGGCCTCGGTCTCTTCTGCGTCGATGGCGTCCCACTCGGCCTGGTCGATCACGCCTCCGGCGATCAGCTTCTCGGCGTACGGTGCGATCGGTTCGCGAGCGCGCCACTCATCCTGCTCGGCCTGCGGGCGGTAGTTCCCCGCGAAGGCCTCCTCGCCCTCGTTGTGACCGTGCCAGCGGTAAGTGCGCGCCTCGATCAGGCTCGGGCCCTCACCGGCTCGCGCCCTGGCGACGGCAGTCTCCGTTGCGACGCGGACCGCCTCGACATCGTTGCCGTCGATCTGCACCCCGGGGATCCCCATCGGCGTGCCGCGGTCGGCGATCCTGCCCGCGGTGACCGTCTCGGTGGGCGACCACTCGCTGTAGCCGTTGTTCTCGCAGACGAAGATAACCGGGAGCTTCCAGACGGCGGCGAGGTTCATCGACTCGAAGAACACGCCCTGGTTGGATGCGCCGTCCCCGAAGAACACCACGGTCACCGAGTCGCGACCGAGCTGCTGGTCGCCCCAGGCCGATCCGGTGCCGATCGGGATGCCGCCGCCGACGATGCCGTTGGTGCCCATGATCCCGAGCTCGAAGCTCACGATGTGCATCGAGCCGCCCTTGCCGCGGCAGTAGCCGTCGATGCGGCCGAAGAGCTCCGCCATCATCTTGTCGACGGTCGCGCCCTTGGCGATGAGATGGCCGTGGCCGCGGTGGGTCGAGGTGATCCGGTCATCCGGTCGCAGGGCGGCGCACACGCCGACGGCGATGGCCTCCTCACCGAGGTAGAGGTGCACGAATCCTGGAAGCGTTCCGCGCTTGAACAGCGCGGCGAGCTTCTCCTCGAAGCGGCGGATGCGGATCATCTGCCGAAGCATGTCTTTCTGCTTCTCAGCAGGCGGCGTTGTGCCGATGACGGTGGTCATGGAGTCTTCTTTCTGTTCTGGATCGATGTGACTGTGCCGGCGCAGGCACGGGAATGGGTGGTGGGGGCGATCAGCTGTCCTCGCCCCACAGCACGAGGTTGAGGAAGCGCTGAAGGCGCTCGGTCGACGGGTTGCCAAGGACCTCGTTCGGCTCCCCCTGCTCGACGATCACTCCACCGTCGATGAACACTACGCGGTCGGCAACGAGCTTCGCGAAACTCATCTCGTGGGTGACGACGACCATCGTGCGGTCCTGGCCGGCGAGCTTGCGCATGGTGTCGAGTACCTCGGCCCGCAGCTCAGGATCGAGCGCGGATGTCGGCTCGTCGAAGAGCATGACCTTCGGGTCCATGGCGAGGCTGCGGGCGATCGCGACGCGCTGCTGCTGCCCACCGGACAGCGACTGCGGTCGGGCATCCGCGTGGCTGGCCAGTCCGACGTCGGCTAGCGCCTTGAGCGCGAGAGACCGCGATTCGGCGACGCTGCGGCCGAGCGCAGAGCGCTGTCCTTCCATCACGTTCTGCACGGCGGTCATGTGCGGGAACAGGTTGAACTGCTGGAACACCATCCCGATGTCACGCCGGATGCGCGAGAGTTCACGCGGCGAGCATTCCATCTTCTGGCCCAGCACCTCGACGGTGCCGGCCGTCGGCACCTCCAGGTGGTTCAGGCAGCGCAGCAGGGTGCTCTTTCCCGAGCCGCTCGGTCCGATGATGCAGACGACCTCTCCCCTGGTGACCTCGAGGTCGACGCCCTTGAGCACTTCGACGTTCCCGTAGCTCTTGTGAAGCCCGCGAACCGAGATGACGACGTCCCGTGCGGCAGTGGCGCCGGATGCGCCTTGCGGGTTATTTGGCAACGTTCATCCTCCGGTTCAGTCGTTCGGCATTGAGGGCGAGGGGCAGGTTGATCACGAGGTAGATGAGCGAGATCAGCAGCAGGACCTCGATCTGCCGGAAGGTGGCGGCACCGACGCTCTGAGCGGTGTTGAACAGTTCCGCGACTCCGATCACCGAGATCAGACTGGTGTCCTTCACGAGACTGATCAGCATGTTCGCGATCGGGGGGAGCATCCGGCGGAGTGCCTGGGGGTAGACGATACGAACCAGGGTCCGCAGGCGCGGGATCCCCATCGAGTCGGCCGCTTCCCATTGCCCCTTGTCGATGCTCTGCACCCCGGCCCGGAACACCTCGGCGAAGAACGCGCCGTAGTTCAGGCTGAGCGCGATCACGCCGCTCG
Source organism: Terrimesophilobacter sp. (assembly GCA_036565765.1). Lineage (GTDB taxonomy): Bacteria > Actinomycetota > Actinomycetes > Actinomycetales > Microbacteriaceae > Terrimesophilobacter. The sequence continues at coordinate 16,020 of DATCXP010000071.1, forward strand.
TGAAGGCCGGCATCGACACCCCGAACACGATCGGGATCAGGAAGAAGATGGCGACGATCTGGAACAGGATCGGCGTCAGCCGGAAGAAGTCGACATAGATCCTCGCCGGGACCCGCAGCCAGGCGCGCTTGCTCATCAGCATCTGGCCCGCCAGCAGCCCGACGATGATCGAGATGATGGCGGACCAGACGAGGATCTGGATGGTCAGGAACGCTGCCTGGAGGAAGATCGGCAGCGCTCCCGGCAACCAACCGAAGTCGAAGACATAGCTGTCTGCGGCGAAGGGGATCATTTCTGCTTAGCCCGCATTGCTCTCATCGAGCCAGTACTGGATACGGTCGTCCATGCGTCCGGTACTGCGCGCCTCGCTCACCCAGGCGTCGACGCAGCCCTTCCACGCCGTGTCGCCCTGGGGAAGCCCGAAAGCGACCTCGAAGGGATCGATGATGTCGGTCTCCTGCGCTGTCGGCGTCGTCACTCGTCCCTTCAGGCCGATGGCGGCGAGCTGAGGCTTCGTGTACTGGGACAGCAGAACCGGCATGGGCGCCGCCTCCACCATGGAAGCGTCCGCCTGGTCCGCCGCGAGGAATTCGTAGAGCAGAAGCTGCCCGCGCAGCGGGGCGTCCGAGATCTTCGCCTTCGGGATGTACTTCTCCGCGATTGCCTTCTGGGCGTTGCCCGTTCCGTAGACGAACCTCACGTCCGCGCTGTTCAGGTCCTCGATGGTCTGGTAGCTGCTGGACTCCAGAACGTAGAACAGCTGGCCGGAGAGGTAGTAGAAGTCGCTGAAGCCGATCGCGGCCGAGCGCTCCGGCGTGATGAAGAGCTGGGCTCCGACGATGTCGGCCTTCTTGGACTGGATCGCGGCCGTCATGATCCCGTAGTCGTAGTCCTGGATCTCTACCGTGACGCCGAGCAGGGCGGCCAGCTCTCGCGCGCTGTCCGCCTCGACACCGGCCCAGGAGCCGTCTGCGAGCTTGAAGCCGAAGGGCGGCGAGACGCCGATGCCCCAGTTGAGCGTTCCGCGCTCGCGGATCGCGTCAAGCGTCGGCGACGAGACCTTGCAGGCGGCAACCGTCGCGTCGCTGAAGCCGGTCGACAGCGGGGCGCCGGGGCGATCCACTGTGCCGGAAGCCGGCGGGGTCTGCGGCGTACCGCCCCCGATGGCGCATCCGGACAGGAGCACGCTCGTCGCGCATACTGCCGCGAAGAGCACCTTGTTGAGAGCCTTCATAGATTCCTCCTTGAATCGTGGTGCGGTGTGAATCGTTGCCGTTATGACGGTCAGATTCGTAGGATCCGGGTCGTGCGATCCGGCTTCTCGCGCCGTCGTTTATCCTTTATAATCTATACATCGCGAGGGGGCAAGTCGATACAAGATCGACATGGCCCCCGGAGCACGGTACGACCGCAACGGAGAGGCAGGCCATGACAGAGGAGTTCCCACCGGCCCGGATCCGGCACAGCAGGCCGGTCTCCGGAGAACGGGGTGCGATCTCCGCAGCCCACCCTCTCGCGGTCTCTGCAGGCGTCCGAATGCTGGAACAGGGCGGCAGCGCGCTCGACGCGGCCATCGCAGCGCAGGCGGTGATCTGCGTGACCATGCCTCACGCGGCCGGACTCGGCGGCGACCTCCTCGCGCTCGTGCACCTTGATGGAATAGTGACCGCCGTCAACGGGACCGGCAGGAGCGCCATGGTCCCGCCGGCACGCTACGCGACGGATGGCGGCAGCTCGGTGACCGTTCCCGGCCTGGTCGACGGGTGGATCGCGAGCCATGCCCGCTGGGGCAGGCTCCCCCTCGAAGAGGTGTTGGCTCCCGCCGCAGGCCTTGCGGAGCGCGGCTTCCCGGTCGACGGCGCACTCGCCGCGGCTGTGACGGCACAGCGCAGCAGGATCTCGCACTACGGCGGGGCCGACTGGAGCCTGCTCGGTCTTCGCGAGGGCGATCGGTGGCGTCAGCCCGAGCTCGCCGCCCTGCTGCGCAGCATCCCCGAGAGCGGCGCAGGCGCCTTCTATTCCGGCAGCGCCGCGACCGCGATCGCGTCGGCCGTCGCCCGCACGGGCGGGACTCTGTCGGAATCCGACCTCGCCAATCAGGCCAGCGAACTGCTGTCCGCGGCGGCGACGGCATGGGGCGACCAGCGGCTGTACGTGCAGCCGCCTGCCACACAGGGCATCCTGCTGGCCATGGCGGCCCGCTGGCTCGACGCAGCCGGTGACACGAGCGGCGACAACCTCGACCACCTGATGGTCGAGGCGACGGAGGCCGCATTCGGCTACCGCGACGACGTCGCGGTCCGCGACGACCTGCTCGACATCGAGCTGCAGGTCGATCGCGAACGAGCCGGACGTCGCGGCGGGCCACGCGCCTACCTGCACACCGCGGGAGTCGCCGCGGCAGACGCCGACGGCATGGTCGTCTCGTCCCTCGTGAGCGTCTTCGACGACTTCGGCTCCGGTGTCTTCGTTCCGGAGCTCGGGATCGTCCTCGGCAACCGAGCGGCGGGCTTCACCGGCGGGGAGAACGCGGCCGGCCCCGGCAAGAGGCCCGTCCACACGCTCGCTCCCTCGATGCTCATCGGGCCGGGCGGCGAGGTCATCGCGCTCGCCACGCCGGGGGCGGATGGCCAGGTGCAGACCCTGCTGCAGGTGCTGTCCCGGCTTCGCTTCGGCGAGCGGTCGCTCGACGAAGCGCTCGCAGCACCTCGATGGCGCAGCGAAGGCGGCTCGCTCCTGATCGAGGCAGACCACCAGGAGCGGCAGGCCCTGGCCGACCTCGGCCACCGGGTGACGGATCGAAAGAGCGGCGACGACGTGTTCGGCGCCGTCGTGGCGGCCGGCCTGAAGAACAACACCCCCTACGCCGCGGCCGACTGGCGTCGCAATGTCACGACAGGAGCAGTATGACCGTCCACGAGCCGATCACCGGCCTCGCCGCGCAGATCACAGAGAGCGCGCAAGCACGACGAGAGGACCTCGTCGACCTGTGCACTGCGCTGGTCGCCGCCCGCAGCGTCAACCCGGAGGGCGACACCCGCGCTGTCGCGGATGTCGTACTGACGGCGCTGACCTCTCTCGGCCTCTCGCCGCGGCTCGAGCGGCAGGTCGAGGCGATGCCCTCCGTGATCGCGGAGATTGACTCAGGCAAACCGGGCCCCCACCTGGTGCTGAACGTGCACCTGGACACCATGCCCCCCGGCGACGAAGACGCCTGGAGTGTCCCCGTCTGGGACCTGACCAGACGGGACGGGCGTCTGTACGGCCTCGGGATGGGCAACATGAAGGGCGCAGTCGCCGCCATGGTCACGGCGGCGGCGCTCCTGAACGAGCATCGCACCGCCTGGCGGGGGCGCATCACCTTCACGGCCGTGAGCGATGAGGTCGTGTTCGGCGAGAACGGCGCGGCGTTCCTGCTGCGCGAGCATCCGCACTTCTACGGCGATGGGCTCATCTGCGGTGAGGGGCCGGGCTTCCGGCGGCTGGGCATCGGCGAGAAGGGCGTGCTGTGGCTGGAGCTGAACGCCACCGGCGACGCCGGCCACTCCTCCTCGGTCAAGCGGGGCCGTTCTGCCACGGCTCGGCTCGCCGCCGCGGTGGCCGCCATCGACGCCCTGAACGGCGTGCGCCAGGAGCCGCCCGCGGAGCTCGCCGGCTACTTCGCCGTCGAGCAGGATCCCGGATTCGAGCTCACGGCCAATGTCGGCATCATCGACGCCGGCACCTTCGTGGGTCAGGTGGCCATCGACGGGCGCGCCGAGATCGACCTGCGCCTGCCACCCGGTATCGGCACGGATGCCGCCCAGGCCATGGTCGCGAGCATCGCAGAGTCGGTCGGTGGCGTGACGGTGCGGCGGATCAAGGGCTGGGACCCGAACTGGACCTCGCCGGACAACGCGCTGACCCGGGCGTGGAACCATGCCGCCGGGCTCATCGGCACTGCAGAACCGGAGTACGCGATCCGGCTGCCCGCGAGCGACGCGAGTCGCTGGCGCCAGCAGGGGGTGCCGGCGCTCTGCTTCGGCCCTCAGCCGACCCTGTCGGCGGGAGTCGACGATTACGCGGAAGAAGACGAGGTGGTCCGATGCGTTTCCCTGTACACCATGGCGGCGATCGCCTTCCTGAATTCGTGAGCAGACCGTGTCAGACCACTGACGAGGAAAATTTGCACAATACAATGGCACAGCAATCCCTCCCGGCGCTGGAAAGAGTTGACGCAACATGAGTTTGAGCGCTGCACTTCCCCACGACATCCTCGGAAGCCTTCAGGGCCCGACGGAGTCGCTGGGGGCAACGACACTGCCGGCCCAGATCCACTCGCTACTCGAAGAGGCCATCATCCGCGGGGACATCGCCCCCAGCTCGCGACTGCACGCCGATGACATCGCCGCGCACTACGGCGTCAGCCGCATTCCGGTGAGGGAAGCGCTGCGTTCGCTGCACGAAGCGGGCTGGGTGGAGATCAAGCCGCACTACGGCACGTATGTGCGCGACCGGTCCGCCGCGGAGCTCCAGGAGCTGTTCGAGGCGCGCTCCGGCATCGAATCGCAGATCGCCGCGCTCGCTGCGCAGCGCAGGACGGACGCCGACGTCGCAGAGCTCAGGCGGATCATCCAGAAGCGGCAGGATGCGGCGGCCGAGGGCGATGTCGATGCGATGTCCCGTGCCAGCGTCGAGCTCGGCAAGGTCATCAGGTCTGCGGCATGCAACAGCGTGCTGGCGGCGCTGTCGGCCAACCTGGAGAAGCGCGCCCGGTTCTACTTCGAGATGGTCACCAGCCGGCATGGAGCCGATTGGGTCAGCATGGACAACACCCTGGTCGAGCTGATCGCGGCGGGTGACAGCGAGCAGGCGGGGGCCAAGGCACGTCAGCACATTCTGGAAACCGGGACGGACGCGGCCAAGCTCCTCTCCGACGAGACCGCGTGATCTAGGACGGCTCGGGGTACCAGACCCGCGTGCCCTCGACCTTTGCGAATGAGGTGAGCCCGTGCGGTCTCGTCGACTTCTCGCTCATGATGTCGAGAACCCGCCCGCCACGGGCCAGGAGTGCGTCGCCGATGAGCGAGCGGTGGCATCGCCATGGCACCGCCTCCGCGCACATGATCGCGACGGCCTGCTTCCGCGCTGCGGCAATCAGCTCGTCGATGCCGGCGTCGAACTCCGGTGTCTGCATGTAGTCGGCGAATCCTCGGAACGAGGCGTTCCGCCATCCGCCGTTCACACTCTCCTTTGTCGTGCGGCGCAGTCCCCCGAGCTCCGCCATGCGGCGGTAGCCGATGCCTGCGTCCAGGAGCCACCTTTCGAGCTCCTTCTCGGCGAACTGCGGGTTGTGGCGGGAGCCGGGTACGGTGCGCACATCGATGACGAGTTCGACGCCGTTCGCCCGGAGCATCCGCACGAACTCGTCTGCCGGATGCGTCGAGTGCCCGATCGTGAACACCTCGGGGGTCGACGCGGTCTGTTCCATGCTCTCCACGGTAGTCCGCGAGTCTCAGGCAGTCACCAGCACCCGGGACTACGGTGTGTGCATGGACAGGGAATTCGAGCCGAACCCCGATGACGAGCGCGAAGTCGACCTGAGCGATGAGCCGGAGATCTCCCCGCCGCCAACGCTCGACCCCGACGAACGCGTCGAGGAGGAAGAGGACGAGGACCCGCCCCCCTCCGGCGAAACCTGGGTACCCGCCTAGGCTGGAGCATGTGCGTCTCCTTCTCATCCGGCATGGCCAGACACCGGGCAATGTTCTCGGTCAGCTCGACACGGCTCACCCCGGCCCGGGGCTGACCGACCTCGGCCTGCAGCAGGCCGCCGCCCTCGCCGAGACTCTGCGCGAGGAGTCGATCGAGGCGATCTATGCTTCGACACTCGTGCGCACGCAGCTGACGGCGGGGCCGCTCTCGAACCGGCGGAGACTCGACGTCGAGGTCAGGAGCGGCCTTCACGAGATCGAAGCGGGCGAGCTCGAGTCGCGCAGCGACCGGGAGTCCATCCGCCGCTACCTGGAGACCGTCTACGCGTGGGGACTCGGTGACCTGGCCACCGCGATGCCGGGAGGGCCGGATGGGCATGCCTTCTTCGGCAGGTTCGACGCCGAGATCGCCGGTATCTCGGCGAGCGGTGCGCAGGTGGCGGCCGCGGTGAGCCACGGCGCCGCCATCCGGGTCTGGGTCGCGAGCCGCGCGCGCAACATCTCGCCGTCGTTCGCGGCCGAGAATGCGCTCGACAACACGGGTGTCGTCGAGCTCGAAGGCTCCGCGACGAAGGGCTGGACGCTCCTGAAGTGGGCCGGGCGATCGCTCGAGCCGTAGCCTGCGCTACTCCCCCGGCACGGCTTCCAGCGCCACCCGCGCGGCGGAGTACTTCTGCGCGAACGAGGCCTGCAACTCCGGGTCGAGCCTGCGCACGCGCCAGGCCGCGCAGTTGTCCGCGATGTCGGCGAGCTTGACCGCCCTCGCGATCGGGTTCGCCTTGATGCGAGCGTAGTAGTCCCCATCCGACACGTCGTTGCGGCGCGTCAACAGCGCGACGACGTCGACAGTCGCAGGGAGGATACCCGCATCGAGCAGGTCCTGCTCCGTGATGTCGCTGTCCTCCACAACATCGTGCAGCCAGGCCGCACAGTGATGCACAGGTTCGCCGAGCCAGTCGAAGCGCTCCGCAACGCGTGCCGGATGATCTATATACGCGGCGCCGATCTTGTCGACCTGCCCGCGGTGCGCGATGGAGGCGAGCGCAGCGGCGATGCCGTGCTGGACCATGGCGTCGGCCTCGGTCATGCGCGGATCATCCGCCTCACCGGTCTCATGAGTGCCGGCTTCATCGAGCCGGCCATTGCCTTCGGGGGTCGGA
>DATCXP010000087.1:0-2486 GCA_036565765.1 Terrimesophilobacter sp.
GAACAAGGGCTACTCGATCCCCGCCGTCGTGACCGGCAAGCCGATCAGCATCGGCGGATCCCTCGGACGGGCGACCTCCACCTCGGAGGGGGTCGTGCACATCGCGCTTGCCGCGCTGCGCGACAACGGAATCGATCCCACGAAATCGACCGCCGCCGTGCAGGGCTTCGGCAAGGTCGGTCGCGGCTCGGCCCAGTTCGCGTTCGAGGCCGGGCTCACGGTCGTGGCGGTGAGCGACGAGTACGGCGGCGTGTACCGCGAGTCGGGTCTCGACATCGCGAAACTCGGGCTCCACGTCGATGAGACCGGCAGCGTGGTCGGATTTGCCGGTGCCGACGCTCTCGCGGGCGGCGAACTCCTCGAGCTCGAGGTCGACCTGCTCATTCCGGCGGCCGTGGAGGGCGTCATCCACGAGGAGAATGCCCCGCGGGTGAAGGCGAAGGTCATCGTGGAGGGCGCGAACGGCCCGACGACACCGAGCGCCGACGCGATCCTTGAGCGACGGGGCTGCATCGTCGTACCGGACATCCTCGCGAATGCGGGTGGTGTGATCGTCTCCTACTTCGAGTGGGTGCAGGCGAACCAGGCTTACTGGTGGCGCGAGGACGAAGTCGAGTCACGCCTCGAGGAGCGCATGATCGGCGCCTGGAATCGCGTGCACGACTATGCGAAGGAACGCGATCTGTCCCTGCGCGGGGCCGCCACGACGCTCGCGGTGCAGCGCGTTGTCGAGGCGCACGTCATCCGGGGCCTCTACCCCTGATCGGCCTCGCCTGACCGGCCGGCGAAGAGTTCTTGCGGTTCCGCCCGAAGATGCCCGCCGAACCCCGAACCACAAGAACTCTCCGCCGGCCTTGAGCGATGGGGCCTCTGGCGTACCGCTCCGTGGATTCGGGGAAGGGGTCCCTCTTCAACCAACGGTGATGTCCCCCGCGAACACGAGCGACACGACCGCAATGAGCGCCGCGAGGATGACGAGCTGGAACAGCAACCTTCCCGGCGGCCTCGTGAGCGCGAGCGCGACTCCGAAGACGACGATTGTCGCGATGAGCCCTGCCGCGACCCACTGGGCGGTACCGAGCGCCATCCCCGGCCCGACGATGACGAGCCCGGATGCCGTCGCGAGCGCCAGGAATGTCACGATCCCGGATGCGCGTTCTCCCATCCGGTGGGGAAGGCCGACGATGCCGGTAGCCCGGTCGGCTTCGAGATCGGGAAGCGCGTTCGCGAAGTGCGCTGCGGCACCGAGAAGCGCACCTGCACCGATCGCCCACCAGGTAGCGCCGACGGGCGCGGGAAGTGCGAGCGTTGCCAGGAGAGGGAGCGCGCCGAAGCCCACGAGGTAGGGGAGCACCGAGAGCGCGGTGCTCTTGACACCGAGGTTGTACCCCCAGCCCGCCACCAGGAAGACCGCGTGCGCGATCGTCGCGAGGGCTCCAAGCGGCAGTGTCAGCGCGACCGCGAGAGCGAGCAGGATGAACGCGGCACCGCGCACGAGCGGAACCCCGATGTCGCCGGCGGCGACCGGCTTGTCCGTTCGCCCGGCCGCTCGGTCGCGGGCGGCATCCAGCCAGTCGTTGGACAGGCCGACCGAGGCCTGGCCGCACAGCATGGCGGCACCGAGCGCTGTGAGCCGCCAGGGCTCGAGGCCGATACTCGCGCCGAGCACGACGGTGATGAGCGTGACGGCAAGCGACGGCCCTGGGTGCGCCGAGCCGACCAGGGCCAGCACAGGATGCCGCCGCCCGGGTTCCCGCATCCCCACATGCTAGCCCCGGCCGACCGTGCGGTGTTTCGTCATCGATGCGGCCACCACAGCATCCGCACGGTTCACGAAACGCCGCGTGGTCTTCGTGGCGACCAGTCCGCCGACCCGCGGGAGAATCTATCGAAGCGTCGAGGCGCCGAGCTACTCCGTGTCGAGCTCGGAGCCGATGAGCGCGGCGAGCTCGTCGGCCGTCGCGTCGGCATCGTCCCCGCTGACGGTGATCGTGAGCTGATCGCCCTGGGAGACTCCCATGGCCAGCAGAAGAAGCACGCTCGCGGCGTTCGCCTTCTTGCCCGCGGATTCGAGCGTCACCGAATGTCCGCTCGCAGCCGCGGCCTTCGCGATCGTGGCTGCGGGGCGGGCGTGCATTCCGACGGCGGATCCAAAGGTCACGGTTCTCGTAGCTTCAGTCATGTGTGCTCTCCCGATCTCGGTCTCAGCCTTCCACGATACCGGGAGGAGCCGGACACCTGCCGAATGGGGGTAACCTCTGGAACAAGCCAACGGTTGAGCACAGCGGGAGTCCTTATGCGGGAATTGCACGGTATCGGTGTCGGAAGAGGAATCGCATCCGGTCCTGTCCTGCGCATGCCGGACCCGATTCCCGAGCCCTCGACGGCGCCCCGCCAGAAGGATGCCGGCGAGGAGCGCTCCGCGGTGGCAGTGGCGCTCGCCGCGGTCGCGGCCGACCTGACCGCGCGGGCGGAGCGGGCCGGCG
>DATCXP010000106.1:0-21930 GCA_036565765.1 Terrimesophilobacter sp.
CGAGCGCGGTCGCGGCGATCGAGGACGAGCCGATGCCAGGACCGGACGCCGCCGAGCCGCTCACGCTGACCGAATGGCCCGGCGGGTACATCCAGTCGATCGAGGTCCGCACGGCCCCCGGGCACGCACCGGGACGTGGCCGCGCCTGGCTGCGCACGCGGCATCCGCTCGTCGACGGCGCGCCGTTCTCCGACGTCGCGCGACTGATCGGGCTCGTCGACACGAGCAACGGCGTCGCGACCCGGGTGAGACCCGGACCGGGAAGCTATCTTTTTCCCAACGTCGACCTGCAGATACACCTGTACCGCGAGCCGGCGGGGGAGTGGCTGGGTCTGCAGAACTCGGTCAGTTTCGGCTCGGATGGCGTCGGACTGACCTCAACGGTCCTGCACGACCTCACCGGGCCGTTCGGCCGCGCGGAGCAGATCCTCACCATCCGGCAGGTCGCCTGAACGATTCGCGAGGGACGAACCGGTGCCGTCGACAGGACACCGGTTCGCCCTCCTGGCCTCTTCCTAGGCCGACAGCGGCGTCTGCCGGGAGCGGATGAAACGGCGCGTCGGGGGAGCCAGCTCGAGCGCGACCACGACGAGGGCGATCACGCCGAAGGCGATCGCCTCCGTCTCCTGGATCGTGACGAGCTTGACGAGCGTGAACAGTGCCATGAAGAGTCCCCAGGCGATCGTACCCGCCTGGCCTACGGCGCTGCCCCTCCACTGTGCGATCACTGACGCGATCCCGATGAGGGAGAGATAACAGTACATGGAGAGGAACGTGGCATCCACCGGGTCATATCCGTCGAGTCCGGAGAAGTAGATCGCACCATAGCTGCCGACCGAGGCGAGAAGGACGGTGAGGACGGTGGCGACGATCGCGGTCGCCGGTGGGCGGCGCGCCGCCGGGCGGGGTTCGGGGGACGAGTGCTCGGTATGGGTGTGTGTTGTCATGACACAACAGTCCCGTCCGGTCCGTCCCGAGGGTGAGGGGCGTGCGTCCTGATCTCGATCGGGACTTCCTGTCCCGTGCCCATCGATGCGATCGCCGCCATAATGAGCGGATGGGAGCAGTCGGAGGCATCGTCGCTGTCGTCGCGGGGATCCTCGGCGGGCTGCTCCACGCCGTCAACGCCGCATCGGGCCGCGTCCACACGCCGTCGTTCTGGTTCATGGGGCTTGCGACGGCTATCGCGTACGGTGCCGTCTCGGTGATGCTGCGCCGCAGCGATGCGCGGTGGATCCGCCGGGTCACCGCCGTGGTGGGGGCATCCTCCGGGCTCTCGCTGGTGACGATGGAATGGGCCTGGCTGGGGGACGTACCTCTCGCCGAGTTCGCCCTCTGGGCCGGCTCCTGGCTCTGGGTGGTCTCCTATGTCGCCATCCTCTCAGTACTTCCGCACCTGCTGCCCCGCGGTGACCTGGCATCCCCACGTTGGCGTGCCGCGTTGTGGCTTTCTGTCGTCACCGTGCTCGCCGCGTCGATCGTCTGGGCGACAACGCCGTACGAGCAGCAGGACTTCCCCCTTCAGTTGCGTGACGTGGTCAACCCGATCGGTCTCCCTCTCGCCACGCATCCCGTGACCGTGGTCGCCACTGGGATTCTCCTGGCGCTGTCCACCGTGCTGGCGATCTCCTCGCTGGCCGTTCGATGGCGCCGATCCGCGAACGTTGCGCGCCAGCAGCTCAAATGGCTGCTGCTCGGGGTCGCCGCGACCCTGGTGCTCGCAGGCCTGGCCCGCGCCTTCCCCGCCGGCCCCACGGAGGTCATCGCCGGGCTGGCGATGCTGCCGGTGCCGATCGCCCTGGGTATCGCCGTGATGCGCCACGGATTGTGGGAGATCGACGTCGTCATCTCCCGTTCGATCATCTACGCCGCGCTCTCCGCGGCCGTCATCGGCGTCTACTTGACGGCCGTGTGGCTGATGGGCAGCACTCTCGGCGACTGGACGGGCGCCCCTGTGGTCGCGACGGCGGTGGCCGCCCTCGTGGCATTGCCCCTTCACGCTCGCCTGCAGCGATGGATCAACCTGCGCGTTCACGGTCATGTCGAGGAGCCGCATGCTGTGCTGGCTCACCTCGGCGACCGTCTGGCTGCGGCATCCGACCCTGAGGAGTTGTCGACCCGCGTGCTGCCCTCCGTCGTGGAGCAGATCACCCGATCGCTGCGGGCATCCGGGGCCCAACTGCTTCTCGCCGACGGCACCATCACGGCATTCGGCAACCCGATCGATTCGATCGCCGCCGAAGGCATCGCTCGCGTGCCCCTCGCCTACGGCGGGATGCCGACCGGCGAGCTGGTCGTGCACCGGGCGGGGGGATTCGATGCGTCCGACCGTGTCGTGCTCGCGCGCCTGGCAACCCAGGCGGCCGTGGCGGCGCACACCGTGTTGCTCGCCCACGAGGTCCAGCGGGCGCGCGAAGCGATCGTCGTCGCGCGGGAAGAGGAGCGGCGACAGCTTCGGCGCGACCTCCACGACGACATCGGCCCAGCGCTCGCGGCCCTCGCGCTACAGGCCGAGGCCGCGCTTCGCCTCGCTCCGGACGACCCGGCTACCGCCGCAACCCTGATCTCCCGACTCGTGCCGCGGCTGAATGCGACCGTAGCCGATGTGCGGACGCTCGTGCACGCGCTTCGCCCCCCGAACCTCGACGAGTTCGGCCTTTCGGCATCGGTGCTCGAACTCGCAGCTCGGCTGTCGACACCCGAGGTGCCTGTTCTGGCGGAAGTTGCGGATGTTCCGGAGCTGTCGGCCGCAGTCGATGTTGCCGCATACCGGATCGTCGCCGAGGCGGTGACGAACGCCGTCCGCCATGCCAGGGCCTCCCTGGTGCGGGTCGTCCTCACGACGGACGGGAGCAGCCTTGCCATCGAGGTCACGGACGACGGATGCGGCGTGCCTGCCGAGCCCGTGCCTGGGCTCGGCCTCAGCTCCATGCGGCTGCGAGCGGAGGAGCTGGGCGGCGCGCTGCGCATATCGACGGGCGAGGCGGGCACCTCGGTGCTCGCACGGATTCCCATGGCGTCGCCGTCGAGTGCGGGGGCCGGTTCCGTTCCGCGGGTACCGGTACACCTGTCGTGACCGTCCGTGTGCTCGTCGTCGATGACCATCCGCTCTATCGCGAGGGGCTCGTGACGGTGATCGGCACCATGGACGGGACTGAACTGGTGGGCGAAGCGGCTGACGGCATGGAGGCCATCCGGCTTGCCGAGGAGTTGCGCCCCGATGTCATCATGATGGACCTGAACATGCCCATCATGAGCGGAGTCGAAGCGACCCGGCAGATCACCCGGGCGATGCCGGACGTCGCCGTACTGGTGCTCACCATGCTCGAGGGCGACGACTCGATCTTCGCAGCGCTGCGCGCAGGAGCCCGCGGCTATCTGCTCAAGGGCGCCGACAGCGCCGAAATCGCGCGCGCCATGGATACCGCCTCGCGCGGAGAGGTGGTCTTCTCGCCCACGATCGCCGGGAGAGTGCTTTCCTACTTCTCGGCGGGGCGACGAGCCGAGTCCGGGCCGTTCCCCTCCCTCACCGCGAGGGAGCATGAAGTACTGGATCTCGTGGCGCGAGGGCTCACCAACTCGGAGATCTCCCGCCGCCTCTTCGTCAGCGACAAGACGGTGCGCAACCACGTCTCGAACGTGTTCTCGAAACTCCACGTGGCCGGCCGTGCCGAGGCCGTGGCCCGCGCGCGGGACGCCGGCTTGGGGACATGACGGGCCTCCTGAAGGAGAATAGTGGCATGGCCACTGTCGTCCGCATCGTCCGCTCGATCGTCGCGCCGGTCAGCCGGACTCGGCTCTTCCGGCTGACAGCACCGAAGTGGATGCCGCCGCTGGAGCGCGCCATGCGGCGTATCACCGGAGGACGGGTTCAGCTGAGCGGCCTGCTCGTTCCGTCGCTCGTGCTGCACTCGCTCGGCGCGAAATCAGGCCTTCCGCGCGACACGGTGCTCATGTACACGCCGGACGGGAGCGGACATGCGATCGTCGCAGGGACGAGCTTCGCGCGGGAGAGGCATCCGGCCTGGACCTACAATCTGCTGGCGCACCCCGAGGCGTCCATCACCGTGCGCGGGCGCCGACTGGTGGTGCGCGCAACCCTCATAGGAGACGCCGAGCGGGAGGAGGCCTGGAGCCGCATCGAGTCGCAATGGCCGGGTTATCGCGCTTACGAGCGGGACTCCGGCCGTATCGTGCGCCTGTTCCGGCTGCAGCCGGTGCGATCGGGTTCTCAGTCGTTGTGAACGGAAGGCAGGGCCATGAGTCGTGAGCGGGTATCGGACACCTGGGAGCGCTGGAGCGCTTACGAGCACTATGTCGGGCGCTGGAGCCGTCGCGTCGCGCCGCTGTTCCTCACCTGGCTGGGGATCCCGCCCGGCAGGAGGTGGCTGGACGTCGGGTGCGGCACCGGCGCGCTGTGCGCGGCCATCGCCGACGGCTGCGCGCCATCGTCGATCGACGGGGTCGAACCGTCGGAGGGATTCCTGGGGGCGGCCGTCGCGAATCTCGGCGGCCGCGCTCGGCTGCAGTGGGGAGTCGCCGAAGCCCTTCCGCTGCCGGCGGAATCGGTCGACGTCGTCGTCTCCGGGCTGGTCTTGAATTTCGTTCCCGATCAGGCAGCGGCGCTCGCCGAGATGACGAGGGTGGTGAGCAACGGAGGGACGATCGGCGCGTACGTCTGGGACTACGCGGGGAAGATGGAGCTCATGCGCTACTTCTGGGATGCGGCGGTGGAGCTCGATCCGGATGCCGCAGCCTTCGACGAGGGGCCCCGCTTCCCACTGTGCGATCCGGAGGCGCTGCTGCAGCGATTCAGTGGCCCGGCACTCAGCGGCACCGAGGTCACGGCCATCGACATTCCGACCCCGTTCGCCAGCTTCGACGACTACTGGCAACCGTTCCTGGGAGGGCAGGGCGTAGCACCCGCCTACGCGATGTCCCTCGACGAGCCGGAACGGCTGCGCATCCGGGACCTGCTGCGGTCCCGGCTGCCGGTGCAGTCGGATGGTTCGATCCCGCTGAAGGCCAGGGCGCTGGCCGTTCGCGCGACAGTCGGGAGCTGATAGGGCTGCTCTGGCGATGCCAGTGAAGGGCTCAGTCGTTCTGGGCCTTGCGCCGCCGGCGCGTGACGAGCACAAGGGCCGCGCCCGCCCCCAGGAACAGGAGTGCCGACGGCACAGCCCAGGGGGCGATCTCAAGACCCGTCGATGCGAGCGCGGGGTCCTCGGGCGCCGGCGGGAACGACCAGGTGAAACTGACGTAGCCGGTTCCGGTGTTGGGAGCTCCCGCGACGGCGGTGACCGTCGACGCGAGGAAGCCAGACCCGCCGCCGCCCGGTGCGACCACATCGACATCGGTGTCGCCGTTCGGGACATTCTGCTGGATCCCACCGCCCCCGCCTGCGGTGTAGCCGCTGCCGCCGGCACCCGCCAGATGGGTGGTTCCTCCGATGATCAGCGATCCTCCCGCCCCGCCGGCCGCAAGCGTGACAGCACTGCCGGCGACAAGAGTCGTCGAGTCCCCGGCGGCGCCTGAGGCAGTGCCTGTGCCTCCCGCTCCGCCGGTCACGGTGCCTCCCAGGCCGTTAGCGGCCAGCGATCCGAACGCCGCGCCATCGCCGCCCGGCGTGACGCCTGCCGTGACCGGGGACCCACCGCTTCCGCCGGGATAGCTGGCAAGAATCTGGTCTGGAATGCTCAGATAGCCGGCGTAGCCGCCGCCACCGCCTGCGCCGGCGACAGCGAGCAGGGAATCGTCCGGCGCCTGCAGGTAGCTGCCCTCACCGATCGCTCCGACGCCGAATGCCAGCGTCGCCCCCGCGTATGAGGTGCCCAACTGAATCGTCGCGGCGCCGCCGGCGCCGCCGACGGCAGAGGGATCGTTCGTCATCGACACCGGCGCGGGCGCTCCGGCAGCTCCGGCCACCGTCGCCTCGAGCCCGGTGATGCCGGTCGGAATGGTGAAGGTGCTGGCGCCTGCCGTGTCGAACGTGGCCGTGCAGGCCGTCAGGCATCCGGATGCCGGCAGGGTATCGGCGGTGACGGGTTGCGCCGCCATGCCGATGGTCGCCAGAACGCCGATACCGGCGATGACGGCAGAATTCACTACGCGCGAAGAACGGCGGCTCATAGGAATCTCGGCTTTCGGGTCCGCGACTCGCCCATGGTGCGTCGCATTCGGTCGCCGGGGGTCGATGCTCGCCAGCATACTGTGCCCGCCGTCCGATCTGGAAGAATGGGGCGAACACGATCACCTCAGCCGGTCCGATCGGGGCAACGGAGCCGGCGGCACACTCCAGCGCCCGCGCGAAAGGAAGACATGATCCGGGAACGCACCGCCGAACTCGAGCGATGGAACGCACGGCTGGAACTGGCGGAGGCGATGATTCCCCTCATCGGCGGCCTGTACCGCAATCACGGTGTCGTCACGTCGATCCATGGGCGAAGGCTCATCAACCTGTCGCCCATCGAGGTGCTCAAGGCGCACCGGTTCGCGCGACAGGTCAACGATGCGGAGCTCCCGATCGAAACCACGATGCCGATTCTGGCTGCCCTCGCGCGACTCACGCTGCGGGAGGCATCCATCGACCTCGCGAAGCTCGTCTCCCGCTATCGGGATGCCGGTGCAGGAGCGGACCTAGGGGAGTTCCTTCGCGAGGAGCTCGCGCCGGTCATCGAGGGGTCCGCAGATCCGGCCGGGCGCGGGGTCGACGTCGTCCTGTACGGGTTCGGGCGGATCGGCAGGCTGCTCGCTCGCATCCTCGTCGCCCATGCCGGGAACGGCGAGGGGTTGCGGCTGCGGGCGATCGTCGTGCGAAGAGGGTCGGAGAACGACCTCATGAAGCGCGCGAGCCTGCTGCGCAGGGATTCCGTGCACGGGCCATTCGAGGGCACCATCACCGTCGACGAAGAGAACAACACGATCCTCGCGAACGGCACGCTCATCCAGGTGATCTACTCGGATGACCCCGCGACCGTCGACTACGAGAGCTATGGCATCCGTTCGGCCATCGTCATCGACAACACCGGTCGGTGGCGGGACTCTGCGGGCCTCAGCCGCCACCTGGCAAGCCAGGGGGTCGCGAAGGTGCTCCTCACTGCGCCGGGGAAGGGCGAGATCAAGAACATCGTGCACGGTATCAACCACGACACGATCCTCCCCGACGACGCGATCCTGTCCGCGGCGAGCTGTACGACGAACGCGATCGTGCCGGTGCTCAAAGCGGTCCATGACGCCTACGGCATCCTGCACGGGCACGTCGAGACCGTGCACTCCTACACGAACGACCAGAACCTGACCGACAATTTCCACTCCGGGAATCGCCGGGGACGCTCGGCGCCGATGAACATGGTCATCACGGAGACCGGTGCGGCCAAGGCGGTCGCCAAGGCCGTCCCGGAACTCGCCGGGAAGCTGACCGGGAGCGCGATCCGGGTTCCCACCCCGAACGTCTCTCTCGCCATCCTGAACCTGACCCTCGACACGCCCGTGACAGCGACGGACGTGAACGCGTACCTGCGCGGGCTCTCGCTCGACTCACCGCTCCAGCAGCAGATCGACTTCATCGACTCGCCAGAGGTCGTCTCGAGCGACTTCGTCGGATCCCACCGTGCCGGCGTCGTCGACGGGCTCGCCACGATCGCGGGGGAGAAGAACCTCGTGCTCTACGTCTGGTACGACAACGAGTTCGGTTACAGCAGCCAGGTGATCCGGGTGGTCGAGCACATGGCGGGCACCCATCCGCGGGTCTTTCCGGAGCGTGCCGCCCTCGTGTGAGTTCGCCGGGTGCGAGGGATGTGAACGGTGTCTACAATGGGCGAACGCAATCGCTCGACACCACAACACGCAAGGAGCACGCGATGTACGACATCACCCCATGTCTCTGGTTCGATCGTGAGGCAGAGGAAGCAGCAGGCTACTACGTCTCGATCTTCGATAGTTCCGAGATCCTCGAGATCTCCCGTTATGGCGAAGGGGCTCCGCTGCCCGCAGGAACCGCGCTCGTCGTCTCCTTCGCGATCGACGGGAGGAAGTTCATGGCGCTCAACGGCGGTCCCGCGTTCGCGTTCAACGAGGCCGTCTCCTTCTACGTCAACGCCAGGACGCAGGCCGACATAGACCGCCTGTGGGCCGCGCTGACGCGCGATGGCGGTGAGCCGGGCCGATGCGGATGGCTCAAGGACAAGTACGGAGTCTCCTGGCAGATCGTCCCGCCGATCCTCACCGAACTGCTGAGCGATCCGGATCAGGAAAAGGCCGGGCGCGTCATGCAGGCGATGCTGGGCATGGGCAAGCTCGACATCGCCGAACTGGAGGCGGCCGCGCGGTAGGCGGCTCGCTGCGACCGGGAACTACAGATCGAGCCGCATGAGCGCACGGCCGGGAGTCGGCCGAGCCTGAACCGCGAACCCGGCCTGCTCGAACAGCGATACCGAGCCGTGATACAACTCTGCAGAACTCACCTTCGGCTTCTGCGCCACGTCGATCGGGTAGCCCTCCAGAACGCGAGCGCCGTGCTCCCTGGCCCAGGCGACAGCGGCCGTCACGAGCGCCCGGCTCACCCCGCGACGCCGGTAACCGGTTCGGACGACGAAGCAGCTGACCGACCAGACGGAGTCGTCCTGCGCGGCCTCTGTGCTCGCGAGAGTGACGACCTTCGAGCGGAGGATGACCGGATAGGCGGGCCGCGGCTCCACCGCGCACCAGCCGACCGGCTCACCGTCAAGGTAGGCGATGAGGCCCGGCGGCAGTGGCGAATTCGCCGTCTGGTCGTGCAGTCGCGAGCTCTTCTCCTCGACCGAGGTCGCCCACCACTCGGCGTTCGGCATCTTGAAGAACTGGCACCAGCAACGCGCGGGATCGCCTCGCGTTCCGAACACGACCTCGACATCCGCCCACGGCGCCTCTGCAATCGATACGACTGCGATCCCGGAGGCTGCGACCATGCATCGACGATACTCATGCGCTCTAGGATCGGGGAATGGCCAGAGGAAAATCCGTCAGAATGGTCGCGCTTCTGCGCGGCGTCAATGTCGGAGGGGTCACGGTCACGAGCGCAGCCCTCGCCACGATGTTCGCAGAGGAGGGCTTCGAGAACGTCCGCACCGTTCTTGCCAGCGGGAATGTCGCGTTCGACGCCCCGGGAGCCAGGGATGCCGAGGGGCTGAAGGCGAGGATCGAATCCGCGCTCGAGCGGACGTTCGGCTACGACGCATGGATCGTGCTGCTGGCCCGGCAGCGGTTGGCCCGGATCGCCGACGCGTACCCGTTCCCGCGCACCGATGGGACCGACCAGCCGTACGTGGTGTTCTTCTCGAGCGCCGCCATAGCCGACGAGTTGATGGCGGAGGCTCCCGGGCTGCTGCTCGACGTCGAGGCTCTCGAGGCTGGTGACGACGTGCTGTACTGGCGTGTCCCCCGGGGGTCGACGCTCCGCACGCCGTTCGCGAAGCTGCTCGCGAAACCGCGCTTCAAGGCCCACCTGACGACCAGGAATCTCCGAACAGTCGAGAAGCTCGCGACGGCGTAGGGACCGGTCTCACTCGCGCGGAGGCACCTCCTGGAGCGTCCAGGTGTTGCCGTCAGGATCGGCGAAGCTCACGAACCGGCCCCAGGCAAGGTCCTGGACGTCACTCGCCGCGACCCCGTGGTCGAGGAGGTGCTGGCGGGCGGCATCCGCGTCGGGGACGACGACCTGGATGCTGTCCTGCGTTCCTGGCGCCTTCGCGCGATCGACGTCGGTGACGGGCACGAAGACGCGTTCGATTTTCCAATCCATCGTCCGCTTCCTTTCCGTTGTGGTTCTCGTTGCTCTCGGGAATGGATGCTTCCGGCCACCCTAAAACCTGGGTAGGACACTGGACAATGCCCGGGCGGAGTGCAATTGTGAACACCGTACACATCAGAGAGGAGCCTGACATGCTCACAATAAGCCACGCATTCAGCGGGTTCAGCGTCGACGACATCGACGCGGCCAGGAAGTTCTACGGCGAGGTCCTCGGGCTGAAAGCCGTGCCGGGGGAGATGGGCGAGCTTCAGATCGCCCTCCCCGGCGGCCACGAGGTGTTCGTCTACCCCAAGCCCGACCATGAGCCCGCGACGTTCACGATCCTGAACTTCGTCGTGAGCGACATCGACGCCGCCGTCGACGAGTTGAACGCCTCCGGCATCGCGACGAAGATCTATGACGACCCGGACCTGCCCACCGACGAGAAGGGCGTCGCGCGGGGCAAGGAAGCGGGGCAAGGGCCGGACATCGCCTGGTTCAAGGACCCGGCGGGCAACGTGCTCTCCGTGCTCACGACCTGATTCAGGGAGCTCGAGCCGGTATCGTCATATCCTGAAGCGGCGCGCTCGCGCGTCGCACCACCCGCCCCCGACCAGGAAATGCCGTTCAGGATGCCCGACAGTCCGGCCTCGCCGACTCCCTATGAGATCCTCGGCGTCGCCGCGACCGCCAGCCAGGCTGAACTCCGACGCGCCTATCGGCGGCTGCTGCGGGAGACCCATCCGGACACCGGTGGCAGCCCCGCACGCTTCCACGCCGTACAGCGGGCATGGGAGCGGATCGGCGACCCGACGGCTCGCAGCGCCTGGGACAACGGGCACCCGGCACGCGGTGCCGAGGAGGCACCCTCTGCTCAGAGCGCCCGACGGCCGGAGGGCTCTTCTCTGAGGGCGCGTTCCTACGGGCATCCCGGCGGGCAGGCGCGCGAGCGGTTCCTCGGCCTCATGCGCGAGTGGGCCGGCCGCGGTTCGGCGCTCCCCGACCCGTACGATGCGGCGCTCGTCCGCTCCGCCCCGCGGGAGATCCGGCACCTTCTCGCCGACGCTCTCGCCGAGGAGGCCACGGCGAGAGCCGTCTCGACTCTCGGCATCGGCTACACGATCTGGAACGGCGTGCAGGCCGCGAACGGCAGGATCGACCACGTCGTACTCGGACCGGCCGGCCTCTTCGCGATCATGTCCGAGGACTGGGGGAGCGGGCTTCGGATCGTGCGCGGGGAGCTCGAGGGAGACGGGCTCGAGCCGGGTGAGATGCCGGTCCGCGCCCTGTCCCGTAGGGCTCGGGCTCTCGGGCGTGCGCTGCGCGTGCGATTCACGACCATGCTCATCGTCGTGCCGGATGACTCACTCGCGGAAGCCGTGGCCCTCATCGGCCGGAAGGGCGATCTGGCGGTCGTCCGGCTCTCCGTGCTTCCGAAGCTGCTGCGCGACGGCATCGGCAAGGGCGAGCGCCTCAGCATCGAATCCGTCTTCGACGTGCGCACGCGGCTGCAGCAGGGCATCCGATTCGTCTGACAGGTCGGCCGCTGCTGCAAGACTGGTCCGATGACCGATCTCACATCCGCCTGCCGGTGAGCGTCTACAGGGTATGAGGCAGGAGAGGGAGCCGTTCGAGCGGGTCGTCGCCGAGCACGGGGCGACCGTGCTTCGCGTGTGCCGCGCCATTCTCGGGATTCACGACGCCGACGACGCGTGGTCGGAGACGTTTCTCTCGGCGCTGGAGGCGTACCCCCGGCTGCCGGATGGGGCGAATGTGCAGGCCTGGCTCGTCACCATCGCGCACCGGAAGGCGGTCGACGTGATCCGGATGCGCAATCGCGCACCGATCCCGGTCGCCGACCTCCCGGAACGGCCCAGTCTGCGAGGGCTCCCGGGCGCCGGGGATGTCTGGACGGCAGTCGCTGCGCTGCCCGACCGGCAGCGGAAGGCGGTTGCCTACCACTACCTCGGCGGGCTTCCCCATCGCGAGGTCGCCGCACTGATCGGCGGAACGGAGTCCGCCGTGCGCCGCGCCTCAGCGGACGGTATCGCGAGCCTGCGCAGACACTACATCGAAGAAGGAGAGTGACGAACCATGACGAACACCGAAGTCCTGGAACCCCTGGAGAGGGTGGAGCCTGATGAGCTTGCGCGCCTGCACACCGCACTCGAGAAGGAGTCGGCGGCGCGCGGCATCCTCGACATCGCCTACCGCACGATCGACACGCCGGTCGGCGTGCTTCTGCTCGCTGCGACGGAACGCGGCATCGTGCGGGTGGCCTTCGAAAGCGAAGGCCACGACGCTGTCCTTGCGGTGCTTGCCGACAAGGTGAGCCCGCGCATCCTCAAGTCGCCGCGCCGACTCGACGCGCCGGCCACGGAACTCGACGAGTACTTCGCCGGTCGGCGCACGGCATTCGACCTGCCGCTCGACCTCAGCCTGTCGAAGGGCTTCCGCAGGGACGTGCTCGAACACCTGAGGAACATCGGCTACGGGCATACGGAGAGCTACTCGGAGGTGGCGCTGGCGGCGGGCAATCCGAGGGCTGTGCGCGCGGTCGGCTCCGCCTGCGCCACGAATCCGCTGCCGGTGGTCGTTCCCTGCCACCGTGTCCTGCGCTCCGATGGTTCGCTCGGCGGATACCTGGGCGGCCTCGAGGCGAAGCGCACGCTGCTCGCACTGGAGGCCGCGGCGTGAGCCTCGTCGTCGGTCCCGACGGCCTCGTACGGCCGGCCTGGGCCGCCACCGACCCCCTGCTGCGCGAGTACTACGACACGGAGTGGGGGATGCCCATCCGTTCCGAGCACGGGCTGTACGAACGGATCAGCCTCGAGGCGTTCCAGTCCGGGCTGTCCTGGGCCACCATCCTGCGCAAGCGCGAGGCGTTCCGCGCCGCGTTCTCCGGCTTCGACCCGGATGCCGTTGCCGAGTTCACCGGGGCGGATGTCGACCGACTGCTCCTCGACGCCGGTATCGTGCGGAATCGCCTCAAGATCCTCGCGACGATCACCAATGCGAAGGCGACGATCGCGCTGCGCGAAGAAGGGGGCCTCGTCGACTTCGTCTGGTCCTTCCAGCCCGATACGACGCCCGCGCCGAAAGAGGGCGATGCGGTCATCACGAGCACAGCGGAGTCGACGGCGCTGGCGAAGGCGCTCCGCAGACGGGGCTTCGCCTTCGTCGGGCCGACGACCATGTACGCCCTCATGGAGGCGATCGGAATCGTGGACGCCCACCCCGTCGCCAGTCACCGGCGCGGCAGTTCCGGCGTCTGGGCGCCGTAGCGGGCAGGGCGGGGTGCGACTCTGGCAGTTCCCACCCGCCCCGGCTACAGTGGCCGAGGGATGACAATGAAGCGGCGCACTTTTCTCCTCGGGACGGTGTCGGGTCTCTCGATGACGGCGCTTTCCGCGTGCACCCCGGAGCCGCCGCAGCCGAAACCCACGATCACGAACACGCGTTCGCGCATCCCTGCTCCTGCCGAGTTCCGGCGGGCGAGCTGGTCCACCGACCCCTTCTCGCGCGGATCCTTCAGCTATCAGGCCGTCGGCTCGACACCGGAGCACCGCGTGGCCCTGCGTCAGCCGGTGGGCGGCCGGATCTTCTTCGCAGGAGAGCACACCTCGGACGGCGACCCAGGAACGGTGCAGGGCGCGGAGGCATCCGGGCATCGGGTGGCGACCGAGATCGATGTGATGGCGGACCCGGGGGACAGGGTCGCGATCGTCGGCGCCGGGATCGCGGGAGCGACTGCCGCAAGGCGGCTCTCGGATGCCGGGTTCTCGGTCGTGGTCATCGAGGGGCGGGACCGATCCGGCGGCCGCATCCATACCGTGAAGGACGACAAGGGGCGCACACCGATCGAACTGGGGGCCGCCTGGGTGCGCGACTCCTCCGGAAACGACCTGGTCGAGGAACTGACCGGGCTCGGGATCGCGTCGAGCCGATTCGACTACCGGGCGGAATCGAGGGCTCTCGATGGGGCAGTCCTCACGCCGTCGACGGTCGGTCCGGATGCGGTGACGGCGGCCATCGGCTGGGCCGCACTCCAGCCGGCCGACCTGTCCATCGCCGATGCCGTCTCCGATTCCGGCGCATCCAAGCTGTCCTCGACTCCCGACGCCGACGGAGTGTCTGACCTCGACAGACTCGCCAGCTTCCTGACCACCGACGTCGTCATCGCCGCCGGAGCCGAGGCGGAGCGCCTGTCGTCCTGGTACGCAACCGATCCGACGCTGGGCCACGACGACGACCGGCTCGTGCTCGGCGAGTACCAGAAGCTGATCGACGATCGATTGGAAGGCCTGGACATCCTCCCGACGAGTACCGTCTCGAGCGTGATCCACTCGGATAAGGGCGTCAGCCTCCGCCTGGCAAGGGGGGAGTCGCTCTCGGCGGATCGGGTCGTCATCACGGTTCCGCTCGGGGTGCTCAAGAGCGACTCGATCGAGTTCGACCCGCCCCTGCCGTTCGCGCACCGTGGCGCGATCGCCGCGCTGGGAATGGGGATGCAGGACAAGCTCGTCCTGCGCTTCGACAAGCCGTTCTGGTCGACGGATGCCACGGTGTGGACGGTCGTCGGCGACGGTGTGGACTTCCCGCTCTGGTTCAACGCGGAGCCGCTGACCGGGGAGCCGGTGCTGATCGCGCTGACCGGGGGCGACGATGCCGTGCGCCTGGCCGGGTTGAGCGATCAGAAGCTGATCGACGCGGCGCTCATGAGCCTCGAGCCGTTCGCGGACCCCGAACCGGCCGGGGGCGGCTGAAGCGTTCGCGCACCCGTTCGAAAACCGTGAGACGGGCGGCTCCGACGAGCAGGGCGAGAACGCCCGTGAAGATGGCGACGATGACGCCCAGGAACAGAAGGAACTCCCAGGGGAAGGCGACGACGGCCGGGTCGAGGAAGAAGTACGGGTACCAATAGACACCGGCTCCCCTGATCATCGTGTAGACGACCCAGATGGCGGGGTACACCATGACCCAGCGCAGCGTCGTCCAGGGCACGTCGCGACCGGGGGCCGTGAGCCAGTCGAGGAGTGCGAAACCGGGGATCCAGAAGTGCAGCAGTTGGCTCGACCACGGCGACCAGACCGGAATTCCGCGCAGCGTCCCCTCGACGAGGATGACCGCGAACACGATTCCCGACACGATCAGGTAGGTCGTGGACAGGGCCCGGACGACGTCGAGCCACAGCGGGTCCTCCGGCTCCCGCAGGGAGTTCCGCGCACCGATCAGGAACACAACGACCGCGACGATCATGCTCTGGACGGTGAAGTAGCTGAAGAAGTTCGCGATCGCGAACGGACCGGTGCCGATCGTGAAATTGACCTCGCCGACGAGGGCGACGACACCGCACACCGCGGCCACCATCCGTGCGACGCCGAAGACCCTGCGCACCGGAGTCACGGTTCCGACGAGGCGAGCCATCCTTCGAGTCTAGAAACGGCCGCTGGCAGAGGGCTGACCCGCCCCTCGCTGACCCGCGCTCAAGCGCCGCCCGTCACCGCCCGGGCCCCGGGAACCAGGGGATGACGGCAGAGGTCGTGGCCTGATAGTCGGCGTACTCCGGGTACTTCGACCGCGTGATGCTCTCGGTGAACCTCGTCGACCCGACGAACAACGCCGTGAGCAGCAGCGCACCGATGACGGTCCACGGCAGTGCGCCGGCGGCGGCGACGCCGAACAGGGCGATGGTCCACCACTGAGCCTGCTCGAAGAAGAAGTTCGGATGCCGGGAGTAACGGAACAGCCCGGTGGTCAGGAACCGCCGCTTTGGCTCGCGTCCGGCGGCCAGCGCGGCTGCCCTGCGGCGCTGGAAGGCCCACTGCTGCTGGTCGGCGATCGTCTCGCCCAGCAGGAACACGAGGAAGAGTGCCGTGGCGATCAGGTCGAGAATCCCGAACGGCGTCCCGCGCCTCTCCAGCGCGGTGAGGGCCGGCAGCGTGATCGCGAGGAGGATCAGATTCTGGAACAGTGTGATGAAGAACAGGGTGAACAGGCGGAACGCGACCGGCGACATCCTGCCGCGCAGGACTGCCCAGCGATAGTCCTCGACGCCCGAATAGCCTCCCTTCCTCGCGAAGTTGAAGGTGAGGCGGGCGCCCCACAGCGTGACGAGGACGGCCATGACAGTGAGCCGGGGGTCGGACAGCCCTGCGAAGCCGGCGAAAACCCAGAGGTACACGACCGGGACGATCGACCACAGCCGATCGACCCAGGACACGTCCTTCGTGATGGCGGAGGCGATCCAGCAGAATGCGCACACCACGATGGTGATGCCGACGGCAAGATTCAGCGCGGTCATCCTCGAATCGTAGCGGTGCCCTGTGGCTAGACTGTGCCCTTGTGGCGACCCCGGAACCGCATCAGGTGAGTACTCGGATCTTCACCGTGCCCAATGCGCTGAGTTTCATCCGTCTTGCCCTGGTCCCGGTTTTCCTCGTACTCGTGATCCTCGGCCTTGACCTGCCGGCGCTCGTTGTTCTCGTGATCTCGAGCGCGACAGACTTCCTCGACGGCGTACTGGCCCGCAAATTGAACCAGGTTTCACGGCTCGGGCAATTGCTCGACCCCGCAGCCGACCGCCTGTTCATCTTCGCGACGCTCGTCGGACTGGCCATCCGCGGCATCGTCCCGTGGTGGCTGGTCGCCGTGATCGTCGGGCGCGACGTTCTTCTCCTCGTGCTCGGCATCATCCTCGCGAACATCGGCTACGGGCCACTGCCCGTTCACCACCTCGGCAAGATCGCGACATTCTGTCTGTTCTACGCGCTCCCGATCCTCATGATCGGCCAGGCATTCCCCGCGGCGGCCGAGCTGACCGCACCCCTGGGCTGGGCGTTCGCCCTCTGGGGCGCGTTCCTGTACTGGTGGGCCGGCGTGATCTACGTCATCGAGACGGCGCGGATCGTCAGAATTCCGCGGGTGGAAGAGTCGACCGAATCCGATACTCTTGGTGGCTAGGGAGGAAGAGGTGGCTTGCCGATGAACCAGGACCCGCACCCCGTGAACGGGCCGCGTGACGACGACACGACCGCACACTTCAGCCAGGACTTCGAAGCCCAGCTCGCCGCGATGGATGGCGAGCTCAGCCACGAGGAGCAGGAGGCGATCGCCGCGCTTCCCTCGGGGTCCGCGCTCCTGGTCGTGCGCCGTGGCCCGAACGTCGGCGCCCGGTTCCTGCTCGACGCCGACGTGACCGCGGCGGGGCGGCATCCGGATGCCGACATCTTCCTCGATGACGTCACGGTCTCCCGGCGCCACACCGAATTCCTCCGCCACGGCACGGCGTTCGAGATCAAGGACCTCGGATCGCTCAATGGCACCTACTTCGACGGCGTGAGGATCGACACGGCGCTGCTCAGCGATGGTGCCGAGGTCCAGATCGGGAAGTTCCGGTTGACCTTCTACGCCTCCCGAGCCGATTTCGCCCACCAGGCGCACCGCTAGTGGTCCCATCGCCAGCGCAGGCGAGGACGCCTGGGACCCCCAACCTCCTGAGCATCGGTCAGGTGCTTGCCCGATTGGTGTCGGAATTCCCGGATCTGTCGCCGTCGAAGCTGCGTTTTCTCGAAGAACGGCAGTTGATCAGCCCCGCGCGCACCGAATCCGGCTACCGCAAGTTCTCGCAGAGCGACATGGATCGCCTGCGCTTCGTCCTGACGATGCAGCGCGATCACTACCTGCCGCTCAAGGTCATCCGCGGTTACCTCGACGAACTGGACGCCGGACGCAGGCCGGAACTGCCCGGTGCTGCGACGGGGCCGATTCCGACCATCCTGCCGACGGATCGCAGGCTGCAGCGCGACGAGCTCATCCGCGAGGCCGGGGCGACGCCACAGCTTCTCAACGACGCGATCTCCTCCTCGCTCATCGTGCCTGCGGAGTGGTACGGCGAACCCGTCCTCGCCGTGCTGAGATCGCTCGTCGAACTGCAGCGCTCCGGCATCGAGCCTCGGCATCTTCGCGGTTTCCGCGCATCGGCGGAGCGCGAGCTCGGGCTCATCGAGAGCGCTCTCATCCCGGTGGCCCGCCGCAAGGACGCCTCCAGCCGGGCGAAGGCGAGTGAGCTGGCGAAGGAGATCGCCGGCCAGCTCGAGATCGTGCGCAGCAGCCTCATCCGGTCTGCGCTGTCCCGGCTCGACGGCTGAGTTCTGGCCGCACTACGGGCAACTCGCGGTAGACTCGGGTTCGGCCGGTTCGACACGCCGAAGGCATTCGATCGAATGTCGTTGCCTGCAGCGGTACCCGTGGGTACCGTGGATGCAGCGGCCGGAACAGGCCAGCAGAAGTTCGGAAGGCAGCCCATGACTGAACTCAGCAGTCGCAGCGAGGACTCTCGGTACGACCTCGGTCTGCTCTTCACCGACGGGCTTCCCGACCTGGACGACTCGGCGGGCTACCGTGGCGCGGTCGCCGCCCGCGCGGCGGGAATCAGCTACCGCCAGTTGGACTACTGGGCTCGCACCGAGTTGGTCGAGCCGACCGTTCGGGGTGCCGCCGGTTCCGGCTCGCAGCGACTCTACGGTTTCCGCGACATCCTCGTTCTCAAGCTCGTGAAACGACTGCTCGACACCGGGATCTCCCTGCAGCAGATCCGCACCGCCGTGAACCAGCTTCGTGAGGCCGGTGTGAGCGACCTGGCCCAGACCACGCTCATGAGCGACGGGGCGAGCGTCTACCTGTGCACCTCGGACGACGAGGTCATCGACCTCGTCAGCCGCGGCCAGGGCGTGTTCGGCATCGCCGTCGGCAAGGTGCTGCGCGAGGTCGAGAACAGTCTCGTCGAGCTGGACTCGGTCAAGGGCCAAGACCCCTCCGACGAGCTGGCCGCCCGGAGGGCGACGAAGGCCTCCTAAGCGCCGAACAACTGTCCCTGCGGTTCGTCTGGAGGGTTCTGCGGCCAGGAATGGCCGGGAGCCTGGCCGAGCGGCGGACTCTGCGGCGGATTCTGGCTGCGTGCGGTGCCGGAGGCCGGCGCGTCGTAGGGAACGCCGCCGACCGGGATCCTTCCCGCCCGGATGACCCGGTCGAGCAGCTGGTCGAAGTTGTGCGCCATCTCCTGTGCGCTCTCGCCGGGCCAGACGTGGAGCGGCTTGGCCGCCCCCTGCGCCTGCTGCAGCGACGTGCGCTCCGGCAGCTGGGGGCTGAGGACGAGCGGTCCGAACATGTCGCGCAGTTCCTTGATCCGGAACTGGTGCTCGAGAGACTGCACCTTCGCCCGATTCACGATGATTCCGAGCGGCTGGAGCCTGGGCGAGAGACCGCGACGGATCTCCTCGATAGCCCGGAGCGCGCGATCGGCTGCGGCAACGGAGAACAGGCCGGGCTCGGTGACGATCGTCACCCGATCGCTCGCCGCCCACGCCGTCCTGGTCAGGGCATTGAGCGACGGGGCGGAGTCGACCAGCACGAGGTCGTAGTCGGCCTCGACGTGGGCGAGCGCCTCCTCGAGCTTCCAGATGTCCCGGATGCTGGGGTGCGGCCCGTCGAAGTTGATGGCGGAAGGGCTCCCGATCATCACGTCGATCTTGCCAGGGCGGCCGCGCGTCCAGCCGCTCGGGGCGATCGCGGAGCGGACGATCTTCTCCTTGGGGGAGGCGAGGACGTCGGCGATGTTGAGATGACCGGTGACGCTGATGTCGAGACCCGTCGAGACATCCGATTGCGGGTCGAGATCGACGACGAGGGTTCGCAGTCCGCGGGCGAAGGCAGCGGAGGTCAGGCCGAGCGTCACGGTGGTCTTCCCCACTCCTCCCTTGAGGGAGCTGACGCTAAGAACATGCACGAGTAAAGACGATACCTTCACTAGTCTGAAAGAACCTAAATCTTCGCTCCCAAAGTCGCTCGAAGTCGCAGCGCGGCAGGGTGTGCCCTCGTAGCGTTGGACAGGGCCAGAGAGGACAACAGTGTTCACCAAGATTCTCGTAGCAAACCGGGGAGAGATAGCGATCCGGGCGTTTCGTGCCGCATACGAGCTCGGAGCGAAGACAGTCGCGGTGTTCCCCTACGAGGATCGCAACTCGATGCACCGGCTCAAGGCCGACGAGGCGTACCTCATCGGCACCGAGGGGCATCCGGTTCGCGCCTACCTCGACGTCTCGGAGATCATCAGGGTCGCGAAGGCCTGCGGCGCCGACGCGATCTACCCCGGTTACGGATTCCTGTCGGAGAATCCCGAACTGGCCGAGGCGGCGGCGGCGGCCGGGATCACCTTCATCGGCCCGAGCCAGAAAGTGCTCGAGATGGCCGGGAACAAGGTGACGGCGAAGGAACACGCCGCCGCGGCGGGCGTGCCCGTCCTGCGCTCGACCCCGGCGTCGAAGGACATCGATGAGCTCATCGCCGGGGCGGAGACGATCGGCTTCCCGATCTTCGCGAAAGCGGTCGCGGGCGGCGGCGGCAGAGGGATGCGCAGGGTCGATCGGGCGCAGGACCTGCGCGAGGCGCTCGAGGCGGCGATGCGGGAGGCCGACAGCGCGTTCGGAGACCCGACGATGTTCCTCGAGCAGGCGGTGCTGCGGCCGCGGCACATCGAAGTCCAGATTCTCGCGGACTCCACCGGGCACACCGTGCACCTGTTCGAACGGGACTGCAGCGTCCAGCGGCGTAACCAGAAGGTCGTGGAGATCGCTCCCGCCCCGAACCTCGACGACTCCATCCGGCAGGCCCTCTACCGCGACGCGATCGCGTTCGCGAAATCGATCGACTACGTCAACGCCGGCACGGTCGAGTTCCTGCTCGATACTGTCGGAGAGCGCGCGGGGCAGCATGTCTTCATCGAGATGAATCCCCGCATCCAGGTCGAGCACACCGTCACGGAGGAGGTCACCGATGTCGATCTGGTCCAGTCGCAGATGCGCATCGCCTTCGGCCAGACCCTCGAAGAGCTGGGGCTGACCCAGGACCGGTTGACGCTGCGCGGTGCGGCGCTGCAGTGCCGTATCACGACCGAAGACCCCGCCGAGGGCTTCCGTCCTGACACCGGGAAGATCACGACGTACCGCTCGCCGGGCGGCGGCGGCATCCGCCTGGACGGAGGCACGATCGACCCCGGCACCCAGATCAGCCCGCATTTCGACTCGATGCTCGTGAAGATGACCTGCCGAGGCCGCGACTTCGGCGCGGCGGTCGAGCGGGCGAAGCGGGGGCTCGCCGAGTTCCGGATCCGCGGAGTGTCGACGAACATCCCGTTCCTGCAGGCCGTCCTCGAGGATCCGTCCTTCGCGGCGGGGGATATCAGCACCTCGTTCATCGATGAGCGACCGCACCTCGTGAAGGCGCGGCCGTCGAAGGACCGCGGGACGAAGATCCTCAACTGGCTCGCCGACGTCACGGTGAACCAGCCGAACGGCGACGGCGGTGGACTCATCAGCCCGGCGCTCAAGCTCCCGGTCATCGATATCGACGCGCCGGCTCCTGCCGGTTCGCGCCAGAGGCTCCTCGAGCTCGGCCCGGTCCGGTTCTCTGCCGCGCTGAGGGATCAGAAGGCCCTCGCGGTGACGGACACGACCTTCCGTGACGCCCACCAGTCGCTCCTGGCGACGCGTGTGCGGACGACCGATCTCCTCGCTGTGGCGCCCTACGTCGCCCGTATGACGCCGCAGCTGCTCTCGGTGGAGGCCTGGGGCGGGGCGACCTACGATGTCGCGCTGCGGTTCCTCGGAGAAGATCCCTGGGAGCGGCTCGCAAGCCTGAGGGAGGCCTTGCCCAACGTGGCGATCCAGATGCTGCTGCGCGGCCGCAACACGGTCGGGTACACGCCGTACCCGACGAGCGTGACGGATGCCTTCGTGCGGGAGGCCGCAGCGACCGGCGTGGACGTGTTCCGCATCTTCGACGCCCTCAACGATGTCGACCAGATGCGACCGGCGATCGAGTCGGTGCTCGCGACCGGAACGACCGTCGCCGAGGTCGCCCTGTGCTACACGGGGAACATGCTCGACCCCGCTGAGGACCTCTACACGCTCGACTACTACCTGCGGCTCGCGGAGGAGATCGTCCTGGCGGGCGCCCACGTCATCGCGATCAAGGACATGGCGGGCCTCCTGCGTGCGAGCGCCGCCGAGCGGCTCGTTGCGGCACTGCACGACCGCTTCGACCTTCCCATCCACGTGCACACGCACGACACGGCAGGCGGGCAGCTGGCGACCCTCCTGGCGGCC
>DATCXP010000112.1:0-3409 GCA_036565765.1 Terrimesophilobacter sp.
GGGGCTCGATCGGACGAGTGGCGGTGCCGAGGCGCCCACATTCGTCCGAACGGGCAACACTGGGCGTGGTGGCCTCGAGCCCACCCCTGCCGTTGACCGCCCCTGAGGAGGGAGCGCAAGCGACCGTCTCGAAGGCCTGCCCTGAGGAGGGAGCGCAAGCGACCGTCTCGAAGGGAGAACTCGCGCGGATGCCCCCTTCGAGGCTCGCTACGCTCGCACCTCAGGGAGCGGGTGTCGCTGCGCTCGCACCTCAGGGAGCGCGAAGTCGCTACGCTCGCACCTCAGGGAGCGGGGCTCGGAAAGTCAGGCGGTAATACGATCCGCGATGAGCGGCCCACCGTCGTGTACCTCATCGCCCATGTCGCCCACGCGGTAGGCGCCCTTGAGCGCCTCGAGCGCACGCTCGAACCGCTCCGGCTCGTCAGCGCTGAGCGTGAACAGCGGCTGGCCCTTCTTCACGGCGTCGCCCGGCTTCGAGTGCAGGTCGATGCCGGCGGAATGCTGCACCGGATCCTGCTTGCGCGCGCGCCCCGCCCCGAGCCGCCACGCCGCGATGCCGAACGGAAGCGCCTGCTGCTCGACGAGGATGCCGTCGCGCTCCGCTACGACCACGTGCGTCTCCTTCGCCACGGGAAGCGCCGCATCCGGATCGCCGTGCTGGGCGGAGATCATGGCACGCCAGGTGTCCATCGCACGGCCGTCCTTCAGCGCGGCCTCGACATCCGCGTCGGGCTGACCGGCCGAGGCGAGCATCTCCTTTGCGAGTGCCAGGGTGAGCTCGACGACATCCGCCGGCCCCCCACCGGCGAGCACCTCGACGGATTCGCGTACCTCGTTCGCGTTGCCGATCGCGCGGCCGAGCGGCACGTTCATGTTCGTCAGGAGCGCGGTCGTCGCGACCCCGGCATCCGTCCCGAGCCGCACCATCGTCTCGGCGAGTTCGCGCGAGCGCTCCACGTCCTTGATGAACGCGCCGGAGCCGAACTTCACGTCGAGAACGAGCGCGCTCGTGCCCTCGGCGATCTTCTTGCTCATGATCGAGGAGGCGATGAGCGGGATCGACTCGACCGTCCCTGTGACGTCGCGCAGCGAGTACAGCTTGCCGTCGGCCGGCGCCAGCCCTGACCCCGCTGCGCAGATCACGGCTCCGACATCTTCCAGCTGCGCGCGCAGCTGCTCGTTGCTGATGGCTGCCTGCCAGCCGGGGATCGCCTCCAGCTTGTCGAGGGTTCCTCCGGTGTGGCCGAGCCCGCGACCGGAGAGCTGCGGTACGGCGACACCGAAGGATGCCACGAGCGGCGCGAGCGGTAGGGTGATCTTGTCGCCGACGCCGCCGGTCGAGTGCTTGTCCGCCGTCCGTTTGGAGAGGCCGTCGAAGTTCATCCGCTCGCCGCTCGCGATCATCGCGAGCGTGAGATCGCGCACCTCCTCACGGTCCATCCCGTTCAGGAAGATCGCCATGGCCATCGCGGCCATCTGCTCGTCGCCCACGTAGCCGCGCGTGTAGGCATCGACAAGCCAGGAGACCTGGGCGGTCGAGAGCTTCCGGCCGTCGCGTTTGGCGTGGATGAGGTCGACGGTGTCGAACGGTTCGATCGTGGTGGTCACTTGCGGTACTCCTCGAGGGTGCGGGGACCGAACGCGTCGGGGATGACCTCGTCGATCGTCTTCAAGCCGGACACGGTTTCGAGCACCATCTCCGGGGCGGAGTGCTCGAACAACAGCTGCCGACAACGCCCGCAGGGCATGAGGATGTTGCCGTGACCGTCCACACAGGTGAACGCGACGAGCTTGCCCCCGCCGGTCATGTGAAGGCTGGACACGAGGGCGCACTCTGCACACAGTGTGAGTCCGTACGACGCGTTCTCGACGTTGCAGCCGGCGATCACCCGACCGTCATCGACGAGCGCGGCGGCGCCCACCGGGAACTTCGAGTACGGAACGTAGGCGTTGCCCATCGCGTCGTTCGCGGCTCTTCTCAGCCCGTCCCAGTCGATCTCGCGCATGGCGATCCTCTCTCTTCTCAAATCTAACGGTGCAGGGTGCCTTGCGCACCGACCACGCCCGGCCGGCCGGCCAGCCACGAGAAGACCGAGTGCGGCACGAGGACGACGAGCAGCAGCAGGAGCGGCACGGTCCACGCCGAGCTCAGGTCGTGCAGCACTCCGAGGGCGAGTGGCCCGAACGCGGCGAGGAAGTAGCCCCAGCTCTGCGCCATGCCGGACAGCTTCGTCGCGTGAGCGGCATCCGGCGAGCGCAGCACGATGAACGTGAGGGCGACCGCGAGGCCGGCCCCCTGCGCGATCCCCAGAAGTACTGTCCACAGCACCGCGGCGTCCGGGAGGGCCAGGAGCCCGCCGGCGCTCACGAAGTAGAACGCCGACACGACGACGGTGGCCCCGGCCTGGCTGCGCATCCGGTCGAGGAGCATCGGCAGAAGCATGGCCGGGACGATGCTCACCAGGTTCACGAGCGAGAGCATGAGCCCGCCGAACACAGCGTCGTAACCGTGATCGACGAGGATCGTCGGCAACCATGCCGTCGTCGAATAGAAGTTGAACGACTGGAGGCCGAGGGCGATCGTCACGAACCAGGCGACCTTGTCCCGTGACAGGCGGATGCCGAGGATCGGCGGGTGCCCGGCCGAGCCGCGCGAGTTCCACAGGGTGGGAAGCCAGCAGCCGAGCGCGAAGACCGCGAACAGGCCCCACGCGGCCAGCGCCTGGTTCCACTCCCATCCGGCCGCCTCGGCGATCGGAATCGTCACGCCGGCCGCGAGGGTGGCGCCGGCCGCGAGCGACATCGAGTACAGGCCCGACATGAGCCCGAGTCGGTGTGAGAAGTCCCGCTTGATGAGCCCCGGCAGCAGGATGTTGCCGACCGCGATCCCGGCACCGACGAGGAGCGTCCCGCCGAACAATGCAGGAGCGGTGGGGATCAGGCGAAGCACCGACCCGGCGATTACGGCGACCAGCACGCCGGCAAGGCTGCGCTCGAACCCGAACCTGGCGGCGAGCGCCGGGGCGAGCGGGCCGAGCACGCCGAAGCAGAGCACGGGGAGCGTGACCAGGAGTCCCGCCATGAAGCTGGTCAGCTCGAGGTCGGTGCTGATGGTGTCGAGCAGCGGCGAGACCGCGACGATCACCGGCCGCAGGTTGAGCGCGACGAGCACGACGGCGATCGCCGCCCACACCCCGCCAGAGAACGACCTCAGGGGTGCATGGACGGTCATCGCGCTCACGCCACCGTGGGCGACATGGCTGAATTCACAGCACCGGGCTTGCTCAAGATTTTATGTACGGCTTGCCGTCGGCTGCCGGCGGCTTCGACTGCCCGACCAGGCCGGCGACGGCGAAGATCGTCACGATGTACGGAAGCATGAGCATGAACTGGCTCGGCACCGGCGAGC
>DATCXP010000137.1:0-4339 GCA_036565765.1 Terrimesophilobacter sp.
CCTCGTGATGGAGAGCGGCCAGATCGTCGAGCAGGGCACACATGCAGAACTGCTCGAGGCGGATGGCGCCTACGCGCGGCTCTACGACGCCCAGTTCGCCGGGCCGGGGCTGACCGGGGAAGAGCTCGTCGGGGAGGCGTGAGGCGACGCCGTCAGGCCCCGACCGCTAACCCCCGACGAGCGGCGCCATGAGCTTCGCGGCGCGCGAGGGGCGCCGGGTCACGCGCTCCTCGAGGTCGGCGAGCTCCATGGCGACGAGGCCGAGGTTCGCCCCGATGAAGCGCAGCGGCTCTGGCTCCCAGTCGCGCGAACGGTGGCCGACCCAGGGCAGCCGCACCAGTTCGGAGTCTGTGCCGGTCACCAGGTCGGCGATCGAGCGCCCGGCGAGGTTCGTCGTGCTGAGACCATCGCCGACATATCCGCCGGCCCAGACGACCCCAGTCTCCGCGTTGTAGTCGACCGCCGCGTGCCAGTCGCGGGGCACCCCGATCGGACCGCCCCAGCGGTGGGTGATGGCGGCATCCGCCACCGGGGGGAAGAGCTCGACGAGCGCGCGACGCAGGTGCTCGAAGACGCGCGGAACCCGGTCGTAGCCGGGACGGATGGCGCTGCCCCAGTGATAGCGGGCGCCGCGCCCGCCGAAGGCGAAGCGATTGTCTGCGGTGCGCTGGCCGTAGACGAGAAGGTGCCGGAAGTCGCCGAAGGTCTGGCCGTGCTCGATGCCGAGCTCGTCCCAGAGGGCGTCGGGTAGCGGCTCGGTGGCGATCATGAGCGAGTACAGCGGGAGGATGCGGCGGTGCGTCTGCTCCAGCGTCGCGCCGAAGCCCTCGGTCGCCACGACGATCGTCTCCGCCGCGACGATGCCGCGCGAGGTCGTGACGCGGCGCGGCTCCCAGGAGAGCACCTCGGTCTCCTCGAAGATCACGGCGCCGAGCGATTCGATGACGCGCGCAAGGCCGCGAACGAGCTTGCCGGGGTGGAGGCGCGCGCACGCGGGGTCGAGGAGGGTGGCGAGGTTTCTGGTGGGGAAGGAGCGCTGGTCGAGCCGGCGCAGCTCGTCGACGCCGTAGTGCTCGGTCTCGGCGACCTCCTCGCGGGCGCGGACGAGCTGGGGCTTCGAGCGGGCGAACAGGAGCGTCCCGCCCGCGGCGAAGTCGCAGTCGATCCCCTCGGCATCCGCGACCCTTCCGACCTCGGCGACCGTCTCGATCATCGCCCGCCGCTGCGCGAGGGCGGCGGGCAGTCCGTGACGGCGTTCGAGCGCCGCGGTCGAGGCCGGGAACAGCGCCGAGCACCATCCGCCATTGCGTCCGGACGCGCCGAACCCGGAGATCTCCTTCTCCAGGATGGCGACGCGCAACCCGGGGGAGCGCTTCAGCAGGTAGTAGGCGCTCCACAGCCCGGTGAGTCCGCCGCCGACGATCGCGACGTCGAACTCGCGATCGCCGGGAAGCGCAGGGCGGGCGACGAGGTCATCGAGCCCGGATTCGACGAGGGAGTCGAACCAGAAGCTCACGTCCCGGTGGTCGCGGCCTACAGTCTCGTCCACGCCTCGCTCAAGACGCCGCGCAGGATGCTCTCGATCTCGTCGAACTCCTTCGGGCCGATCGTGAGCGGCGGCGCGAGCTGCACGACCGGATCGCCCCGGTCATCCGCGCGGCAGTACAGGCCCGCGTCGAACAGCGCCTTGGAGAGGAAGCCGCGCAGCAGTCGCTCGGACTCGTCGTCGTCGAAGGTCTCCTTCGTCGCCTTGTCCTTCACGAGCTCGATTCCGAAGAAGTAGCCGTCGCCGCGCACGTCGCCGACGATCGGGAGGTCCATGAGCTTCTCGAGCGTCGCGCGGAAGATCGGCGAATTCTCGCGAACGCGCTCGTTGAGCTTCTCCTCCTCGAAGATGTCGAGGTTCTCGAGTGCGACGGCGGAGGACACCGGATGGCCGCCGAAGGTGTAGCCGTGGTAGAACGTCGTGTCACCGTGCTTGAACGGCTCGTACAGCTTGTCGCTGATGATCGTCGCGCCGGCCGGCGAGTATCCGCTCGTCATGCCCTTCGCGCAGGTGATCATGTCGGGCTGGAAGCCGTAGGTCGTCGAGGCGAACATGTTGCCGATCCGGCCGAAACCGGTGATGACCTCGTCGGCGACGAGCAGCACGTCGTACTTGTCGCAGATCTCGCGCACCCGCTGGAAGTATCCGGGCGGCGGCGGGAAGCAGCCACCGCTGTTCTGCACCGGCTCCAGGAAGACGGCCGCGACCGTCTCCGGCCCCTCGAACAGGATCATCTCCTCGATCCGGTTGGCCGCCCACTGGCCGAAGGCGTTCAGGTCGTCGCCGTGCTCCGGCGCGCGGTAGAAGTTCGTGTTCGGGACGCGGAACCCGCCGGGGGTGACGGGCTCGAACATCTCCTTCATGCCAGGGATGCCGGTGATCGCCAGCGCCCCCTGCGGCGTCCCGTGGTAGGCGATCGCGCGGGAGATGACCTTGTGCTTGGTCGGTCTGCCCTGCAGCTTCCAGTAGTACTTCGCGAGCTTGAACGCGGTCTCGACGGCTTCTCCGCCGCCGGAGGAGAAGAACACCCGGTTGAGGTCGCCCGGCGCGTAGTCGGCGAGCCGGTCGGCGAGTTCGATGGCTTTCGGATGCGCATAGGACCAAATCGGGAAGAACGCGAGCTCCTCCGCCTGCTTCGCCGCAGCCTCGGCGAGGCGCTTGCGGCCGTGTCCGGCGTTCACGACGAACAGGCCGCTCAGGCCGTCGATGTACCGCTTGCCGTTCACGTCCCAGATGTGGTGTCCTTCTCCGCGAACGATGATCGGGACGCCCGGTCCGTCTTCCATGACCGACTGCCGGGCCATCGCCATCCACAGATGGTCTTTCGCCTTCTTCTGCAGTTCGGCGTTGTTATAGGTGGTGACCGAAGTCTCTAGTGTTGTCATTTCTTATCTTGTTCCCCAGTTGTAGAACTGTTTGTGGAGTTTCAGGTAGACGAAGGTCTCGGTGGACTGAACCCCGGGGATGCCCCTGATCTCCTGGTTCAGCAGATTGATGAGGTCCTCGTCGTTCTCGCAGACGATCTCGGCGAGGATGTCGAAGCTTCCTGCGGTGAGGACGACATAGTCGACGGCGCTGATGCGTCCGAGCCGCTCGGCCACGACGGTCGTGTCGCCGGTGACCCTGATGCCGATCATCGCCTGGCGGTAGAAGCCCAACTGCATCGGGTCGGTGACCGCGACGACCTGCATGACCCCTGAGTCCGTGAGCTTCTGGACGCGCTGCCGGACGGCGGCTTCGCTCAACCCGACCGCCTTGCCGATCTCCGCATAGGAGCGGCGGCCATCCGACTGCAGCTGTTCGATGATCGCCTTGGAGACGGAATCGAGCTGGATGGGCTTGCCATTGGGGCTCATATACCGATTCTGTCAGTCAAAGCCGATAGATACAAGCGAATCCGTATCCTGAATCACCCGGAACAACGAAATCGGTGGTGGTGCCCGGTTCCAGGTCGCGGGAGTCGAGGGCCGTATCTGCCCTCGGTGTGGGATTATCGAGCTGTGGAGAACACCACCGCGCCACCGAGTTCTCATCGGGCGAGCCTGCGCGTCGCCTCGATGCTTGCGATCGGGGCGGCCGCCGCCGTGCTCGTCGGCGTTCTCGGGGGCTGGATCTATGCTCCGGCCGTCGGCTGGATCGCCGCCGCCGTCAGTTACACCGGCTGGGTGTGGCTCCGGATCGGCAGGATGGATCATGCCGCCACCCGGTTGCACGCCACGCGCGAGGACCCGTCTCGCGCGGTGGCCGACGTCCTTCTCGTGGTCGCGAGCCTCGCCTCGCTCGGGGTCGTCGCGTTCGTGCTGATCCGCGCATCGACGGCCTCCGGCCTCGAGCGGGGAGTTCTCGCCTCGCTCGCGATCGCCTCCGTCGCGTTGTCGTGGACGGTCATCCACACCCTCTACACGCTGCGTTACGCATCCCTGTACTACGCGGGAGAGCCCGGCGGCGTCGACTTCAACGCGGGAGCGGCACCGGACTACGGTGACTTCGCGTACCTCTCCTTCACGCTCGGGATGACCTACCAGGTGTCCGACACCGGGCTGCAGAATCGCGCGTTCCGCGTGACGGCGCTGCGGCAGGGGCTGCTTTCCTATGTGTTCGGCGCCGTGATCCTCGCGACGACCATCAACCTGGTCGCCGGGCTCGGGGCGTAGAGGCGTGACCGCGCCGGTGCCGGAACCCGAAGACGTCGAGGACACCATCATCGGCGCGGCGCCCCGGACGGTCGCGGCGCCGTCCGCTCCCGATGAGGACACGATCGTCAAGGGCAGCGCCGTCAAGGGCAGCGCCGTC
>DATCXP010000138.1:0-5590 GCA_036565765.1 Terrimesophilobacter sp.
GGAGCCGCTGCGGGAGGGTTAGCGCCGCACCCCAGCATCAATGCGGGGTTTCGTGATCAATGCGCCGGCCCGAGTATCCGCATTGATCACAAAACCCCGCATCGTTCCGCTGGAGGTGCTGCCAGAAATGTTGAGCCACCACCCGCCCCTCTCCCCACAGACAAGCGATGGCGGCACGATATCTCCACCCGTCGAGGGCCTCAGGGGACTCCCGGCGCGATCCTGGCGACATCCGCTCCTCCACAGTCGCGCTTCGATGGAGAGATCCCGACAGGCGCGGTCCCCAACCCCGGGGCGCGGGATCGATCGGGTTATGGTCGATCCGTGGCTGATCTGATGCGGGTGCGGAAGTGGGCGGATGCCCTCATCGCGCTGCACCTCGACCCCGCAGAGTGGTCGTTCGGCTTCGACAGCGCGAAGACCCGTGCCGGGCTGTGCAACTACCGGGCGAAACGCATCACGGTCTCGAAGTACCTCGCCACCCGGTTCGACGATGACGAGATCCACCAGGTTCTGCTGCACGAGGTCGCGCACGCGCTCGCCGGCACGCGAGCGGGCCACGGCCCGAAGTGGAAGGCCACCGCGCGCGAGCTCGGCTACGTCGGTGCGCGCACCCATGTCGGCACGGTCGCCGATGAGCTCGCCCCGTGGGTCGGAACCTGCCCCGCCGGGCACGAGCTGTTCCGCTACCGTCAGCCGACGAAGCCGATGTCCTGCGGGCGTTGCGCGCGCCGTTTCGACGAGGCGAACCTGATCAGCTGGCGGTACCGGGTCGTGACGGCGGCCGCCCGGCGCCGTGCGGCGTCGTCGTCAGGTTGATCGGACCGTACGTCGCCGGCGGGATCGAGTTGCGGCAACGTCGGCGTGGCCGCGTCAACGTCGGCGAGGCCGCAGTCAGCAGCAACGGGCCGCGCCAGGGTCGGTCCTGGCGTGTCGACGGCTGTCTGCGTCCGGGAGCCAGTGGCGTGTCGCTCGCGCATTCCGGTCGTAACTAGACATGCTGGTTACATGAAGGAGACGACGACCCCGCGGGGAACCGGGCAATGGCTCGACTCGGGAGACGGGCAGCGTTGGTGGTTCGACTCCGGCGCGCTCTCCCTCGACTTCGCCTACACCGGCGCCCTGAACGACGGCCGCGCCGAGAGCGGGCACTGGGAGAAGCTGCAGTCCCCCACTGACCTCGGCAACTGGCTGGCCGACCGCTTCGCCCACCTGGACACGACGATCGGCGAACGCGAACTGGCCGACGCACTCATGCTCCGGGAGGCGATCGCCAGGCTCGCGCTCGCGGCCCGTCGTCCAGCGCGGCCGGCGACCTCCGACGTCGATGTCGTCAACCTGTTCGCCGCGACCCCGGATCTGCCTCCCGTGCTCGCGGGGGGATCGCGTCAGGCCGGGGCGAGCCGGGCGCGCGCGATGCAGGCGCTCTCCACCATCGCGCGCGACGCGGTCAGGACGTTCGGACCGGATGCCGAGGGCCGCATCCGAGCGTGCTCGGCCGACGACTGCGCGATCGTGTATCTCGACACATCACGCAGCGGCAACCGCCGCTGGTGTTCGATGCAGCGCTGCGGGAACCGCGCCAAGGTGCGGGCGCACCGCTCGAGGAGCGCCACCCGGACAGGGTGAGCTCCGCCATCAGCGGTCGCGGTCGCGCTCCGCACGCTGGCGCCACAGGTCCAGCGTGCCCTGCTTGATCGCGAGTGTCGCGGCGTCGACCTCGGCCGGAGTGACCACCCCATCCGCGACAGCCGCGTCGATGTCGGCGGTCGTCAGCAGGATCGCCGCCAGGACGACCTTCTGAGCCGAGACATCCGCAGGCAACGGGGAAGTGAGGATGGCCGACTCTGTTGTCGGAACCGTTGTGCAGCCGGCCACGCCGATCCCGATCAGGGTGCAGGACAGCAGCGCCAGTGCGACGGCGAGCCTGCCCTTCACGTCACTTGCCCGAGTTGCCGCGCTGCGAATTGCCGTTCCGGCCGCGGTCCGACCGGTCGTGGCCCTTGTTGCCGCGCTGATCCCTGTCCGCCCGTGGGCCCGTGACCTTGTCGCCGGTCTGCTTCTCCAGCTGGGCTTCGGCCTTCTCGAGTCGTCGAACCGCCCGCTCACCCTGGGCCTCGAAGTTGGCCATCACCTTCTCGCGCTGCCCCGCAGGCAGTTCGGCAATTCTGGCGACCTTGGCGTCATGCCTCGCCTGCCAGGCCTTGAGGTGGTTGAGCTGCATCGCGTAGCGGAACTCGTGCGCGCACTCGGAGGCGCCGTGCGCTGTCGCGTCACCGGTCGCGTCGCCT
The DNA here is from genome assembly GCA_036565765.1 of Terrimesophilobacter sp. Lineage (GTDB taxonomy): Bacteria > Actinomycetota > Actinomycetes > Actinomycetales > Microbacteriaceae > Terrimesophilobacter. The sequence continues at coordinate 2,292 of DATCXP010000138.1, forward strand.
TCGGTGGCGTCACCCTCGGTCGCGTCGCCTGCCGTCGAGTCCGTCGCGTCATCCTCTGCCGCACCCGGATCGGTCGCGCTGTCCTCGGTCGCGTCGCCTTCGGTCGCGTCACCCTCGGTCGCGTCACCTTCGGTGGCGTCACCCTCCGTGGCGTCACCCTCCGTGGCGTTGCCCACTGCCGCACTGCGGCATTCTGCGAAGTCGGCCTTGATCTGGTCGAACGCTGCGTGCCAGGCGAGTGCGATGTCCTGCCAGACGCCGGTCTGCTCGTCGAACTCGCCGTCGAGCGCCTCGTCAACGGTTTCGTCTGAGACGGCATCCGGGTCGTCGACGGCCGACTGCGCGACGTCGTCGACCGTCGTCGAGATCAGCCCGGAGTCGACCGCGGACTGCACGGCAGCCTTCAGGGCCTCGGCGAGCGCCGGATCCTGGACCTCGACACCGAGCCGCTCGAGTGCCGCATCTGTGATCCACGACGCCACATCATCCGCGGTGGCGGCCTGAGCCGACGTCGCGCCGATGCCGACCGTCCCGGCAATGACGGCCACGGCGACGGCCACCGCCTGAAGCTTCCCCACGATCTTCATTGTTCCCCCCGGAATTTTGTGATCATGTCACTTATACACGCAGGGCGGCAGCTTTCGCAATGCCCGTCAGTCGATGACCTGGACTTCCTTCCAGAACGCCACGTAGTCGCTGTAGTCCTTGCCGACGCGCTCGAACGAGCTCGGCAGTGGATTCGGGTAGCTCCAGGCGCGATCCTGCAGGAGCCCGTCGCCATCCTGGACGCTGAAGTACTGGCACACGCCCTTCCACGGGCAGGTGTACGGCGTCGGGCTCTCGGTGAGAAGGCCAGCCTTCAGGCTCGACGGCGGAAAGTACCAGTTGCCCTCGATCGAGATCAGCTCGTCCTTCGGCGCTTCGGCGATGACGACGTCGTTCAGTACTGCCTTCATGGATTCTCCTCAGATTCACTGGGGTCAACCTCAGAGGCGGAACACGTATTCCTTCAGCACCGGGACCACTCTCGACGCATCGACCTGGGCCGCAAGCTCCGTGTCGCGCACGAGTCCGCGCTCGATCAGCTCCTTGCCGCTCGCCGAGGCGCTCACCAGGTGCCCGACCGCATTGCGCAGGCCCGTGAACGCCGCACTTGCCGCGGCCGCCTCCGGCGAGCAGTAGTCGATCCCGACCACGGCCAGCGCGTCGACGATCGCCCCGGCCCCCAGCTGATCCTCGACGGCGAACCTCATGCTGCCGTCCTCGCGCGCCTCCCCGGCCCCGATCACGGCGACGATGAACCGGTCACCCCTCTCGGCCTGGCGCGCGAGCACCCACCGGGCGACCGCCGTGCGGTTGCGCAAACTTCCCGCAACGACGAGCGCAGGATGGCCGGCCAGCCGGGCACTCAGTCGAGAACCGTTGGGGGAGGGGATCACGACGCGGGTTCCCGCGTGCTCCGCGACGATGCTCGATGGGGAGAGGCTCGGTTCACCTTCGCGCTCTCCCGCGACGAGTGCCCCCTGCTCTTCGGCGAAGGCCGTTGCGTCCCCACCCGCGAACGGCAGCACCTCGACACCGTTCTCGAGCGCGATGCCGACCGTCGTCGTGAACGACAGGACGTCCACCACCACGATGACGTCGGCATCCGCTGCGATCGTCGCGGCACCCTCCAGACCCCAGTCGAAACGCACCTGGTACTGGCTCTGATCGTGCGGAGAGGTCACGCTATGAGGCTATCGGAGGCGAACTGCTACACTGAAACCACTTGCGAACGCTTTCTCGCGTTCCCTGCGTCGTAGAACGCATCACCGCCCGATTCGGGCTGATCTTTTCCTGCGGCGAACGGATGTGACCACCGTCACCTTCGCCACCAACCTCGACTGGTCTCGACCGCGCTGCGGATCCTCGACCGGCGGGTTACCACCAAGAAATACCCATGACTGAAACAACCTTCGGCGCGCTCGGCGTGCCCGCACCACTCGTCGCCGCCCTCACCAAGGGCGGCATCACGAGCCCCTTCCCGATCCAGGAGGACACCCTCCCCGATACCCTGCGCGGCCGTGACGTTCTCGGCCGAGGCAAGACCGGCAGCGGCAAGACGCTCGCGTTCTCGATCCCGATGATCGCCCGCCTCTCCGACGGCGGACGCCCCCAGTCGGGACGACCGCGCGGACTCATCCTCGCCCCGACCCGCGAGCTGGCCACCCAGATCACCGCGACCATGGAGCCGCTCGCTGCCGCATACGGCATGAAGATCACCACGATCTTCGGCGGCGTCTCCCAGCAGCGCCAGGTCGCCGCGCTCAAGGCCGGCGTTGACATCGTCGTCGCCTGCCCCGGGCGCCTCGAGGACCTCATGCAGCAGAGATTCGTCACGCTCGACGCGATCGAGGTCACCGTGCTCGACGAGGCCGACCACATGGCCGACCTCGGATTCCTGCCGGTCGTCACGCGCATCCTCAACAAGACGCCGGACGGCGGTCAGCGGATGCTGTTCTCCGCCACTCTGGACAACGGCGTCGACAAGATCGTGAAGCGCTACCTGCACGACGAGGTCCTGCACTCGGTGGATGACGTCACCTCGCACGTCGAGGCCATGACCCACTACGTGTTCGAGGTCGACAACGTCGACGCGAAGAAGGACCTCGTGCAGACGCTCGCCTCGGGCACCGGACGCCGCATCCTCTTCATGCGTACCAAGCACCACGCGAAGAAGCTCGCGAAGCAGCTCACCGAGGCCGGCATCCCGTCCGTCGACCTGCACGGAAACCTGTCGCAGCCGCAGCGCGACCGCAACCTCGCGACCTTCGCCGCCGGCACCGCCCGCGTGCTCGTCGCGACGGATGTCGCCGCCCGCGGCATCGATATCGGCCACGTCGAGCTCGTCGTGCACGTCGACCCGCCGGCCGAGCACAAGGCGTACCTGCACCGCAGCGGCCGCACGGCGCGCGCGGGAGAGTCCGGCGATGTCGTCACCGTCATGCTCCCGGCCCAGCGCGCGGATGTCACGAGCCTGCTCCGCAAGGCCGCGATCGCGGTCACCCCGCAGCGGGTCACTGCGACCTCCCCTGCCGTCGCGACCCTCGTCGGCGACGTCGCCGCGTACGTGAAGCCCGCACCGCAACAGCCCCGCGAGAGCCACGGCGGCGGACGCTCGACGGGCGCCAACGCCCAGCGCAAGCAAGCGATGCGCGGCGGCGGCAGCGGTGGTCAGCGCAACGATCGTTCGGGTCGACCGGCGGCGTCATCCGGTGGCGGACGCTCCGCCCAGTCAGGCGAAGCCTCCCGCAGCGGCC
>DATCXP010000147.1:0-4425 GCA_036565765.1 Terrimesophilobacter sp.
CTGGCACAGTCCGTACTCGGCGCCTTGCTCCGACAGCCACGCCGCAGCATCGAAATGCCCGATGTCGACCGCGTCCCCCGACACGTGAGCTGATGTGTCCGTGGTGGCGACCCATCGGGCAGCTTCCTCTTCGGATCCGTATTCGGAAACCGCCTCACGGAACAGCTGATCCTGGTACTCGGGGGAACGCCAACCACTGTCGACGAAGAACTCGACCCCGTCGTGCGCGGCATCCGTCGCAGCTTCGCGCAGGGTCTGGAGCAGATCGGGGTCGAGGTTGGCTATGCCCGGATACCGGTCATCAAACACTGTCACGCCGTCGGGGAGAACACCGTCAGCCTCGGTAACGGCACCGTCGACCTCGGTCGTGGCACCACCGTGGTCGGCGCGAGGGACTTCGCTGAACGAGGGCGCCGAGGACGATGTCGACTGATGGGCGAGGGTTCCGATGATCGCAGCGGCGACCACGACCAGGCCGACGGCGAAAGGCCTGAGAGTCTTGTGGGTCCTTGTTCGTGCCGATGCCTTTTGACTCATGTTGCCAGTCAAGGCAGCGTGGTGTTGTCAGCACGTATCTGGTTTTGGATATGCCGACGATATGCGCGGGCTCTAACATCGGAGCATGCGCGTGCTGCTCGTCGAGGACGAGCCATATATGGCAGAAGCCATCCGTGATGGCCTACGCTTGGAAGCGATCGCCGCAGACATCGCAGGTGACGGCGACGTCGCTCTGGAGCTGCTGAGCGTCAACCCCTACGACATCGCCGTCCTCGACCGAGACATCCCCGGGCCCTCCGGCGACGAGATCGCGAAGCGCATCGTCGCCGTCGGCAGCGGCATGCCGATCCTCATGCTCACCGCTGCCGACCGGCTCGACGACAAGGCCTCCGGGTTCGAGCTCGGCGCCGACGACTACCTCACCAAGCCGTTCGAACTCCAAGAGCTCGTGCTCCGTCTCAGAGCGCTCGACCGCAGGCGCGCCCACAACAGGCCACCCGTGCGAGAGATCGCAGGTCTACGGCTGGATCCGTTCCGCCGAGAGGTCTACCGCGACGGCCGCTACGTCGCGCTGACCAGGAAGCAGTTCGCCGTGCTCGAGGTCCTCGTCGCTGCCGAAGGCGGTGTCGTCAGCGCCGAAGAGCTGCTGGAACGGGCGTGGGACGAGAACGCAGACCCGTTCACCAACGCCGTGCGCATCACCGTTTCGGCACTGCGCAAACGCCTCGGAGAACCCGGGATCATCGCCACCGTGGCCGGCGTCGGCTACCGCATCCACACTCAACCAGACACCGGGCGTGAGGGAGGAGACCGTGGATAGGGCCCCTGGGATGAGCGTTCGCCTCAAGCTCACCCTCAGCTACGCCGGGTTCCTCATGCTCGCAGGTGCCTTGCTGCTCGCGGTGGTGCTGGTGTTCCTGCTGCGTTACGTACCCGAAGGTCCGATGGGCCCCCCGGGTCGATTGGTTCTCACGGGCCCTGACCGGTCCGACCTCTGGCACGCATTCGCTCCGAAGGCAGCCGCAGCGTTGGCGTTCCTGCTGGTGTTCGGTCTCGTGGGAGGGTGGCTCCTCGCCGGCCGGATGCTCGCTCCCTTGGCCCGAATCACCGACGCCACACGCATGGCTGCGGACGGGTCGCTCTCCCACCGAATCTGGCTATCGGGCCGCAGAGACGAGTTCCGCGAACTCGCCGACGCCTTCGATGCCATGCTCGCAAGGCTCGAAGCACAAATCGCCGAACAGCAGAGATTCGCGGCCAACGCCTCTCACGAACTGCGCACCCCACTGGCGATCTCGCAGACACTTCTGGAGGTGATCCGCAACGATCCGAACCGCGACAGCGGCAAACTCGTCGAACGCCTCCACGACGTCAACGCCCGAGCGATCCGCCTCACCGAAGCATTGCTCCTGCTCAACCGCTCCGACCAGCGATCCTTCACCCGAGAACACGTGGACTTGTCCCTCATAGCGGAAGAAGCCACCGAAACGCTCCTCCCCCTCGCAGAGAAGCACGGCGTCACCATCCAGACCTCCGGGGACGTCACTCCCACCATCGGCTCACACGCTCTGTTGCTGCAGATGACGACGAACCTCCTGCACAACGCCATCGTCCACAACCTCCCCGAACATGGAACCGTGCAGGTCAACACCGCCATCCGCCCCCAGTCCGTCATGCTCACCGTCGAAAACACCGGCGAGAAGCTCACCCCACAGCTGGTCTCGACACTCACCGAACCGTTCCAGCGCGGCACCGAACGCATACGCACCGACCATGCAGGTGTCGGCCTCGGCCTGGCGATCGTCAAGAGCATCACCCAAGCACACGACGGAACACTCACCATCGTCGCCCGCCCCGACGGCGGGATCTGCGTCACGGCGCAGCTACCTGTCTGGGTCAGTAACCCGAACGGTGTTTCGGGCGCTGTTGGTTAGCCCCGACGGGGCTGAAGGGGAGGGGTGATCGGATGGGCGGCTACGTGCTGGATCTCCGGGAGATCGACCAGACCCAGGTCGCAGTCGTCGGCGGCAAGGGCGCGCACCTGGGAGAGCTTTCGCGGATCGAAGGCATCCGCGTGCCGGCAGGCTTTTGCGTGACGACCGACGCCTTCCGGCGAATCATGGAGGACGCGCCGTCGATCGAGGATCGGCTGGATCGGCTGTCGGGCCTGAACCCCGACGATCGGGAGGCGATCCGCACGCGCAGCGCGGAGATCCGACGGGCCCTCGAGGGGATCGTCATCCCCGACGATCTGGCGGGGGCGATCACCCACGCACTCGCCACGCTCGGCGAGCGATCCGCCTGCGCCGTCCGATCGAGCGCGACGGCGGAGGACTCGCCGGCGGCCTCCTTCGCAGGCCAGGCGGACACGTACCTGAACGTCGTAGGGCCGGCGGCGATCCTGCAGCACGTCAGCCGGTGTTGGGCCTCGCTGTTCACCGAGCGGGCCGTGACCTACCGCCTGGGGAACGGCTTCGACCACCGGAGGGTCCACATGGCCGTGGTCGTTCAGCAGATGGTCTTCCCGCGGGCGGCCGGCGTCATCTTCACGGCCGACCCCGTCACGTCCAACCGGAAGGTCGCCTCCGTGGAGGCCATCTACGGCCTCGGCGAGGCCCTCGTCTCCGGCCGGGCGAACGCCGACGTCTACAAGGTGCGCGACGGCGACATCATCGCCAGGGCGGTCGCCACCAAGCAGCGTGCCGTCTACGCCTCGCCGGCAGGTGGAACACAGGAAGAGCCGATCGAGCCGGCCCAGCAGGAGCAGCCGGCGCTGACAGACGCGCAGGTCGTGCAGCTCGAGCGGCTGAGCCGGCGGATCGAGGCGCACTTCGGCTGCCCCCAGGACATCGAATGGTGCCTGGTCGATCACGGTTTCCAGGTCGTTCAGAGCCGGCCGATCACCACGCTGTTCCCCATCCCCGAGGTCGGCGACCGAGCCAATCACGTCTACCTCTCCGTCGGTCATCAGCAGATGATGACGGACCCCATGAAGCCCCTGGGGCTGTCCTTTTGGCAGCTGACGACCCCCCGGCCCATGGCCGAGGCCGGCGGGAGGCTGTTCGTCGACGTCACCCAGCGCCTGGCGTCGCCGGCGAGCCGCGCCGACCTCCTCGAGGTCGTGGGGAGGGGCGACCCGCTGTTCCGGGACGCGCTGCAGACTCTCCTCGAACGCGCCGACTTCATCCCGTCGCTCCCGGACGAGGCGCCCGGCGAGCCGGCCCTTGGCGGCGCGCCGGCCCCGATCGAGAACGATCCGGCCATCGTCACCGAGCTGATCGGGCGCAACCAGGCTTCCGTCGCCGCGTTGAAGCGTGACATCCGGACGAAGTCCGGATCGGCGCTGCTCGACTTCATCCTGGAGGACATCCAGGAACTGAGACGGCTCCTGTTCGATCCGCAAAGCCATCAGGTGTTCATGTCGGCGATGGAAGCGGCATGGTGGCTCAACGAGCAACTCCAGCAATGGCTGGGGGAGAAGAACGCGGCCGACACGCTCACCCAGTCCGTTCCCCACAACGTCACGTCGGAGATGGGGCTGGAGCTCCTCGACGTCGCGGACGTGATCCGCCCGCACCCAGAAGTCGTCGCCTTCCTGCACGATGTCGAGGGCGAGGGCTTCCTCGACGAGCTGGCCAAGCTCGAGGGCGGGCGAGAAGCAGCCGATGCCATCCGGGCCTACCTCGACAAGTACGGCATGCGCTGCGTCGGCGAGATCGACATCACCAGGCCGCGTTGGAGCGAACGTCCCACCTCACTCCTGCCCATGATCCTCGCCAACGTCAAGAACTTCGAGCCGGGCGCCGGCGAGCGCCGCTTCGATCGAGGGCGCCGGGAGGCGTGGAACAAAGAACAGGAAGTGCTGGAGCGCCTGCGAGCCCTGCCCGACGGGGAACAGAAGGCCGAAGAGACCAAACGGATGATCGA
>DATCXP010000158.1:0-6971 GCA_036565765.1 Terrimesophilobacter sp.
CACGGCCGGGGTGCGCGAGCCCACGATACGCGGTCGGCGAGGGGCGGTCGCGGTGCCACCAGTTGTGCTTTCCCCGGTCTTGTCGTCCTTGTTGTGGTGATTGTAATCCCGGTCGTCCTGGTCGGCGCCCACCCCGAGGCGCAGGAGTCCGGTGATGGCGTCGTGGAGGTATTGGTCGTTGCTGCGCGCGTCGGTGGCGATCGCTTCGGCCCAGGCTTGGTCGTCGGGGTCGATGAAGCGGGGTCCGCCACGCCTCGGGGAGAGAAGCTTGTCGTAGAGGTCGTCCAGGAACGCGCACGTTTCGATGTCGGGTTCCAGTGTGTACCGGGACAGCCCGTTGGGGCGCCGGGTGCGGCGGAACGCGCGCTGCTGGTAGATGAGCTGCTCCCGCACGGTGATGCCGTCCAGGTCCAATTCGTCCCGAAACTGCCGGGCGAGCTTGAACAGGCGGTCCGCATCCAGCTGGGAGGACTCTTCCAGCAGGCGTATCGCCGCCCCGGCCAGCTTCTCGATCGTCACCCCGACACCGTCACTGTCGACGGTGAGCGACCCAATCTTGGGAGAACTCGTTCGAAGACGGCCTGTGGAGGAGAAGAGACCACCTGCGTCGGGTCAGTGACCCATCCCGAGCCCGCCGTCGACCGGGATGACGGCGCCGGAGATGTAGGCGGCATCGTCGCTCGCGAGCCAGGCGATCACCCGCGCGACCTCGGCCGGGGTCGCGAACCGCCCCGCCGGGATCGACTTCAGGTACTCCGCCTGCTGCGCTTCGGGGAGCACGGCCGTCATCTCAGTCTCGATGAAGCCGGGAGCGACGACGTTCGCGGTGATGTTCCGGGAGCCCAGCTCCCTGGTGAGCGAGCGGGCGAGCCCCACGAGCCCGCTCTTCGACGCCGAGTAGTTCACCTGCCCGGCGGAGCCCAGCAGGCCGACGACACTCGACACGAGGACGATGCGTCCGAATCTGGCCTTCAGCATCCCCTTCGAGGCGCGCTTGACGACGCGGAACGCCCCGGACAGGTTCGTGTCGATGACCGACGTGAAGTCCTCCTCCGTCATGCGCAGGAGGAGCGTGTCCTTCGTGATGCCGGCGTTTGCGACGAGGATCTCCACCGGCCCGAGCTCCGCCTCGATCGCGGTGAACGCCGCGTCGATCGAGGCGGCATCCGTCACGTCGGCCCGCACGGTCATGGCTCCGATCGGCCCATTGCCGGACCTGGCGGTCACCGCGACCCGATGTCCCTGCGCGAGGAACTCCTCGGCGATCGCGAAGCCGATGCCCCGATTCCCGCCCGTCACGAGCACCGTCCTGGTCTGGGTCATCCGGTGTCGTCTCCTTTGCCTGGGCTGCCGCACGCTGCGGCCGCAGAACTCCATCAAGCTTAGACTTAGGCTGGGAAGCGAGCCCATGACAAAGCAATCGAGCACGATCACCTCACTCCCCCGATCCCCTGACGAGGACCGGCACAGCCGGATGATCAAATACAGCATCACGATGGGGATCCGTCTGGTGTGCGTGATCCTGTGCATCTTCGTGCGCGGCTGGTGGCTTCTGCTGTGCGCTGCCGGCGCTGTCTTCCTCCCCTACATCGCCGTCGTGCTCGCGAACGTCGTCGACTCGCGCGGTTCGCAGGTGGAGCGCCCCGGCGCGATCGTGCCGGTTCAGCCGCGGCCTCGGGAGCCCCGAAACGGCGAGGACGCGTGACGGGCGCAGTCCCGCAGTGCTCCCGCGCCGGATGCCGCCAGCCGGCCTCCTGGAACGTGAACTGGCGGAACCCGAAGCTGCACTCGCCGGAGCGGGTGAAGGTGTGGCTCGCCTGTCAGGAGCACCGCGAATTCCTCGAGACGTACCTGTCATCGAGGGGCTTCCCCGTTCTCGTCACGCCCCTCGGAGCCTTGCCCGACCGCGTGCCGGATCTCGCGAACGGAGGCGCACCGTGAGCAGGTGGCGTTTCGCCCTCACGGCGCGCTGGGCGGGCTACCTCGGCCTCGTGGTGGTGTTCGCGATCGTGAGCTGCTCGCTCGGCGTCTGGCAGTTCCAGCGGCGCGCTGAGGCCCATGCGGAGGTCGTCAGGATCGAGAGCAACTACGACGCCTCCCCGTCGCCGCTTGCCGCCGTCCTGCCGGAGCTCGACTCCTTCCGGCAGTCCCAGAAGTGGACCCAGGTCTCGGTCACCGGCACCTATCTGGTCGATGAGCAACTCCTGGTGCGCACCCGCCCGCTCAGCGGGAACCCGGGCTTCGAGGTGCTCACCCCACTGCAACTTCCGAACGGTTCGGTGTTCGTCGTCGACCGCGGCTGGGTGCCGGTCGGGAACGCCCAGGACGCCCCGGATCAGGTACCGGCAGCTCCATCCGGTGAGGTCACCGTGATTGCGCGCCTCAAGGCGGGCGAGCCGGCGCTCGACGGTCGCACCGCTCCCGCGGGGCAGATCGCGACGATCGAGCTCGACCAGATCGCCGCGCTGCTCGGCACGCCCACCTACACCGGGGCCTACGGGCTCATGGCGAGCGAGAGTCCGGCGCCCGCCGAGCGTCCGACCGCGCTGCCGAAACCGCCGCTCGACGAGGGCCCGCATCTCTCCTACGCGTTCCAGTGGTTCGTGTTCGCGCTGCTCGCCTTCTTCGGGCTGGGCTGGGCGCTCCGGCAGGAGTACCGGCTCGTCAACTCCGAGGATCCCGCCGAGCAGGAACGCGCGCAGGAACGGCAGCGCCGCAAGGAGGCCAAGCTGCCCTCCGACGCCGAGGTCGAGGATTCGATTCTCGACGGCCGTTAGGCGAGGGAGACGAGCTCCGCGTAGTCACGGCTCCAGAAGTCCTCGACGCCATCCGGAAGGATGAGCACCCGCTCGGGATTGAGCGCCTGAACCGCTCCCTCGTCGTGGCTCACGAGCACGACCGCGCCGGCATAGTTGGCGAGGGCATCCAGGATCTCCTCCCGGCTGGCCGGGTCGAGGTTGTTGGTCGGCTCATCGAGCAGCAGGACGTTCGCACCGGAGACGACGATCATCGCGAGGGCGAGCCTCGTCTTCTCGCCGCCGGAGAGCACGCCGGCCGGCTTGTGCGAGTCATCGCCCGTGAACAGGAACGAGCCGAGTACGCGCCTCGCCTCCGTCTCAGTGAGGTTAGGGGACGCCGAAACCATGTTCTGCAGCACGGTGCGCTTCACATCGATCGTCTCGTGCTCCTGCGCGTAGTAGCCGATCTTCAGGCCGTGGCCGGGCTCGAGCTGGCCGGTGTCGGAGGTGTCGACACCGGCGAGAATGCGCAGCAGGGTCGTCTTTCCCGCGCCGTTGAGCCCGAGGACGACGACCTTGGAGCCGCGGTCGATCGCGAGATCGACGGCGGTGAAGATCTCGAGAGAGCCGTAGCTCTTGCTCAGGTTGCTCGCCATGAGCGGGGTCTTGCCGCTCGGGAGCGGATCCGGGAACCGCAGCTTCGCCACGCGGTCCACCGTGCGCACCTCCTCGAGCCCGGACAGCATCTTCTCGGCCCTCCGCACCATCTGGTGGGCGGCAGTGGCCTTCGTGGCCTTCGCGCCGAACTTGGCGGCCTGCAGCTGCAGCACCTGGGCCTTCTTCTCGATGTTGACGCGTTCCTTCTTGCGGCGCTCCTCATCCGCTTCCCGCTGACGCAGGTAGTTCTTCCAGTTCATGTTGTAGACGTCGATCATCTGGCGGTTCGCGTCGAGGTAGAACACGCGGTTCACGGTCTGCTCGACGAGTGCGACATCGTGGCTGATCACCATCAGCCCGCCCTGGTAGGACTTGAGGTACTCGCGCAGCCAGACCACCGAGTCGGCGTCGAGGTGGTTCGTCGGTTCATCGAGCAGCATCGTCTCGGCCCCGGAGAACAGGATGCGGGCGAGCTCGATCCTGCGGCGCTGGCCGCCAGAGAGCGTCTTCAGCTGCTGGTCCAGGATGCGGTCGGGCAGATTGAGGTTGCTGGCGATGCTCGCGGCCTCGGCCTCGGCCGCGTAGCCGCCGAGCGAGAGGAAGCGATCCTCGAGCTTGCCGTACTTCGTCATGGCCGCCGCGCTCACCGCGGCATCGCCGCTGCCCATGTCGACGGTCGCCTTCTGCATGCCGATCACGAGCTGCCCGAGGCCCCTCGCGTCGAGGATGCGCGTCCTCGCGAGGTCAAGAGGGTTGCCGGAGCGCGGGTCCTGGGGCAGGTATCCGACCTCTCCCATGCGCTCGATGGTGCCCGTGGTCTGCTGCCCCTCCCCCGCGAGGATCTTCGTGAGCGTCGTCTTACCGGCGCCGTTCCGCCCGACGAGCCCGATCTTGTCGCCGCGGTCGACCCGGAATGACACACCTTCCATGAGGGTGCGCGCGGCGACGCGAACTTCGAGATTGTGCACGCTGAGCACAGGCGCGGTCCATTTCCTCGGTTGCCGAACGGCAACACGGATAGTCGGGGGGAACGTCTAGTCTAATTGCTGGAGCAGCGGGGCCTCGCCGGCCCGAGCCGCCGTCCGACGGAAGGAGCACGCATGACCTCGGTCAGCCTGGCGATCGGCCGACCGACGCTCGCCGACCGGCTCTTCGCCCGGGGTGTGGTCATGGATGTCGTGCTCGTCGCCGCGGGCGCGGCGTTAACGGCCATCGCCGCTCAGGTCCAGGTCCCGCTGTGGCCCGTCCCGATCACCGGGCAGACGCTCGCCGTGCTGCTCGTCGGGAGCGCGCTCGGCGCACTCCGCGGTGCGCTGTCGATGATCCTGTACGTCGTGCTCGGTATCGCGGGGCTCCCGGTGTTCAGCGAGGCGACATCCGGGATCGCCATCGTCCTCGGTCCGACTGGCGGGTACATCATCGGGTTCGTCTTCGCTGCGGCGTTCACCGGATGGATCGCCCAGCGCTCCTGGGATCGCAGGATCCTGCGCGCGATCCTCTCCTTCCTCGGCGGAGTCGTTGTCACGTTCGCGTTCGGCCTGCCCTGGCTCGCGATCACCCTCGGACTCACCTGGGATCAGGCGCTCGAGGGCGGACTCTATCCGTTCATCCCCGGCGGAGTCATCAAGATGCTCATCGCCGCGGTCGTTGTCGCAGTCGCCTGGAGGCACGTGGAGCGGGAGGACCGGCGCAGGGCCGAGGCGGAGCTGTCCGACTCCTAAATCGCGAAACCTATCGCACGCATCATGTCCCGCCCGTCATCCGTGATCTTCTCCGGCCCCCACGGCGGCATCCAGACCCAGTTGATCCTGAACTGCTCGACGATGCCGTCGAGAGCCTGCGCGGTCTCGTCCTCGATCACGTCGGTGAGCGGGCAACCCGCGGAGGTGAGCGTCATGCTCACGATGAGCGCATTGTTCTCGTCGTCCCAGCTGAGGTCGTAGATCAGCCCGAGGTCGACGATGTTCACGCCGAGCTCGGGGTCCATCACATCTTTGAGCGCCTCTTCGACCTGGTCGAAGAGCTTCGGCTCGAGTGCTACAGCCATGGTCCTAGCCTACGTTCGTCGTTGCGAGAAAGCGATCGTAGCCCTCGTCTTCGAGGCGGTCGGCCAGCTCTGGGCCGCCCTCCTCGGCGATCCGGCCGTCCACGAACACGTGCACGAAGTCGGGGCGCACGTAGCGGAGGATGCGCGTGTAGTGGGTGATCAGGAGGAATCCGATGTCCGACGCGGCCTTCGCCCGGTTAATCCCCTCCGAGACGATCTTGAGTGCGTCGACATCCAGCCCGGAGTCGGTCTCATCGAGGATCGCGAACTTCGGTTTGAGCAACTCCATCTGCAGAATCTCGTGACGCTTCTTCTCGCCGCCGGAGAATCCTTCGTTGACGTTGCGATCCGCGAAACTCGGGTCCATGCGCAGGTTCGTCATGGACGTCTTGACATCCTTGATCCAGCCGCGGATGGCGGGGGCGTGGCCGTCCACCGCCGTCTTCGCGGTACGCAGGAAGTTGGTCACGGTCACGCCGGGGATCTCGACCGGGTACTGCATCGCGAGGAAGAGCCCGGCGCGCGCCCTGGCATCCACCGTCATGGCAAGCAGGTCCTCGCCGTCCAGGGTCGCCGAGCCGCTCTCGACGTGATACTTCGGATGACCCGCGATCGTGTAGGCGAGTGTGGATTTGCCGGAGCCGTTCGGCCCCATGATGGCGTGGGTTTCACCGTCGCGCACCGTGAGGTCGACCCCGTTCAGGATGGGCTTCACGCCCTGGTCGGTCTGGACGCTCACGTGGAGGTCCTTGATCTCGAGTACAGACATGGTCTCAGGCTTCTTCTCTGTGGTTGTCGAATATGGGAGTCGGGTCGATATAGACGTCGCCGTCGACGATCGTGACGGCGAAGGTGGGGACGGGCTCGAACGCGGGAAGCGTCAAGGCCTTCCCCGTCAGGAGGGAGAACTGCGAGCCGTGCGCCCAGCACTCGATCGTGTCGTCCTCGACGAAACCCTCCGAGAGGGAGATGTCACCGTGGGTGCAGGTGTCGCCGATGGCGAAGATGCTTCCCGCCGAGTCCTTCACGAGAGCGATCGGGTTGTCATCGATCACGACCCGGACGGCGGATTTCAGGTCGATCTCGTCGACGGCGCAGATCCTGACGGCGGTCACGTGACGATCTCGCCAACGGCGTGGCCTGCACCGCGCAGCTCGGCCTCGATGGCAGCCTCGAGCCGTTCCTGCACGTCGGCGACGCCGATCTTCTGGATGATGCCCGACAGGAAGCCGCGGACCACGAGCCTGCGTGCCTCCTCCTCGGGAATGCCTCGCGATTCGAGGTAGAACAGCTGCTCGTCGTCGAACCGTCCGCTCGCACTCGCGTGCCCGGCTCCGGCGATGTCGCCGGTCTCGATCTCGAGATTCGGGACGGAGTCCGCACGGGTTCCATCCGTCAACAGCAGGTTCCGGTTCTCCTCGTAGCTGTCCGTGCCGGAGGCGGTGGGGCGGATGAGCACATCGCCGATCCAGACGGTTCTGGCTGCCTCGCCCTGCAGGGCACCGCGGTAGCTGACCCGGGATTTCGTG
>DATCXP010000159.1:0-12938 GCA_036565765.1 Terrimesophilobacter sp.
GCGAGGCGGCCTCGTCGATGAGGTCGATCGCCTTGTCCGGCAGCTGCCGGCCGGTGATGTACCGGTTGGAGAGGGCGGCGGCGGCCACCAGCGCCGTGTCGGCGATCGCGACCTTGTGGTGCGCCTCGTACCGCTCCTTGAGCCCGCGGAGGATCGCGATGGTGTCCTCGACGCTCGGCTCGCCGACGTACACCTGCTGGAAGCGGCGCTCGAGCGCGGCATCCTTCTCGATGAACTCGCGGTACTCGTCCAGCGTCGTCGCCCCGATCAACCGGAGCTCGCCGCGGGCGAGCATGGGCTTGAGCATGTTCGCTGCGGCGACGGAAACCTCTCCGCCACCAGCGCCCATGAGGGTGTGCAACTCGTCGACGAAGGTGATGATCTGACCGTCGGCGTCGTTGATCTCCTTGAGCACGGCCTTGAGGCGCTCCTCGAACTCACCACGGTACTTCGCACCGGCGACGAGCGCGGCGAGATCGAGCGCGACGAGCCGCTTGCCCTTGAGCGAGTCCGCGACATCCCCCGCGACGATGCGCTGGGCGAGCCCCTCGACGACCGCGGTCTTGCCCACGCCGGGCTCGCCGATCAGAACGGGGTTGTTCTTCGTTCGGCGCGTGAGCACCTGGCTCACCCTGCGGATCTCGGCGTCGCGACCGATCACCGGGTCGAGCTTTCCGGTGCGGGCGACCGCTGTGAGGTCGACGCCGTACTGCTCGAGGGCGGTCTTCTGCTCTTCGTCGCTCGCGGGAACGCCCTGCATATTCGCCATGTCCTACTCCTGCGTTGTTGTCATTGTTGCCGATGCGACGGCAGTCGCGTCCCGGCGCAGTGCGTGCGCCATCCACCACCAGGCGAGCCAGCCGATCACCGAGTTCCCCACCAGGGTCACCAACACGAGGGCCACGGCCGAGATTCCCAGATTCTCGCCCCACCCGACCTCGGCCGAGGACAGCCCTCGGGAGACGGCCTGAACGAGAAGCGCGGGAATCCAGCTGAGAAACCAGAACCCGACGATGGCAATTCCCGCTCCCGCCCAGGTGACCGGGCCGGGACGATTCACCCCGTGGCGCTTCAGGATGGCACGGCTCACCAAGACCGCAACAGCCATGAGTGCGAGGCCGGTGACCGAGACCAGAACGCCCGGAATGACCCAGAGTCCGAAATCGACTCCGAAATCCCCGAGCGACGGAGCCTTTCCTGAGCCGTTCAGCGACTTGCTCAGGTTTGCGACGAAGAAGACGAAGATCGACCAGAACACTGCGGCGAGGAGGGGGAGCAGGAAGAGCGAGAATCCCAGGGTGAGCAGGTTGAAGCCCACAATTCCACCCCAGGACGCTCCCGCCTTCTGGCGCCTCGTCAGCGGAGGACGACGGAGCCCGGCCGTCGCGTAACCCGCGATGACCGGCTGGTAGGGCTGCGGGGTGGGTGTTGTCATACTCGCTCTCGCCTCAATCGATAGTTCGGTCAGTGGTTCAGCGGCCGCCAGACCACCAGTTGGGTATTCCGCTGCGCCCGGGTTCCCGCCCGCAGTGAAACGACATCGCCGGACTCCCCCGCCGCGAAGACGCGACGGCCCGGTCTGGACAGAAGCTCATCGGCGAGGGCGCTCTCCAGTTCTCGCACGCGTGCCTGCAACTCCGAAACATGGTTCTCCAGTTCGAGAATCCTGCGGATGCCCTCCAGGCTCACGCCCTCGGTTCCCAGACGGGAGATCTCGCGCAGCTGCGCGACATCCCGCATCGAGTAGCGGCGTGACTTGCCGGCCGTGCGCCGCGGGCTCACGAGCCCCAGGCGATCGTACTGCCGCAGTGTCTGCGGGTGCATCTGCGCGAGCTCCGCCGCCATGGCGATGGCGAACAGCGGGGAGTTCTCGTCCATCGTCATCCCTTCGTCTTCGCCATGAGCTCCGCGCGCGGATTCTCGGTCGGCATCGCCTTCGCGAACTTCTCGAGGTGGTCCTTCGCGTCGGCGGTCAGGTGGGTCGGCACGACAACGACGACCGTGGCGAGCAGGTCGCCGGTCCCCTTGGTCGTCGAGACTCCGCGGCCCTTCACCCTCAGAACTCGCCCGCTCGGTGTGCCGGGGGCGATTCTGAGCTTCACGGGCTCGCCGCCGAGCGTTGGGACGTCGATCGTCGCGCCGAGGGTCGCCTCGACGAAGGTGACAGGAACCGGTACCCGCAGGTTCTGGCCGTCCCGTTCGAAGACCGGATGCTTGCGCACGGTGATCGTGAGCGTCAGGTCGCCGGGGGCCCCGCCATCCGGGCTCGGCTCGCCCTTGCCCTTCAGGCGGATCTTCTGCCCGTCGGCGACCCCGGCCGGAATGCGGACACTGATCGGCTTTCCGCCGGATGCCTGCAGTCGCGCGGTGTCGCCCTGGATCGCGGTCATGAAGTCGAGCGTCGTCGAGGCGGTGATGTCGCGCCCCTTCGTCGGCCCGCCGGATCCGCGGAACCCGCCGGTCGGCTGGCCGAAGCCGCCACCGAACATGCTGCCGAAGATGTCCTCGAAGCCGCTCGCCTGGTAGCTCGTGCGCTGGCTGCCACCGCCGCCGAACATTCCGCCGAAGACATCCTCGAAGCCGCCGTTCTGACCGCCCGCGGCGAACCGGGGCATGCCGGAGCCCATCGCGCGCATCTGGTCGTACTCCTTGCGCTGCTCGGGGTCCGACAGCACGGCGTTCGCCTCGCTGATCTCCTTGAACTTCGCTTCGGCCTTCGCATCGCCAGGATTGGAGTCAGGGTGATACTTGCGCGCGAGTTTGCGATAGGTCTTCTTCAGCTCGGCCTGGGACACGTCCTTCGACACGCCAAGCACCTTGTAGAAGTCCTTATCGAACCAGTCCTGGCTGGCCACGGTTACTCCTCCGGGACGGAGACGGCAACCTTGGCCGGGCGCAGCAGTCGCTCACCGATCTGGTATCCGGGCTGGATGACCTCGGCGATCGTGTTGACGGTGACATCCTTGCTCGGCAGCTGGGCGATCGCCTCGTGAAGGCTGGGGTCGAAGACCTCCCCCTTCGCACCGATCTGGGTGAGACCGTACCTCTCGAAGCTCGCGCGCAGCTTCAGGGCGACGAGTTCGAGCGGGCTGCCTTCCAGATCCCCGTGCGCGTGGGCGAGATCGAGGTCGTCGAGCACGGGAAGCACGCTCGTGATGACCTCGGCGACCGCCAGATCCCGCGCGACGTAGCGGTCCCGGTCGACCCGTTTGCGATAGTTGGCGTACTCCGCCTGCACCCGCTTGAGGTCGTGAAGGTGCTCGGATGCGGCATCCGTCTTGCCGTGCTTCACGGACTCCACCGGCTCCTCGAGGAGCTTCGCCAGGTCTTCATCGGTGAGCTGCTCGCCGACGTCCT
Organism: Terrimesophilobacter sp.; assembly: GCA_036565765.1. Taxonomy (GTDB): domain Bacteria; phylum Actinomycetota; class Actinomycetes; order Actinomycetales; family Microbacteriaceae; genus Terrimesophilobacter. The sequence goes on from DATCXP010000159.1 coordinate 3,358, forward strand.
CCACGTCCTTCCTGGCCTCCCCGGTCTCCGGATCGATGCGCCTCCTATCGCGCACGATCGGCTCCGCCGATTCCTTTGCTTGCCCTGAGCCTGCTTGGCCTGAGGAGGTCGCTTCGCGACCGTCTCGAAGGGTCGAAGGGTCGCGGATGACGGGCTCGTCGCCCGGGGTCTGATCCTTCTTCTTATCCTTGTCCTTGTCAGTGGCCATCGTTACTTCCTGCCACCCTCCGGCTCGTCCTCGACGACCTCGGCGTCGACGATGTCCTCGTCGTCGGCAGAGGCCGGCTCACCGGTCTCAGAATCGGCGGGCGTCGCCTCGGCCGTCTGGCTCTGCGCGTACAGCGCCTCACCGATCTTCTGCTGGCTCTCGTTGAGCTTGTCGAACGCGGTGCTGACCGCAGTGTCGTCCTCGCCCGCGAGCGCGCTCTTGAGCGCATCGACATCCGCCTGGATCTCCGTCTTCACGTCGTCCGGCAGCTTGTCCGCATTGTCCTTCAGCAGTTTCTCGGTCGAGAACGCGAGCTGCTCGGCGGTATTGCGCATCTCGGCGGTCTCGCGGCGCGCCTTGTCCTCGGCAGCGTGCTCCTCCGCCTCGCGCACCATGCGCTCGATGTCTTCCTTCGGCAGCGACGAGCCGCCGGTGATCGTCATCGACTGCTCCTTGCCGGTGCCCTTGTCCTTCGCCGAGACGTGAACGATGCCGTTCGCGTCGATGTCGAACGTGACCTCGACCTGCGGGACCCCCCGCGGGGCCGGGGCGATCCCGGTGAGCTCGAACGTGCCGAGCGGCTTGTTGTCGCGAGTGAACTCGCGCTCGCCCTGGAACACCTGGATGGCGACCGACGGCTGGTTGTCGTCCGCGGTCGTGAACGTCTCACTGCGCTTGGTCGGGATCGCGGTGTTGCGCTCGATGAGCTTCGTCATGATGCCGCCCTTGGTCTCGATGCCGAGGCTGAGGGGGGTCACGTCGATGAGCAGAACGTCCTTGCGCTCGCCCTTCAGGACGCCGGCCTGGATGGCCGCGCCGACGGCGACGACCTCATCCGGGTTCACGCCCTTGTTCGGGTCCTTGCCGCTCGTCTCCTTCTTGATGAGCTCGACGACCGCAGGCATCCTGGTCGATCCGCCGACGAGCACGACGTGCGCGACATCGGCGACCTTGATCCCGGCCTCCTTGATGACGTCGGCGAACGGCTTCTTCGTCCGGTCGAGCAGGTCGGAGGTCATCTGCTCGAACTGGGCTCGCGTGAGCGTCTCGTCGAGGTTGGCAGGACCGTTCTCGGTGAGCGAGAGGTACGGCAACTGGATGCTCGTGCTCATCGAGGAGCTGAGCTCCTTCTTGGCCTGCTCGGCAGCCTCCTTGAGGCGCTGCTTCGCGATCTTGTCGTTCGAGACGTCGACACCGGTCGTGTCCTTGAACTTCTTGATCAGGTGGTCGACGATGCGCTGGTCCCAGTCGTCGCCGCCGAGGCGGTTGTCACCGGAGGTCGACCGTACCTGGATGGTGGAGAAGTCGTCGTCCTTGCCCACCTCGAGCAGGGAGACGTCGAACGTCCCGCCGCCGAGGTCGAAGACGAGAATGAGCTCGTCCTCCTTGCCCTTGTCGAGGCCGTAGGCCAACGCCGCCGCGGTCGGCTCGTTGATGATGCGCAGCACGTTGAGTCCCGCGATCTCTCCGGCCTCCTTGGTGGCCTGACGCTCGGCGTCGTTGAAGTAGGCGGGAACGGTGATGACGGCATCCGTCACGGTGTCGCCGAGGTACTGCTCGGCGTCGCGCTTGAGCTTGCCGAGGATGCGGGCGGAGATCTCCTGAGGCGTGTACTTCTTGCCGTCGATCTCGGTCTTCCAGTCGGTGCCCATGTGGCGCTTGACGCTCGCGATGGTGCGGTCGACGTTCGTGACGGCCTGGCGCTTCGCGGTCTCGCCGACGAGCACCTCGCCATCCTTCGTGAACGCGACGACGGATGGGGTGGTACGGAATCCCTCGGCGTTCGCGATGACGGTGGGCTCCCCACCCTCCAGGACCGACACAACAGAGTTGGTGGTTCCCAGGTCAATTCCTACTGCTCGAGCCATGCGCTCTGTTCTCCTTCGTGAAAGCCAGATCCCGGGACTTGAGTCCCGACCACTCAAGTTTTATGGCTGTGGATAACTTTGTCAAGCCGGGCGGGCAAAAGTTGAGTGCGAGCGGCTCAAGTCTCAAAGCCCCATTCGTTTGCCGTTCCCCATTAGCCTGTGTGCATGACACATGAGCCCACCGACAACGACGTCGCCGGATCGACCACGAAGAAGGTCCCCGTGACCGCCAACACCGGAGCCGTCGCGGCGGTGGGGCTCGATCTGCAGGAGGGGCGCGTCATCCCCCGCAAGCAGGTCTTCTCCTGGGCGCTCTGGGACTGGGCGACGCAACCGTTCAACACCGTCATCCTGACCTTCGTCTTCACGGCCCTCTACCTGACGACCGACACCTTCATCGACCCGGCCGTCGCCGCACTCGGCGAGGGGAATAGGACCTACGAGCTCGCGCTTTCGAGCCTGTCCGCGCAGTTCGGTCTCGCGATCTTCATCGCCGGGCTGCTGATCGCCGTGCTCGCACCGGTCATGGGGCAGCGGTCGGATGCCTCGGGCAAGCGCAAATTCTGGCTCGCCGTCAACACCGTCATCCTCGTGGTGTGCATGGCCCTGCTGTTCTTCGTCCAGGCGGCGCCCGCCTTCTTCGTTCTCGGCATCTCGCTCATCGCGGTCGCGAGCGTGTTCAGCGAAATCGCCGGAGTGAACTACAACGCCATGCTCGTGCAGGTGTCGACCACGAGGACCGTCGGAAAGGTCAGCGGCCTGGGCTGGGGCTTCGGCTATCTCGGCGGCATCGTCGCGCTCATCATCGTTGTTGTCGTTACCAAGCTCAACTGGTTCGGCATGCCACTCGAGAACGGCATGGCCTTCCGTGTCATCGCGGTCGGCTGCGCGGTCTGGACGATCATCTTCGCGATCCCGATCTTCCTCAACGTTCCGGAGATCGAGGCCTCCAGCCGTCGCGAGCACGTCGGCTTCTTCGGGAGCTACGTCGTGCTCGTGAAGGACATCGCGCGACTGTACCGGGAGAGCAATCAGACCTTCTGGTTCCTTCTCGCGAGCGCGATCTTCCGGGACGGCCTCGCCGGGGTGTTCGCCTTCGGTGCGATCATCGCGGCGGTGACCTTCAAGTTCACGAGTGACGAGGTGCTGATCTTCGGCATCGCCGCCAACCTCGTCGCCGGGCTCAGCACCATCGTCGCGGGACGCTTCGACGACATCTTCGGACCGCGGGCCGTCATCCTGTTCTCGCTCGCCGGCCTCGTCGTCGCCGGCACCGCGACGTTCCTCCTGCACGACGCCGGAAAGACCGTGTTCTGGGTGAGCGGTCTCATCCTGTGCATCTTCGTCGGCCCGGCGCAGGCGGCGAGCCGGTCGCTCCTCGCCAGGGTGACACCAGCCGGGCGAGAGGGCGAGATCTTCGGTCTCTACGCGACGACAGGGCGGGCCGCGAGCTTCCTCTCGCCCGGACTCTGGGCACTGCTCATCGCCATCTTCGGATTCCAGTACTGGGGCATCCTCGGCATCGTCGCCGTGCTCGCGCTCGGTCTCGTGCTCATGCTGTTCGTGAAGGCGGGCGGCCGACCGGTTCACGCAGCAGCCTGACGCTCCCGACCTGACCCTCCCGGCCGAGCCCTTCTGGCCGAACGAAAACGACGGACTTCCGCTCCGATCGAGCCGTTTCGTGCCTCCGTCGGCCGTTTTCGCGCCAAAGTCCGTCGTTTTCGTTCATGCGCCAGGGTTGGCGGCAGACTGGCGGTATGACAACTACCGCCGAGAAGGCCGAACTGCTCCGATCCCTGCACGTGCCAGGGACGCCCCTCATCCTCACCAACGTCTGGGATGCGGTGACGGCGCGAATCGTGGCCGCCGCGCCCGGCGTCAAGGCCCTGGCCACCGCCAGCCACTCCATCTCGTTCGCCCACGGTGTCCCGGATGGCGAGGGCCTCAGCATCGACCAGGCGCTGGCCGCCGCCCGGCTCGTGATCGAGGCGACCGAGTTGCCGGTCACGGTGGACTTCGAGAAGGGCTATTCACCGGATGGCACGCGCATCGAGGAGAACATCGCGCGCCTGATCGACGCCGGCGCGGCCGGACTCAACATCGAAGACAGCGTCGGAGCGCCCAAGGCACCGCAGTTCGACATCGATACCGCGGCCAGGCGCGTGGCCTCGGTGCGCGCGGCCGCGGACCAGGCCGGCGTTCCGCTCGTGATCAACGCGCGGGTGGACACGCTCGCCGGTGGCGGGGAGTGGGACGAGGCGATGACGCGCGCCAACGCCTACCTCGCGGCGGGAGCGGACGTGATCTTCATGCTCGGGCTCGGCACGGAGGACAAGGTGAAGCGGGCTCTGGAGGAGATCGACGGCAAGGTGTCGGTGATCTCGAACCCGTCATCCGTGCCGCTGGCCCGTCTGGCAGAGCTCGGCGTGTGCCGGGTAAGCTTCGGGCCGGGACCGCTGGGGCTCACGCTCGCACACCTGCAGGCCGCGGCGACGCAGCTCACCGCGCTCGGCGAGTACCCGGCTGAGCTCGGCTTCAGTTACTAGATTTCAGGCGGGCTGCGCGTCTACAGTTCTGGCATGGCTTCCTCGATGCCGATCGGCTATTGGCTGAAACTCGTCGACCAGTTGATCGACAAGCAGTTCTCCGCCGCACTCGATGAGCATGGCGTCACCCGCAGGCAGTGGCAGCTGCTCAACGTCCTGTCCCAGGGGGACGCGACCATGGAGCAGCTGGACGCCGCGGTCGCGCCGTTCCTGAACCCGGATGCGGACGAGACATCCGCCGAGCACCTCGCGGAGCTCGTCGACAGCGCCTGGGTCGCGAAGAACGGAGCACGCTACTTTCTCACCGAGCAGGGCAGCGCCGCGTTCGCCAGGCTCGCCGAGGTCGTCGCGCGCAATCGGGACACGGTCTCCGAGGGGGTCGCCGACGGCGACTACCAGACGACTCTTGCCGTGCTCGAGCGGATGGCCCGGAACCTCGGCTGGAGCGAATGATCATGGTGGGCGGGTAAGGTGCAAGCATGGCCTCGGATGTCGAACTCGTCGTGCTCGTGGACGAGGACGGCACTCCGACCGGGACGTTCGAGAAGTTCGCGGTGCACACGACCGAGACGCCCCTGCACCTCGCGTTCTCCTGCCACGTCTACAACGAGGCTGGGCAGGTTCTCGTCACTCGCCGGGCGCTCAGCAAGCTGACCTGGCCGGGCGTCTGGACGAACTCGTTCTGCGGGCACCCGGCGCCTGGCCAGTCGATGGAGGACGCCGTCGCCGCGCGCGCGGGTATCGAGCTCGGCATCCGCATTTCCGCGCTCGAGCCGCTGCTGCCGGAATTCCGGTACCGGGCGGTGGACGCGAGCGGCATCGTCGAGAACGAGATCTGCCCGGTGTTCCGGGCCGTGACGGCGGATGCCGTGCAGGCGAACCCGGCGGAAGTTGCAGAGTGGATCTGGGTCGACCCCGCGACTCTGCGCACCGCAGTCTCGGCGGCGCCGTACGCCTTCAGCCCGTGGATCGCTCTCCAGCTCGCCGAGCTGCCCGGCTGACGCACCACTCCTCGAGTCGAGCCTGATTCCGACTTAGACGGCGTCGCTGCGACGGCGCTTCCTCCGCAGCGCAAGAAGCAGCGCACCGGCGAACAGCGCGAGAGCTCCGCCGACGCTCCAGGGCAGAACCTCCAGCCCGGTGACGGCCAGGGCAGCCGCTGCGGTGTCGACGGTCAGGGTCTGGAAGTCTGCCCCGGCGGCACTCTTCGCCATGATGGTGAATGAGGCCGACCCTGGGGAGGTCGGCGTTCCCGAGATCGTCCCGGTGGATGAATCGAGGGTGAGCCCGGCAGGCAACGCACCCGACCACACAGTGAAGGCGATCGGCCCGATGCCCGTCGCCGTAACCGTCGCGGAGAAAGGTGCGCCCACCGTACCCGCAGGAAGCGAGCCGGTCGTTATCGACGGTGCCCCCACTGCCCTGAGCACGGAGACACTGGCGTCATCGCTGTTCGCCACATAGACAGTGTTCGTGATCGGATTGGCAGCCACCCCATGGGCGTTCGCACCGACCGCGATCCCCTGGGTCACCGCGCCGGTCGTCGCGTCGATCACGGACAGGGTGTTGGCGACACTGCTCGCGACGAAAACAGTGTTCCTGGTCGCATCCACCGCGACGCCGAAGGGACCAACGCCTACCGGGATGACGGAATCCACCACGCGGGTCGCTCCATTGACGACCGACACCGAAGCACTGCCCACATTGGCGACGTACACGGTGTTCGTGGCCTCGTACACGGCGACCCCGAACGGAGCGGCCCCGACTGCGATACCCGGGGACACGAAGTGGGTCGCGCCGTCGATCTGCCACAGCCTGCCATTGATGTAGTCGCTGGCGTACACCGTGTTCGTGGCCTCATTCACGGCGATGCCGGTGAGTTGCGAGTTCGACGGACCCACCGCGATGGTGTCGACCGCCCGTGTCACCCCGTCGATCACCGACATCGAGTGGCTCAGGTTGGCGACGTACACGGTGTTCGTGGTCTCATTGACGGCAATCGCGTAGGGCCAGGCCCCGACGGCGAGCGTGGAAACGACGGCACCTGTCGCCCCGTCGATCACCGACACGGTGTCCGCACCCTCGTGGGTGACATACACGGTGTTCGTTGATGGGTTCACCGCCACCGCGCCGGGCGCGTTGCCCACGCCGATCGTCGAGATCAGCGAGCCAGTGATGCCGTCGATCACCGACACGGTGTCGTCACCTCTGTTGGCGACATACACGGTGTTCGTCGTGGCATTGATCGCGATTCCGCCGGGAATGGCGCCGACAGCGACAGTCGAAGCGACCTCATAGGTCCACGTGGCCGCGTGCGCGGCGATCGGGACGAGCGTGGCGATCAGCAGTCCGCCTCCGAGTGCGAACGCGGAGAGGCGCAGCGGCGACCAGGGGTGTGTTCTCATGGGGCTCCGAAACGCTCGTGGCAGGGAATCGTCAGGTTCGACTGCGGACCGGTCGCTCGCCCCGGGGGACGGATCACAATGCGCGGAAGTATGCGACATTCTATCCGGTTCTATCAGGCTGCAGGGACCTGAGTGGCCGGTTTCGCTTTAAAGCCGGGCTTCGGCGCCCTCGGCCGACGGAACGGTCAGCCGGCAGAGCCCTCCCGCTGCGTCATCGTCCGGTGGAAGTTCTGGAATGACCTGCTCGCGGTCGGTCCGCGCTGCCCCTGGTACCGCGAGCTGTATTCACTTGAGCCGTAGGGTTTCTCGGCCGGAGACGACAGCCGGAAGAAGCACAGCTGCCCGATCTTCATGCCCGGCCACAGCTTGATCGGCAGCGTCGCGACGTTGCTGAGCTCGAGCGTCACATGCCCTGTGAAGCCGGGGTCGATGAATCCCGCGGTGGAGTGGGTGAGGAGACCGAGCCGCCCCAGCGAGCTCTTGCCCTCCAGACGAGCCGCCACGTCATCCGGAAGCGTCACACGCTCGAAGGTGGATGCGAGCGCGAACTCGCCGGGGTGCAGGATGAACGGCAGGTCGTCATCCGTCTCGACGAGATGGGTGAGCTCCGGCTGGTCCTCGGCGGGGTCGATGAACGGGTACTTGTGGTTGTCGAACAGCCGGAAGTAGCGGTCGAGGCGCACGTCGATGCTCGACGGCTGGATCATGGCGGGGTCGTAGGGGTCGAGCCCGACTCGCCCAGCCTCGAGTTCGGCCTTGATGTCGCGGTCGGAGAGCAGCATGACAAGAGACTAGCCGAGCCCGACCGCCACTGAAGGGTGACGGCCGGACTCGGCGGAACTATCGAATGTCAGCCTTTGCGGAGCAGAGCGGCGATCTCCACGGCGTCGCCTTCCGGAATATTCGACGTGCGGCCGGGTCGAGCGATCATCATGTAGATGACCCCGGTGAGGAGCACGAGGGCCAATCCGATGAGCACGATCCAGTCCGTGAGGAATTCGCCACTCGAGCCTGGCCACGCCAGCAACAGCATCGCAAGCACACCGTAGACGAGCGCGACGACATTCACGACCAGACCCCACGCGCCCAGCGTGAACGGACCGGCGGGCTTCCATCCTTTGAATCGTGCGAGGAGCGACGCGAGGACCACCGATTGGAACGCGAAGTAGATTCCCAGAACTGCGAACGCGGTGATCTGGTTGAGCAATCCGTCCTGCCCGACATAGATCAGGAGGCAGATGAGAATCGGCACGATGCAGGCGACAAGAAGCGCATTGCGCGGAACCTTCTTCGCCGAAAGTTCCGAAAGCCACTTGTGGCCCGGCATCATCCCATCCCGCCCGAAGGAGTACAGAAGGCGGCTTCCCGCGGCCTGAAGGCTGAGGACGCAGGACAGGAACGCGGTGAGGGCGACGACAAGGAAGATCTTCGACCCGACAACACCGAGAGATGACTCCAGGATGCCGGCTATCGGGTCGCCATCCTTTCCGCTCACGATGGCGGCAAGGTCCGGAGCAGCGAGGATGTACCCGAGGAACGCGACAATCCCTGACACGCCACCCACGAGGATCGTCATGATCATCGCGCGGGGGATGGCCCTGGCCGGGTTGGAGACTTCCTCCGCCACTTCACCGCACGCCTCAAAACCGTAGAAGAGGAACAGTCCGGTGAGCGCAGCACCGATGAAGACGGGGAAATAGCTTCCGTTGCCTTGAGTGCCGAACGTGTCGAACAGTACCGAGAAGTCGTTCTTCCGTTCAAAGATCATCAGGAAAAGGCCGACGCCGACGACGCCGATGAGTTCGGCGGCAAGGCCGATCTTTGCCACCCTGGCGAGAGCTTTTGTGCCGCTGAGGTTGACGATGAGCGCAACGACGAGGAAGGCGACTGCGAGAATCAGTGTCAGTTCCTTCGTCGGCTCAAGGCCGAACAAGCTCGCGAGGAAGCCAGTTCCGTATTCGGCGACAGAGGTGACGGTGACGATGACCGCCCAGATGTATACCCAGGCGGCCATCCACGCGAACCGCGCACTCGACAACCGTCGAACCCACGGATAGATGCCTCCCGAGATCGGGTACTGGGACACTACTTCGCCGAACACGAGCGAGACCAAAAGTTGGCCAGCTCCGACAATCACGAGCCACCAGATTGCTGGTGGGCCGCCCGCCGCAACCCCAAAAGCAAAGAGTGAATACACGCCGACGAGCGGGGAGAGGTAGGTGAAACCTAGTGCGAACGTACCCCACAACGACAGCGAGCGGTTGAAGTGCCCGTCGTATCCGAGTTTTTTCAGGTGCGCATCGTCTTCCAGTGAGGAAGTGTGCGGCACCGATTCTGTAGCCATGACAACCTTTCAGGGTAGACACTCCCTGCTGATGGACGGGGTGCAGCGCTTTGGTCGGAAAGGTTGCCGCGCTCCGCCCTTGGAGTGCGATAGCCAACTGTATTGAGCAGAACGCACTCGTGTCATCACTTTGAGCGAAACTCGTGCCAAAGTGCGAGCCTGGAGTCACATCGGACGCTTGCTAGTATTGCCGTTACCGACCGCGGGGCG
>DATCXP010000173.1:0-10796 GCA_036565765.1 Terrimesophilobacter sp.
CGGGTGCCGACTCCTCGGCCGCGCCATCCGGAGCAACCTGCACGGCCGGTGCCGCGGTCCCCGTGACGATTCCCTCGACGACAGCGGCGCCCTCCGCGGAAGGCGTTCCGGACTGCAGGAGCTCGGCTTCCCATTCGGCCATCGGCTCGGCGGCCTCGCCATCGCCCTCCGGCTTCTGGTGGCGCTGGATGAGACCCTCGGCGGCCGCATCCGCGACGATGCGCGTCAGCAGCGCGACCGAGCGGATCGCGTCGTCGTTGCCGGGGATCGGGTACTGGACCTCGTCCGGGTCGCAGTTCGTGTCCAGGATCCCGATGACCGGGATGCCGAGCTTGCGCGCCTCGTCGATCGCGAGGTGCTCCTTCTTGGTGTCGACGACCCAGAGCGCCGATGGCGTCTTGGTGAGGTTGCGGATCCCGCCGAGGCTCTTGTGCAGCTTGTCGAGCTCGCGCTTCTTGATCAGGAGCTCCTTCTTGGTGAAGCCCTTCGTAGTGTCGTCGAAGTCGAGCTCCTCGAGCTCCTTCATGCGGGCGAGGCGCTTGCTGACGGTCTGGAAGTTGGTGAGCAGGCCACCGAGCCAGCGCTGGTTCACGAACGGCTGGCCGACGCGCTGCGCCTGCTCGGCGATGGAACCCTGCGCCTGCTTCTTCGTGCCGACGAACAGGATCGTGCCGCCGTGGGCGACCGTCTCGCGCACGTAGTCGTAGGTCTTGTCGATGTAAGCGAGCGACTGCTGCAGGTCGATGATGTGGCTGCCGCTGCGCTCGGTGAGGATGAACCGCTTCATCTTGGGGTTCCAGCGGCGGGTCTGGTGTCCGAAGTGAACGCCGCTGTCGAGAAGCTGGCGGATGGTGACAACGGCCATGGCCGTCTCCTTTTCTGGCACACTCCAGCCGTGCTGGGAATGTGCCGCTCAGTTGTTATTCGCGACCGGACGGTGCGAAACCTGGTGCCCGGCACACTTCCGCCCGGCTCTCGCTGGGACTGAGTGGAAGTGGTGCGCGTTCGTGGGAACAAATCCCCATTAACACCGCGGGCACGCGTAGTCACCCTGCTTGCACAGGATGCGGGATCCATGATAGCAGGATGGTGCGGGTGCTTCCGGCCGGGTGCTCACGACCGGGTGCTTGCCTTCTCCTCCACCGGGCCGCACCGCGATGGGACTCCACGGATTCGGCCTGGCCGATCACGCGCTTCGCCGGGCTGCGGCATCCTGTTGCCATGTTGCTCCCGTCGCCGCACCGGCGCACCTGGAAGGTCGCCTCGGTGGTGCTGCTCGTGCTCACCCTCATGACCGGCACCGCCCCGGCGGCGGGAGGAACGCCGACGCACACGCCACCGCGGTGGGCCTGGCCGATCGGCGCGCCGCGCGTGATCACCAGGCCGTTCATCGCGCCCGCGACCCCGTACTCCGCGGGGCATCGCGGCATCGACCTCCTGGCGGAGGCCGGCGCGACCGTCTACGCCCCGGCCGACGGAGTCGTCCACTTCGCGGGGGTCATCGCCGACCGCGCGGTGATCTCGATCGAGCACCCCGGCGGGCTGATCTCCAGCTTCGAACCGGTCGCCTCGACATTGGTCGCGGGGGCGATCGTTCACCGCGGCGATGCGATCGGCCAGATACTCGGTGCCCCGCAGTCCGGCCACTGCGGGGCACCGTGCCTGCACTTCGGGGTGAGGCTGCACGGGCAGTACGTCTCGCCGCTCAACTATTTGGGCGGCATCCCGCGATCGGTGCTTCTTCCGACGCGACCGCTGCCCTAGTTGGCTCCCCTGCTGAGTGTTCCCGGCCACCAGATCTTCCTCCCGATGTCAAGGCTCAGCGCGGGGACCAGGAGCGATCGCACGATGAACGTATCGAGCAGCACGCCGAACGCGACGATGAACGATATCTGCACGAGGAACAGGATGGGGAGAACGCCGAGCGCAGCGAACGTCGCCGCGAGCACAAGCCCTGCCGAGGTGATCACCCCGCCCGTAGAGGCCAGGCCGCGCAGCACGCCTTCGCGCGTACCGTGCTTCTGCGACTCCTCTCGCACCCGTGTCATGAGGAAGATGTTGTAATCGATTCCCAGCGCGACCAGGAACACGAAGCCGAACATCGGCACCGACGGGTCGGCCCCGGCAAATCCGAAGACTTCGTTGAACACGAGGGCTGACACCCCGAGGGCGGCTCCGAACGAGACCACGACACTCAGAATCAGCAGCAGCGGGGCCACCACAGCGCGCAGCAGCAGCATGAGGATCAACGTGATCACCACGAGCACGAGCGGGATGATGAGATTCCGGTCGTGGATGGCGGCATCGTTCGTGTCGAGGGCAACGGCCGTCACCCCGCCGACCAGCACGTCACCATCGACCCCGGCCAGTTGCGCTCTCAGTTCGCGCACGGTGGCTTCTGCTTCAGCAGAATCGCCGGGTGCATCCAGCGTCGCCTGCAACATCACCCGCCCGTCCACCACCGTCGGCGCTGTTCGAAATGCAGGAGTTCCCTGCTCGTCGCCGGGCGCCGGCCCCGCGCCCTCGGGATCCGTCGTCGTGGACTCCTGCATTTCGCGTACGGCACCGGAGGTGAGCGGGATCGTGCCGCTGGGCGACTCGTGAGCGATCGCCGCGAGCGACGCGACGCCGTCGTTGTCGAGAATGACCTCCGCCATGGACGTGAGTGAGCCCTCCGGCCCGACGACGACGGCCGGGGTGCCGGAGCCGCCTGGGAAGTGCTCGCCCAGCACGGTCTGTCCGTCGCGTGCCTCGGAGTGACCGAGCACGAACTCACTCTGCGACACCCCGTCGGCCTTCAACTCGAGCATGCCGACGGCGGCAACCAGCAGCACGAGAGTCGTGCCGATCCAGATCATCCTCGGCCGGCGGGAGACGAGCTGGCTGAGCCTCGGCCAGGCGCCCCTCGCGCCCTTTCCGGTGAGCACCGGGTGCGCCGAGCCGAATCTGGGCCTGATCGGCCAGAACGCGACCCGTCCGGCGAACATCATCACGGCCGGCAGGAATGTCAGTGCGGCCAGAAGCGCAAAGCCGATTCCGATCGCGGCGACCGGCCCCATCGCCTGGTTCGAGTTGAGGTCGCTGAACAACAGGATGAGAAGTCCGGCGATCACCGTCGCGCCGGAGGCGAGAATGGGCTCCCACGACCCCTTCAGCGCCGCGCAGGTCGCCGACCACCGCCGCTCGTGGTCACGCAGCGCCTCCCGGTAACGCGCGACATAGAGCAGCGAATAGTCGGTGGCCGCCCCGATGACCAGGATGAACAGGATGCCCTGGGTCTGGCCGGTCAGCGTGACGACGGACGCACTCGCGAGCGTGACGACCGTGAGCACTGCGCCGGTGAGTGCGAACAGGCTCGTGCCCAGCACGATCAATGGGAGGAGCGGCGAGCGGTAGACCACGACGAGGATGATGAAGACCGCGGCGAACGCGACGAGCAACAGCAGTCCGTCGATTCCGCTGAACGCGCCACCGATGTCCGCGGAGAGGCCCGCCGGGCCAGTCACATAGACCGAGAGCCCCTCGCTGGCATGATCGGCGAGGTAGGCGCGCACCTGCTTCACGGTGTCGCTCACCTTGATCGTGCTGTCTACGGGCACGAAAACCTCTGCCGCCGCGCCATCCTCCGAGGGGATCGCAGGAGAAACACTGTCGGCCAAGACACCGGAAATCTCACCGAACGCCGCACTCTGGTCGCCGATCAGGGCCCGGTCGGCTTCCGTCAGCCCACCGTCTCGCTGGTACACGACGACGGCAGGAATGAAGTCGCTGTCGCGAAATTCGGCCTGGAGCTCCTGCACTTTCGTCGCCTCGGCGCTCGCGGGCAGGAATTGCGCCTGGTCGTTGCTCGCAACGCTGCTGATCCGCCCGAACGCGCTGCCGCCCGCGGCACCGGCCGCAAGCCAGACCAGTACGAGCGCGACCGGGATGAGGATGCGAAGCCAGGCGGGAACGCGCCGCTTCGCGGTTCGTGTGGCAGGGGGCGTTACCGAGGATCTGCTCATGGGACCGACGCTACAAGTCACTCCTCACCGGGGAATCGTCCAAAAGTTTGAACCGGCCCGTGTTCCACTTCCGGCTCATGGCCTCGTCAGGCGCCGAAGCTAGGCTGAATCCCGTGACCGAGACCGAGGGGAGCCGCGGCGCGGGGCATCCCGCCGCGACACCGTCCCTGACCCCGATGTTCCTCGGCATGCGCATCGCCCTGCACACGCTCGTCGTCGCGCTCACGATCTTCGTGATCGTCCGCACCGTCATCGAGCCGAAGGAGCAATCGAGCTGGGTGGTCGCGCTCTCCATCGTGCTTCTCGCGAGCTACGTCGGTGGCGCGTTCCTCGCGCGTACCGATGTGAGTCGCGGCGTTCAGCTGTTCTGGCTCGCGCTCGTCACGTTCGAAGGCCTCACCCTCGCGGTACTGACGCCGGATGCCGCCTTCCTGGTCTTCCCGCTGTTCTTCCTGCAATTACACCTGCTTTCACCGCGGTGGGCGATTCCGACAGTCGCCGGGTCGACGATCGTGACGATCCTCGCCATCTCGTTGCACATCGGATGGAGCGTCGGCGCCATGCTCGGCCCTCTGATCGGCGCCACCGTGGCGGTCGTGATCGGCCTGGGGTACCGCGCCCTCTATCGACAGAACGAGGAACGGCAACTGCTGATCGACGAGCTACTCGCCACACGCGAAGAGCTCGCCGCGAGGGGACGCGAAAGCGGGGTACTCGAGGAACGCGCGCGGCTCGCGCGAGAAATCCATGACACCGTCGCTCAGGGACTTTCGAGCATCCAGCTACTGTTGCACGCCGCAGAACGAGAAGGCCTGCACGGCGGAGCGCTCGGCCATGTACGTCTGGCCAGAGAGACCGCGGCGGAAGGCCTTGCCGAAACGCGCCGGTTCATCCGCGAACTCACCCCCGCAGCACTCGAAGGCCAGTCCTTGCCCGACGCGCTCGCCAGGCTGGCCGAATCCGCGAGCCGCAACGGGCTCGTGGCGACGCTCCACGTCAGCGGGGAGCCGACAGCCCTTCCGATGCGCCTCGAGACAACGCTGCTGCGTATCGCTCAGGCATCACTGGCCAATGTCGCCCAGCATGCCAAGGCCGGGCGCGTGGAACTCACCCTCACAACGCTCGACGACTGGGTGGGGCTCGATATCGTGGACGACGGGCGCGGCTTCGACCCGCGTGCTGTGGTAGCACGCGGTTCGTTCGGCCTCAAGGCTCTGCGCGAACGAGTCGAGGAGCAGGGTGGTCGGCTCTCGGTCGAGTCCGGTCCAGGCCGAGGGACGGCCATCGCGGTCTCGTTCCCCATGCCGGAGGCATCATGATTCGTATCGTGATCGCCGACGACCACCCGGTCGTGCGCGCCGGACTGCGCGCCCTCCTCGACGGTGAAGAAGACCTTGACGTCGCCTACGAGGCTGCGAACGTTGTCGAGGCCGTCGCCCACTGCCAGCGTGGCGGCATCGACCTTGTGCTCATGGACCTCCAGTTCAGCGATGGGCCGTCGGGTGTCGATGGAACCAGGATGCTCCGCGAGCTCGATGATCCCCCACGCGTTCTCGTCCTCACCAACTACGACACCGATGCGGACATCCTCGGCACGGTCGAGGCCGGCGCGAGCGGCTACCTGCTCAAGGACACCCCGCCCGAAGAGTTGATCGCGGCCGTGCGCGCCGCGGCAGCCGGAGCGAGTGCTTTGGCTCCCACGATCGTCAGCCGTCTGGAGGCTCGCCGGCACTCCCTCACACCGGGGCTGACCTCGCGCGAGATCGAAGTCCTCGGCCTCGTCGCGGCGGGCAGATCGAATCGCGAGATCGGCAGGGAACTGTTCCTGAGTGAAGCAACCGTGAAGTCGCACCTCGTTCACATCTTCACGAAGCTCGGAGTGAGCTCCCGCACGCGCGCGGTCGCCGCGGCACGCGAGACCGGCGCCATCCGCTCGTAGCCCCCGTTCGGCCCGAGCGGCCTGGTTCAAACTTTCGGACGATTCGCAGGCCCGCCAGAACCCCGAGGCTTGGATCATGACAAAGCTCTATTACACAATGCTCGGCTACCTCGTACTCGGGCTGGCATCCGGACTCTTCTATCGCGAGTTCACCAAGCTCAACGACTACACCGCCGCAGATGGCTTCACCCAGCTCTCCGTCGTCCACACCCACCTGCTCACACTCGGCGTCGTCGTTCTGCTCGTCGTGCTGTTGCTCGAAAAGGTCTTCACACTTTCCAGGAGCAAGGCGTTCGGATGGTTCTTCTGGATCTACAACCTCGGCCTCGTCGTGACTGCTTCCGCGATGACCGTGAACGGCGCCATGCACGTGCTCGGCCTCGAGTCGAGCAAGGCCATCGCGGGGATTTCCGGGAGCGGTCACATTCTCCTCACCGCCGGGCTCCTCCTGCTCTTCTTCGCACTCGGCACGCGCATCAAGGCCACCGCCGCGTCAGAAGCCGCAGCGCAGGGATCCGTCGCGGGGTGACGGCCCCGCCGAACGAAAACGACGGAGATCGCGCCGAAACGAGACGATCAGGGTCACTTTCGTACCGAACCCGCCCGTTCTCCGTCGTTTTCGCTCACGCACGGGGGTGCGCAGTGCGATAGCTCTCCTTGAGTCGCTCCGTGGAGACGTGCGTATAGATCTGGGTCGTGCCGAGGCTCGCGTGACCGAGCATCTCCTGCACGGCGCGCAGGTCCGCTCCCCCGTCGAGCAGATGCGTCGCCGCGGTGTGCCGGAGCGCGTGAGGGCCGGACGGACCGGAGCCGGGGATCTCAGCGAGCAGACTCGCGACGAGCCGGTACACCGCGCGCGAATTGACCCGCCCCCCTCGCGCCCCGAGGAAGACCGCCGTCGTCGGCGCTCCCAGCAGCTGTGGCCGCCCGCCATCGAGGTAGGCGGCAATCGCGTTCTTCGCGGGAACCCCGAACGGAACGACCCGCTCCTTCGATCCCTTGCCCATGACGCGCACCGTCAGGCGGGACAGGTCGATGGCGCCGATGTCGAGGCTCGTGAGCTCGGAGACCCGCAGCGCCGAGGCGTAGAGCAGTTCGATGATCGCGAGGTCGCGCAGGGAGAGCGGGTCGCCGGTGCCGGCGCGCAGCGTCAGCGCATCGAGGATGTCGTCGATCTGCTGCCGGGCCAGCACGCGCGGAAGGTGCTTGTCGGCCCTCGGCGCGCGCAGCCGCACGGCGACATCCGTTCTGGTCACGCCGGTTCTGGCCAGCCAGGCCATGAAGCTGCGTGCGGCGGCCGAGCGCCTGGCCAGGGTGGATTTCTCCAGGCCGGCCTGTGAGCCGTCCCACAACCAGTCGCGCAGCAGTTCGAGGCTCATCTCGCCGGTGTCGGTAACACCCCGCGATACCGTGAACGCGATCAGGCCGGCGAGGTCGGAGCGGTAGGAGCGGGCCGTATTCGGGCTGAAGCCGCGCTCGGACACGAGCTGGGCGACGAAGTCGTCGACCGCACGCGCCACGTCCATGCCTCCATGGTCGCTCATCCGCGCTCGGAACCGCAGGTGCGGCGCGGTCAGCGGGAGCTTTCCGCCTCGCGGGAGTTGAACGGAGATTTCTTGTTCGAGAACATCTCCAGGCGCTGCTCGGGCGTCATGGCCTCGATCTGGGCCCAGTTGTCCGCGGAGAAGCCCGTGATCTCGATCGTCTCGCCGACCGGGACGATCGAGTGCACGACCTGCGCTTCGTACAGGTGAACGAGATTGATCGCCTGGCCGAAGTCGACGCCGGACAGGATGCGGTCCTTCGCCGTCAGGTCGAGGGTGTAGCAGGTCGCTGCCGCCACCGAGACCGGAACGCCGGCGAAGGTGCTGTGCGTCGAGTAGTGAAGGTGCCCGGCCAGGATCCCCCGGACATCCGTGCCCCGGATGACCTGGGCGAGCCGACCCTGATCGTGCAGTTCGAGCATGCCCATGGCCTCGAGCAGCGGGGTGGGGATCGGCGGGTGGTGCATGGCGAGCAGGGTCCCGTGCGGCGCGGGAGCGGCCAGGACTCCCCCGAGCCACTCGAGCTGGGCATCGGTGACCTCACCGTGGTGATAGCCGGGAACCGTTGTGTCGAACGACACGATGCGCAGGCCGTTCAGATCGTAGACGCGATCCTGCGGCTCCTCGGTCTCCTCGTCGAACAGGAACTTCGAGTATTGCGGGCGCTCGTCGTGGTTGCCCATGACCCAGATGATCGTGGAGCCGAGCCGAGCCGCGACGGGTTCCACCAGTTCGCGGAGACGCGTGTAGGCGTCCGGCTCGCCGAGGTCGGCGAGATCGCCCGTGAACACGATCGCCTCGGGGTGGATGCCGGAATTCTCGATCTGGGTGAGCGCCCGAAGCAGGTGCGCGTCGGTCTGCACGCTGCCATACAGGGGTCGGCCGCCGCCGAGGAAGTGCGTGTCGCTGATGTGCGCGATGACGTGCTGCGCGGCGGGATACTGCCCGAGTTGGATCATCCGGCAAGCCTACGGGGGCGAACGCAGCCGTCCTAGCCTTCGTCGACCCGCACCCAGCCGCTCTCGCGCTCGACCGCGGCCCCGCCCAGTTGCATCGTGCCGAGCACGGACTGCACCGCGGCGATCGACAGTCCGGCCCGCGCGGCGACGTCGTCGACCGGGCGCGCCGACCGTGTGCTCAGGGCGTCGCGCACGCGAAGCTCGTCCGCGCTCATTCCCGGCTGCACGGTCTCCTCGTGGGCGGGAGCGCCGGCGAGGGGTGCGAGCTCCGCCATCTCGTCGGGGTTCGTCACGCACACGGCGTCGAAGTCCCGGATGAGGCGGTGGCAGCCTGCGGATGCCGCGCTCGTGACGGGACCGGGGACCGCGCCGAGCGGTCGACCGAGCGCCGCGGCGTGGCCGGCCGTGTTGAGCGAGCCGGACCGCCATCCGGCTTCGAGGACCACCGTCGCCTGACTCGCCGCGGCGATCAACCGATTGCGCTGGAGGAAGCGCCACTTCGTCGGCGCCGAACCGCAGGGGAGCTCCGATACGACCGCCCCGGAGTCCACGATCCTCGTCAGCAGCGCCTCGTGACCGCTCGGGTAGAACCTATCGACCCCGCCGGCCAGCACGGCGATGGTCTGCCCGGAGCTCGCGAGCGCCGCCCGATGCGCCATGCCGTCGATGCCGTAGGCCGCTCCTGACACGATCGTGTAGCCGCGATCGACGAGACCGGCGGAGGCCTCCATCGCGACGTGCTCACCGTATCCGGTCGCCGCCCGCGCGCCGACGAGGGCGATCGAGCTCCCCGCGGTCGCGAGTGTCGACTCGTTGCCCCGCAGCCACAGTGCGATGGGCGCGTGCGGACCGAGATCGTCGAACCCGGTCGGCCAGGACTCGTCACCGGACACGATGAGGCGAACCCCGTAGCGCACAGCCTGCCTGAGCGCCACGAGTGCGGTGCGCGACTGGAGGCGCGGCTGCCAGCGCTCGATCGCCTCACCGAGTTCCTTCTCCGTGGATTCGCCGTCGAGCCGCGCCAGCAGGCTGTCGATGCTCGCCCGCGCAACCAGGGCATCCAACGCGCTCACCGCCCCGAGGACGGCGATGAGAACCCCGGCGATCCGGTCACCGGGTTCGGCGATGCCCGTCCAGGCGGCCCGCGCGAAGCGCTCCTTGAGCGCCTCGCCACGCAGTTCTTCTCCCGCGATGGCACGCACGAGCGGCGCGACCTCTGCTTCCTTCAATCCGAGAATGCTCATGTCGACAGTGCCTTTCTGAGATAGAGCGCACGACCCACGTGGTCGGCGGACGGGGAATCGGCCCCTTCGAGGTCGGCGAGAGTCCATCCGACGCGCAGCACGCGGTCGTAGCCGCGCATCGTGATTCCGCCGCGCTCGAGCGCGCGGTCGAGGCTCGCCGTCGTCACGGCGCTGAGCCGGACCTGCGGGCCGCGGAGCCAGAATCCTGGAACCTGCGAGTTGAGCTTCCACGGGGTCGAGGCAAGCCGCACTGCGGCTCGCTCGCGCGCCGCAGCGACCCGGAGTCGCGCCTCGGCCGTCGTCCGCCGCGGCTTCTCGTCGGCGAGCCTGAGCTGTGCGCTCGTCACGCGCTGCACGCGCAACTGGATGTCGATGCGGTCCAGGAGCGGCCCCGACATCCTGCCGAGGTACCGGCGCCGCGCCGTCGGGGTGCAGGTGCATTCGGAGTCCCGCGCGCCGAATTGCCCGCACGGGCATGGGTTGGCGGCGAGGATGAGCTGGAACCGTCCTGGGTAGTGCGCGATCGCATTCGCCCGGTGGATGCTGATGACTCCCGACTCGAGGGGCTGGCGGAGCGCGTCGAGGACGGAGGACGCGAATTCGGGGGCCTCATCCAGGAACAGCACGCCGCCGCTCGCCCGCGCCGCCGAGCCCGGCCGGATCTGCCGGCTCCCACCGCCGATGAGCGCTGCAGCGGTCGCCGTGTGGTGCGGCGCCTCGAGGGGAGGGCGTGTGACAAGGCTCGAGCCGACCGGAAGCCCGCACAGCGACCGGATCGAGCTCACCTCCAGGGCGGTCGCCGGATCGAGGTCGGGCAGGAGCCCGGGAAGCCTCGCCGCGAGCATGGTCTTCCCCGAGCCCGGCGGTCCGAGCAGGAAGGCATGGTGCCCTCCCGCGGCAGCCACGATCATCGCCTCGACGGCATCCGCGTTGCCGATCACGTCGGCGAGGTCGAGGTGCTCGTCGACCGGGGTTTCCGGAAACTCGGCGAGGATCGGATCGACCGGAATCGGCTCGAACGCGGCGCCGTGCCAGATCGCCGCCTCCCTCAATCCCGCGACACCGACCACCCGGACGCCGGGGACGAGCGCAGCTTCATCGGCGTT
>DATCXP010000176.1:0-2785 GCA_036565765.1 Terrimesophilobacter sp.
CTCGCTTAGGCAGCGAGGGCGAAGTCAGTGCGTGATTTATTGGCACTTGTTTTTTGCAAGGATCGTTTACGAGATAACCCTGCGTCCTCGACCCGCTTCTCACAATCTCGCAGGCAATGTCGAAACCGATCATCCCCATGCCGAGCCCTGTAGGAGCTGGTCACTATCGCGCGCTGTTGAGTTGTCACACTGCCTGAGGCAGCCCTCCAGTCTACGCCGGGAATCCGGATGTCGCCAGCCCCGGTCACGCCGGACGCGCACCCGTAAACTCAGGGCAGCGTATCCGGCCGCGACGCGGTTAGGGTGATATGAAGCACGTTTTGCGACAGTGCCCGGGCAACGCGGCCCGGCACCTGAAAGGAGATGGCTCGTGAGCCACTACGCCGTTGTCAACCCCGCCACCGGAGAGACCCTCAAGTCCTATCCGCAGATCTCGGATGCCGAACTCCAACAGGTCATCGGCGATGCGGACAGCGCGTACCGCACCTGGGCGCGTAACGCCACGATCGACGAGCGGGCCGCGATCATCCACAAGGTCGGCGACCTCCACTCCGAGCGTCGGGACGAACTGGCGGAAATCATCGTGCGGGAGATGGGCAAGCCGATCGACCAGGCGCTCGGTGAGGTGGACTTCGCGGCCGACATCTACCGCTACTACGCCGACAACGCGCACGAGTTCCTGAAGGACGAGCCGATCGCGATCGTGAGCGAGGAGGGCTCGGCCTTCATGCGGACCAGCCCCCTCGGTGTGCTGATCGGCATCATGCCGTGGAACTTCCCGTACTACCAGGTCGCGCGCTTCGCCGGGCCCAACATCGTCATCGGCAACACCATCATCCTCAAGCACGCCTCCCAGTGCCCGGAGTCGGCCGCCGCGATCGAGCAGATGTTCCACGATGCCGGTGCGCCGAAGGGCGCGTACACGAACGTCTACGCGAGCAGCGATCAGGTGGCCACCGTCATCGCCGACCCGCGCGTGCAGGGAGTCTCGCTCACCGGATCCGAGGCGGCGGGTTCTGCCGTCGCAGAGGTCGCCGGGCGCAACCTGAAGAAGGTCGTTCTCGAGCTCGGAGGGTCGGACCCGTTCATTCTGCTCAGCACCGACGACCTCGATGCGACGGTCGAATCCGCCTTCGCGGCGAGGCTCGACAACAGCGGGCAGTCCTGCAACGCAGCGAAGCGGTTCATCGTCATCGACGAGCTGTACGAGGCGTTCCGAGAGAAGATGACGGCACGGATGCTCGCAGCCACGCCATCCGACCCGACCAAGGACGGCGCCGATTACGGACCACTGTCATCGCTCGGGGCCGCGGAAGGCCTGGATGACCAACTCAAGCGGGCGAAGGCGCAGGGCGCCACCGTCACCACCTCCGGCGAGCGCGAGGGGGCATTCTTCCCCTCCGCAGTTCTCACCGACATCTCGCCGGACAACGACGCCTTCCACGAGGAGTTCTTCGGCCCGGTGGCGTCGATCTACCGCGTGAAGTCCGAGGATGAGGCGGTCGAGGTCGCCAACGGCACGCCGTTCGGCCTCGGCTCCTACCTGTTCACGACGGATCCTGAGCAGGCGATGCGTGTCGCCGACAAGATCGAGGCCGGCATGGTCTACGTCAACGTGGTACTCGCCGACAGCCCAGAACTGCCCTTCGGCGGTGTGAAGCGCAGCGGGATCGGCCGCGAGATGGGTCGCTTCGGCGCCGCGGAGTTCGTGAACAAGAAACTCATCCGCCTCGGCTAAGGTCGGCCGGGTGGAAGGGAGCGCCGTGACCGAGACCGTCATCACCGTGCAGGGACAGCACTCCTCCTTCCATCCCGCCGAGCGTGCGACCGTGCACCTCAGCATCCATGTCGACGGTGCGCTGCGCGGTCCGGTGTTCGATGCCGTCAATGCTGCGGCCGAGGATGTGCGCAGCCGCGTGGCAGGGTTGCACGAATCGCAGGTGGGTCCGATCACCTGGTGGTCGAGCGACAGTGTGCAGCTGTGGGGCGACCGGCCGTGGAGCCAGGACGGCAAGCAGCTGCCCGTCGTCTACCACGCCCGCATCAACTTCACCGCGAAATTCAGCGACTTCGGCGTGCTCGCACGCTTCGTCGAGGACATGGCCGGGATCGACGGCGTCACGATCAGCCAGCTCGAGTGGACGCTCACGGATGCCCGCAGGGTCGCGGTCACCGCGGAGGTGCGCTCCCGCGCGGTGAAGGACGCCGTCTCCAAGGCCACCGTCTATGCCCAGAGCATCGGGCTCGGCTCCGTCCGGGCGATCGCGATCGCCGACCCCGGCATGCTCGGGGACCAGGTCGGTGCGGTGGCGGGTGGCATGCAGTTCGCCGCATCCTCGCGCCAGTTCACGGCGATGGATGCCGCGGGCACCCCCGAGCTCTCCCTCAAGCCGGAGGACATCGAGGTCGCCGCGGTGGTCGACGCGAGGTTCGTCGCCAGCTAGAGCAACTCCTCGGGTCGAGCCTGTATTCTCCGGTCGAGCCTGTATTCTCCGGTCGAGCTTGTACTTCTCCGGTCGAGCCTGCACTTCTCGGGTCGAGCTTGTCGAGACCGGATTCCGGCAAGCTGGGTCCGAGACAATACCGCCCAGGTCGAGACCGGCCTTCGGTATTCTCAGGGAGCGGAATGCGCAAACCGCTCCCTGAGGGATCGCGCAGCGATCGTCTCGAAGGGAGCCCTGAGCAAGCCGGTTTCGATACGCGGCTTCGCCGCTACTCAACCAGCGGTACCGCTAATCCCCGAGGTTCTTGCGGCTCGAGATCGCCCTGGCGGCCTCTCGATTGT
>DATCXP010000184.1:0-5360 GCA_036565765.1 Terrimesophilobacter sp.
TGAGCAGACCGGCGAGGGTGAGTTCGGACGTGGGGATGCGCGTGGACAGCTGCGCCGCATCCAGCCCCTCGGTCTTCAGCAGCAGCGTGTCGCGCTGATAGTCGAGGAACTGGGCGAGCGTCGTGCGCTCGTCGGCGGCGAAGTCAGGGTCGATGCGCTCCATTGGGTCATTTTGGCACGCACGCCGCGCGCGGTCGACTTCCGCGCTATCCGAGGAGATGGTGCGTGTGTGCCGTCTAGTCGAGCTCCAGCGCCATCCGCAACGCCCTTGCGATGTCATCGAGTTCGCTTCGCGTGACGTGCCCCACGAGATCACCCAGCCGCTCGGGTGCCACAGCCGCAGTCTGCTCGACGAGCACAAGGGTGCGTTCACCGTTGATGGTCACGGTCGGCCTGAAGCTGCGCGGTAACGCGGAACGCGACGTCGGGGCGACGAGAACTGTAGAAAGCGTGAGGTCGTCCGACTGCACTACGACAGCGAAGCGAGCGCCGTCTTGCTCGTGACCGCGGGAGCCACGAGGCGCACGCAGCCGGTGAACATCACCACGCACGCAAGTCGTCCATCTCCTTCATCACCGCACGACTCTCCGCGAGGTCGTCTGCGGAGTTCAGTACCTCGAGTGATTCCTGCCGCATCCGCTCGCGTCTGCGCAGCCGAACCGCGTCAATAAGGGCCCGCCGGACAGCCACCGAGACTGTCGAGCCGTCGGCGGTGAGTTCCTCAAGAGCGCGTTGGGACGCGTCGTCCGTTCGGAAGTTCACGACTGCCATACGACAATTGTGATACATCTCGTACCACATCTGCCAGGACTGATCCGTCATCGCGGCGACGCTCAGACTGGCAGGGATGCCTCGTGGAGGAACTCGTAGGCGGCCGCCGCATGCTCCGCCGCGATGCGCTCGAAGAGGGCGACGCTCTCGAAGCCGGGCCAGTCATCCGGGAGCGCACTCGGCGGCAGGCCCGGGTCGAGGTAGGGCAGGATGCGCCACTCGTCGAGGGCACGGATGAAGCGGGCGAAGGAGGCGCGGGGATCCTGGCCGTCTTGCTGGCGCGGCGGGTCGGACTGCGCCGCGAGGAAGCCGCGGTGCAGGGCCTCGAGGCTGTCCAGGTCCCACCAGCGGCGGGCGGCGTCCGCGAGCGACCCGGCGATGCGCGGGGTACCGGCGATGAACAGGGTGACGCACTCGGCAAGGCCCAGGTCGGCCACGATCTCCTCGACCTCGTCGGCGAGGAAGGCCGGGCAGATCCACAGGCCGGTCGCGACCACGCCGCATCCGATCCAGCCGAGGCGTTTGCGGAGCTGGTGGCGCACGTCGCGCTGCGCCTCGGGGATGGAGAACGAGAGCAGGCACCACGGGTCGCCGTCGGCCATCTGCCGGAAGGTGAAGATGCGGCGATCGCCGCGCTCGAGCATCGGGATCGCATCCGGATTCAGGGCGTAGCCGGGCCGGCCGTCGATCGTGCTGGAGACCAGGAGCCCCTTGGCCTTCACGCGGGAGACCGCCGTGCGGGTGTGTGCCGGGCTCACGCCGACCGCATCCATCAGGCGGATCAGGTCGGCGATCGAGATCCAGCCGCCGGCCCGGCGCAGGCAGACGCCGACGATGGTGCGCAGCAGCGAGGTGGCGCTGCCGGGGCGGGCATCGAAGTCGTCGAGGATCATGTCAGGAGGTCACCGCCCACGCTCCCTGAGGAGAGACCGAGGAACGAGGCCTCGTCTCGAAGGGAGACACCGCAGGGTTCCCTTCGAGACGCTCGCCTGGCGGCTCGCTCCTCAGGGAACGTAATTTCGGTGGCGTCCCCCACGCTCCCTGAGGCTTGCCCTGAGCAGGTCGCTCTGCGACCCGTCGAAGGGAGACCGAGGAACGAGGCCGCGTCTCGAAGGGAGGTGCGGTTCCCTTCGAGACGCTCGCCTGGCGGCTCGCTCCTCAGGGACCGTGCGCGCGTCACGCCAGCTCCTCCCGGATCGCATCCACCCCGCGCCACAGCTCCTCATAGCTCGTCGAGAGCGGCGAGAGGCCGAGCCGGATGCCGTTCGGCGTGCGGAAGTCCGGGATGATGCCGCGCGCCCACAGCGCCGCGTTCACCTCGCGGAACCTGTCGTGGGTGATCGTGATGTGGCTGCCGCGGCGGGCGGCGTCCCGCGGCGAGGCGAGGGCGACGCCGAGCGGGGCGAGCACGGCATCCGTCAGCGCGATCGCGTACTCGGTGATCCGCACCGACTTCTCGCGCACGGCGGCCAGGCCAACGGAGTCGATCAGGGCGAGCATGTCCAGCATCGGCAGCATCCCGATCACCGGCGGGGTGCCGCTGATGAACCGGCGGATGCCCGGGTGCGGCTCGTACTCCGGGCCCATCGCGAACGGGTCGCTGCTGCCCATCCAGCCCCAGATCGGCTGCTGGAAGGATTCCTGGTGCTCGGCGCGCACATAGCCGAACGCCGGCGCGCCGGGTCCGCCGTTCAGGTACTTGTAGGTGCAGCCGGCGGCGAGGTCGACGCCCCAGCCGTCCAGCTCGAGGGGGACGACGCCGACCGAGTGGCACAGGTCGAACAGCACCAGCGCGCCGGTGTCGTGCGCGGCGCGGGTGATCGCCGGGGCGTCGGCGAGGTAGCCGGAGCGGTAGTCCACGTGGCTGAGCACCACGAGCGCGGTGCGCGGCCCGCACGCCGCGGCGACCTGCGCGGCGGTGACGCCGGCATCCGGATCCGGGGTGATCCAGGTGAGCGTCGCGCCGCGCTCGGCGGCGATGCCCTGCAGCAGGAACCGGTCGGTGGGGAAGTTTCCGGTGTCCACCACGATCTCGTCCCGGCCGGGCCGGGCATCCAGGGCGGCGCGCATCAACTTGTACAGGATGACGGTGGTCGAGTCGCCGACGAACGTCTGCCCGGACGCCGCGCCGAGCACCACCTCGCCGAGGGTGTCGCCGAGGGTGAGCGGCAGCTCGTACCACTCCTCGTCCCAGCCGCGGATGAGCCGGGCGCCCCAGGCGCCCTCGGCGAACCGGGCGAGCCGGTCGGCGCTGGCGGCCAGCGGGGGACCGAGCGAGTTCCCGTCGAGGTAGGCCACGACATCCGCCTGAGCGACGAACAGGCCGCGACACTCGCGCAGCGGATCGGTTGCGTCGAGGGCGAGTGCGCCATCCACGGTGGTGTCGGTCATGATGCTCCTTGTGTTGTCGTGGAAAGGTCGGCTGCCGCGAGCACTTCCGCCCGGGCCAGCCAGGCCTGGACGCTCGCGTGCCGCTCCCCCGGGATGAAGCTGACGCGAGGACCTAAAACGGTGGTGCCGTCCCCAGCGATGCTGCGCACGAGCTCGTCGTCGCCAAGCCCGGCACCCTGCAGCGCGCGCAGCTCGCGCACGTTGATCCCGAGCGGTAGCGCGCCGTTGCCGAGGTCCGTGCCGTAGAGCACGGCGCCGCCGAACCCGTGGAACCGGCGCAGGTTGTCCTGGGCGGTGGCAAAATCAGCGCCGTACTTTCCCCAGCCGTGGATGTCGAGGGTGCTGACCCACTCAAGGGCGCCGGCCATCGACTCCAACAGGCCGTCGTGCAGCCGTTCGGACCACGGGGTGTGCGCGAGCCGGTCCACCCCGGCGGCGAACGCGCGTTCTGCCTGGCCGATGCCCTCGGTGTGCGCGACCACCGTCGTGCCGGCCGCGTGAGCACAGGCAACGAGGGCGGCCAAAGTCTCGTCGTCGAGCACGGGGCCGGCCTCGGAGTTCAGGGTGACCTTGATGAAGCTGGCGCCGGCGGCCAGTTGCGCATCCACCGCGGCCGCGGCCGTGCCCGGCGTGGGTACGTCAACCACCGACCGCGGTGGGGCCCAGCTGCGGCCGGAGGGATATCCGCCCGGGACGGTGAGGAACGCGCCGGCGAACCGCACCGTGGGCAGTGTCCGGTCGGACCGCCAGTGTTGTGCGACGGCCGGATCCCAGCCGAGGTCGTCGACCGCGGCGATTCCCCCGGCGAGTAGCGCGGCACCGTCGACAAGTCCGAGGTGGACGTGCGCGTCGGTGAAGCCAGGCAGCACGGTGCCCGCAAGGTGCCCGCTCGGGGCCGGGTCGGCATCCGTGGCGAGGCGGATGCCGTCGCCGTCGACAGCGAGCGCGCTGGGGCCGAGCCAGGCGCCGGCCCAGCATTCGTCGACCGAGAACACGGAGGTGACACCGGTGGTCGAGCTTGGACCCCCCTGAGCCTGTCGAAGGGTCGGGACCCTTCTGTCAGAGTTCATGGACCCGCGATTTCGACAAGGCCAATCACCGGTACCTCGCACTCAACGGATCTCGGTCCGCACCGCATACAGCTCGGGGAAGAAGGTGAGGTCCAGCGCCTTCTGCAGGAAGCTGACCCCGCTCGAGCCGCCGGTGCCGCGCTTCATGCCGATGATGCGCATCACCGTCTTCACGTGCCGGAATCGCCAGAGCTGGAAGTTGTCCTCCAGGTCCACGAACTCCTCGCAGGTCTCGTAGGCCAGCCAGTGCTCCTCCGGATGTTCGTAGATCACCCGGAAGGTGTCGACCAACTCCGGGCAGAACGCGTAGCCCTGGGTGACGTCCCGCTCCAGCACCGACGCCGGCACGTCGAATCCGTGCCGGGCGAGGTAGCGCAGGAACTCGTCGTACACGCTCGGCTCCCCCAGCAGCGTGGAGAGCAGGTCGTGCGCCTCCGGGTTCGATTCGAACACCTTGAGCATGCCGGCGTTCTTGTTGCCGAGCAGAAACTCGACCGCCCGGTACTGGTAGGACTGGAACCCGGATGCATTGCCCAGGTAGCCGCGGAATTGGGCGTACTCGCTCGGCGTGAGCGTGGCGAGCACCGACCATTGTTCGGTGAGCTGACGCTGGATGTGTTTGACCCGCGCGATGCGCTTGAGCGCGACCTGCAGTTCGTCCGCGGCAATGAGAGCGCGGGCCGAGAGCAGTTCGTGCCGCATGAGCTTCAGCCAGAGCTCGCTGGTCTGGTGCTGGATGATGAACAGCATCTCGTCGTGGTGCACGGGATCGCTGACGGGCACCTGCGCCGCGAGTAGCTTGTCGAGCTGCAGGTAGGAGCCGTAGCTCATCCGGTCCTTGAAGTCGGTGACGATCTCGGATTCGATCGCTCGTTCACCGGAGGCAGGAATTGACATGCCGACACACTATTACACTTTCGCGACGGTCGCCTACATTCTGTGATACCTGTCCCTGTGCCAGCCCGTTTCACGGAGTTTCTGTACTCGAGGCCTCCGGTTCCCGATGACCCGGACCGTCCCGGACAGAAACTCCGTGAAACGGGACCAGGGCCAGGGCGGGGTGAGGGTGCCTGGAGGGGTGAAGGTGCCGGGGGTACCGGCGGGGTGAAGGTGCCGGGGGAACCGGCG
>DATCXP010000211.1:0-8210 GCA_036565765.1 Terrimesophilobacter sp.
GCGAAGTAGGCGCTGCCGTAGCCGGCGTCGAAGGAGCCGACGTCGGCATCCGTCTGCTTGAAGCGGGCGTGCTCCCCGCTCGCGATCGTGAGATCGCACACGACGTGCAGGGAGTGGCCCCCGCCCGCAGCCCAGCCGGGAACGACCGCGATCACCACTTTGGGCATGAACCGGATGAGTCGCTGGACCTCCAGGATGTGCAGTCGGCCGGTCGAGGCGGTGCCGTCCGCATATTGATACCCGTCGCGCCCGCGGATGCGCTGGTCGCCGCCGCTGCAGAACGCCCAGCCGCCATCCTTGGGGCTCGGCCCGTTCCCGGTGAGCAGCACGACTCCGATGCGCGGGTTCTGGCGTGCGTCGTCGAGCGCACGGTACAACTCGTCCACCGTGTGCGGCCGGAAGGCATTGCGCACCTCGGGCCGGTTGAAGGCGACGCGCGCAACACGGCCGTCGATGCTGTTGTGGTAGGTCACGTCGCTGAGCGAGTCGAAACCGTCGACGCTCCGCCAGAGGCTCGCGTCGAACAGCTCGGAAACCTCGGCCATGATCACAGCCTAACCGTCAATCAAACCCCGCCGAAGAGCCCGAGCAGGTTGATGAGAACGAGCGGGTTCACGAGCACGCTCAGGACCATCGCCCCGATTCCCCAGCCGCGCCCGCGGCCGCGGATGACGGCGAACAGCCCGAGCAGAAAGGGCAGCAACGTCAGCACGATGAGCGACTGCCCGATGAGGGTGGCAACCCCGAACTGCCCGTTGCCTGCGAGGAGCACTCCGACGACCTCCGCGGCGGCCAGCAGCACGGCAAGGGTGAGCGCGATGATCCCGATCGGCCACGGTCGGCGCACGCGGGGCGGCTCGCCGGCATCCGGCCAGTTGCCGGGGTCGAAGCCGGCGCGGTCGAAGCCGTCGTGGTCGAAGCCGTCGGCGTCGGCTCCGGTCGGTGCCGCGCGGTCTGGGTCGGTCACAGGGTCGGTCTCCTTCTTCACCGGATGTGCCGGCGCGGACTCGCCATCAGGATACTGCACCCGCCGGCGGCGACGACCGGTCAGACTGGGGTGGTGGAACCCAGCCTGCCAGAGTTGCTCGAGACCGCCCGAGTCGTCGCGCTGCCCCTTGCGACCCGCTTCCGTGGGATCGAGCAGCGCGAGGCTCTCCTGCTTGATGGGCCACTGGGCTGGAGCGAGTTCTCCCCGTTCCTCGAGTACGCACCCGTCGAGGCGGCAGCCTGGCTTGCCGCCGCGATCGACTTCGGCTGGTCGGAGCCGCCGGCACCGCTGCGCGAGAGCATCCGCGTGAACGCGACCCTTCCGGCGGTGCGTCCGGAGAGGGTCACCGAGATCCTCGACCGCTTCCCCGGATGCCGCACGGTGAAGGTGAAGGTCGCCGAGCGCGGCCAGGGGCTCGCGGACGACGTGGCGCGGGTCGCCGCGGCGCGGGACTACCTGGGGCCGGAGGGGCGTCTCCGAATCGACGCGAACGGAGCCTGGAGCGTGGATGAGGCGGAGACCGCCATCCGCGCCCTCGCCGCATACGATCTCGAGTACGTTGAGCAGCCGTGCGCGAGCGTCGCCGAACTCGCCGACATCCGGCGCAGGGTCGCGGAGATCGGCGTGCCGATCGCCGCGGACGAGAGCGTCAGGAAGGCGGATGACCCGCTCGCGGTCGCGCGCGCCGGCGCGGCCGACATCCTCGTCATCAAGGCGCAGCCGCTCGGCGGGATCGCCGCCGCGCTGCGGATCGTCGCCAGTGCCGGACTGCCGGTCGTGGTCTCGAGTGCGCTCGACACCTCGGTCGGGCTCTCGATGGGGGCCCGTCTTGCGGCGAGCATTCCTGAGCTGGAGTTCGACTGCGGGCTCGGGACGGCCGCACTGCTTGCCGCCGACGTCACCGAGGAGCCGCTCGTGCCCGTCGGCGGGTCGATCCCGGTCCGACGCGTCGAGGTCAGTACGCGGCTCCTCGAGCGGTACGCCGCGGCTCCGGATCGCGAAGCCTGGTGGCGATTGCGGCTGGAACGCTGCTATGCGGAACTGGCCTAGTCGTCGTTCCTCCCGGGAACGGGCGCGATGTGCCCGGCGTACCGGGCGGCGCGGCGTTCGAACTCGGCCTTGTCCGCGGTCTTCAGCATGAAGTCGCCGCTGTAGGAGATCGAGACGTACTCGGGCTCCCAGCCGAGCTCGCTGACGGCGGCGTTCGACGCTTCGGTGAGGATGCCGGTGCGGTCATTGCTGAGGTCGAGGATCGTGAGAAGCAGGTTCCCACGGCTCACCTCGGGCGGGTGACCGGCGAGAACCCACTTCCCCTGGTCGTCGAGTGTGAAGCCGCCGAAGTCCTGGAGCGCATCCGGCCCGGTCGAGTTCAGCAGCCTCGGCGTGCCGAACCCGTTGCTGACCATGATCTTCTTCACGAGTGCGACGAGGCGCTTCTTGTCCGCCTCGCTCCGCAGGGTCGTTGTGGTCTGCCAGTTCACGCTGTCGTAGGTGTTCAGGAGCGAGGTACCCCGATAGCGATTCGACTCGTACACGACTTTCGTCTCGCCCTTCGGCACCCAGTCGAGCCCGAACTGAATCGTCACCGCCTCGCGGACCTCCTTCATCGCCGCGTCAACGCGTGGCTCCAGCTGCTCGACGGTCTGGTTCCTGAGAATCTGGTCGGTGGAGACCTGCGGCACCCCGGGGAACCGGCTCCACGGATCCGGCGCCGGCGCGAACGCACGGGCGAGCGCGATTCCGCCGATCGTGCATCCGACGGCCGCGATCACGATGAACACCAGCCAGCCGCGCCACCCGCGCAACCACCGCCAGGTGAAGAACTTCCTCACAACGCCCCCTCAGCGAGCGCTACAGCCCAGAGCTACAGCCCCGAATAGACGTGCAATCCCTTGAAGAACAGGTTCACGATCGTGTAGTTGAATGCGACCGCCCCGAACCCGATGAGAGCGAGCCAGGCCGAGCGCGTTCCGCGCCATCCCCGCGTCGCCCGAGCGTGGATGTACCCGGCGAAGAGCACCCAGATGATGAAGGTCCAGACTTCCTTCGTGTCCCAGCCCCAGTAGCGACCCCACGCTCTCTCGGCCCAGATCGAACCGGCGATGAGCGTGAACGTCCAGAACACGAAGCCGACGACAATCACGCGGTAGGCGAGATTCTCGAGCTTCTCCGCCGGCGGCATCGTGCCGAGGAAGCGCATGCCGCTCAGCTTGTCCGCCTCGCGCCGCGACTGCAGCAGCTGCACGATCGAGAGCCCTGCACCGACACCGAAGAACGCGGTGCCGAGCGTGGCCACGAAGACATGGATGACGAGCCAGTACGACTGCAGCGCGGGCGGCAGCGGGGTGACGGCGACATAGAAGTTGACCGTGCCGACCCCCAGGACGACGAGCGCGAACCCGGTGATGTAGGTGCCCAGGAAGCGGAGGTCCTGCCAGAACTGGATGAAGATGAACACCCCGACGACGATCCCGGAGGACACGAGCGAGAACTCGAACATGTTCGACCACGGCACGTGCCCGTCCGCAAACCCGCGGAGCACGGCTCCTGCGACGTGGAGCAGCCACGCGATCACGACCAGGGAGAACGCGGTGCGCTCCATCCTGCGACCTGGCTTCTGGACCGCCGCGACATCGGTCCTCTCGCGCTCAAGAGTCGCGGTGGCGCCGCTGCCTGAGGCACTCGCACGCCGCTCTTCGCGTGCCACTGCCTCAGCCGGTGCGGGCTCGGCGGAGCGCTTCGCGAGGTCGAGGGTGAAGAACACGAACGCGATGAGATACACCGCCATGGCGGAGTAGATCGCGATCAGGGAGTAGGACACGAGCGTAGCGGTCACGAATACACCTTAAGCCTTCAATCGTTCTGCGTGGCGGTCGGCCAGATCGGCGACGGCCGCCTCAAGGCCGGGGTCTTCTCCCCTGGCCAGCCCCGCGTACTCGAGGCGGATGCCGCCGCCCTTCTTCTCGACGGCCTTGACCCAGACGCGGCGGCGCGGGATGAACAGCGAGGTCAGCAGGCCCCCGACCGCGAGGACCGCGAACAGCAGCACCCAACCCTGACTCGGATCGTGGTGCACATCGATCGAGACGAACCGCGGGACGCTCTGCGACCAGTCGCCCTCCGGCGCACTCGGCTTCGCGTTCTCGAAGGTGACGGAGCCGAGTCCGTCGGGAAGCTCGGCGGTCTCCCCTGGCCGGAGCTCGATCGGGGCCACCCCGCTGTCCCCACCGGCGATCTGGGTGAGATTGCTCGGGTCCAGCGCGTACACGTTCTGCGGCTTGCCGCTGTCGAGGCCGAGATCGCCCTTGTAGGCGAACAGGGTCAGCACCGGATTCAGAAGGTCGGGGTGGATCGAGGTGAGTGCGCCGGTCTCGAGCTGGCCGGCGGAAGGGTAGAAGAAGCCGAGGAATGCGAGTTGCTCCGGCAGGGCGTCCGGCACCCGGATGACGCCGTTCGAGGTGAGGTTCGCATCCTGCGGCAGGAAGGGGACGGATGCCGTGAACGCGACGTTTCCGTCGCCGTCCTTCACAGTGATGGTCGGGGCGTAGCCGTTGCCGAGCAGGTAGAGCTGCGTTCCGCCGATCTCGAGCGGCTCGTTGACCTTGATCTCGCCCTTCTTCCCCTCCTCGCCGGGGAGGAAGGTCCTCACCTTCACGGTGTAGTCGATGGGCTGGCCGTAGGCGTCCTGGTTGTTCTGCTCGTACACCGCGTCGAAGTCGTCGACAACGAGCCGGTAGGGCTTCAGCGCCGCATCGGTGAAGAAGCGGCCCGGGTTGAAGGTGTCGTAGTCGCCGCGCACATTGACGAACTTCTGCCCCTCGACGACGACCTTCTGCCCGGTGAAGCTGAGGCCGCCACCGACGCCGACGGCGATGAGGATGCCGATGAGCGCGACGTGGAACACCAGATTGCCGGTCTCCCGCAGGTAGCCGCGCTCCGCCGACACGGACAGGCCAGCCGCACCGTCGTAGAGCTCGACCCGGTAGCCGCTGCCGCGCAGGAGTCCGCGAGCGGACTCGATCGCAGCGGCAGGCGTCCCATCGCCCTCGCGCGTGGTGAAACCGGCGAGCCGCTCGAGCCGCACCGGCGTCTTCGGCGGCCGCGCACGAAGCGCGCGCAGATGGTGCATGGTGCGCGGCAGCACGCATCCGATGAGCGAGACGAACAGCAGGAGGTAGATGGCCGAGAACCACACCGAGGTGTAGACGTCGAAGAGCTGCAGCGTGTCGAGCACCGGGGCCAGGTCGGGGTTCTTGTCGAAGAACTGCACGACGCCGTTCGGGTCCGAACTGCGTTGCGGCCACATCGAGCCCGGGACGGCGGCGATCGCGAGCAGCAGCAGGAGCACGATCGCGGTGCGCATGCTCGTGAGCTGCCGCCAGAAGAACCGGATGTACCCGATGGGGCCGAGCTTCGGCTGGTTGATGTCGGGAGGGCGGACGGGCGATTCGATGTGATCAGAGGGGCGTGACAAAGGCGACGATCACCGACCCGAGGCTCGAGATCATGGCCTGCCAGAGGCCCGTGACCATGAGCAGTCCGACGAGGATCAGCAGCGCGCCGCCGGTCACGTTCACGACCCGGATGTGACGTCTGAGCCAGTTCACCGATCCGCTCACCCAGCTCAGCCCGAGGGCGACCAGGAGGAACGGGATGCCGAGACCGAGACAGTAGACGGCGCCGAGCAAGGCCCCGCGTGCCGGCGACCCGCCGTTCAGGCTCAGCGCGAGTACGGCTCCGAGGGTCGGTCCGATGCACGGCGCCCAGCCGAGGCCGAACACGATGCCGAGGAACGGGGCGCCGGCGAGGCCGGTCGCGACCCGCCAGCCCGGTTTGAGGCTCCGCTGCAGGAACGTGAACTGCCCGATGAACACGAGGCCCATGACGATGATGAGTACTCCGGCGATCCGGGTGATGAGGTCCGTCCACTGCTTCAACAGCAGGCCGGCCATCCCGAACACGAGTCCGAACGTGACGAACACGACGCTGAATCCGAGCACGAAGAGCAGGACCCCGAGCAGCAGGCGGTTGCGGTTGCGCTTCTCCAGCGCTCCGTCGCCACCGGAGCCGGCGAATCCGCCGACGTAGCCGAGGTAGCCGGGAACGAGCGGGAGGATGCACGGAGATGCGAAGGACACGAGTCCCGCGAGGAGGGCGACGGGGATCGCAATGAGGAGGTTTCCGCTCGCGACGAGCTCGCCGATCGGGTTCACCACTATCCGTCCTCGGCGATCACGGTCTTGATGATCGCATCGAGGATCGACGCTGCCTCCAACGCCCCGAGGATGCGCGCCGCGACGCGACCCTTCGAGTCGAGAACGATGGTCGTCGGCAGGGCGCTCGGCGGAACGTTCCCCGCGAAGGCGAGCTGCGCGGCACCGGAGTCGGCGTCGATGAGCGATGGGTAGGTGACGCCGTAGGTCCGGGCGAACGCCTGCGCGGTGGCCGGCTCGTCATAGGTGTTCACCCCGACGAAGGAAGCGCCCTTGCTCGCCCAGTCCGTCGAGAGCTTCTCGAGCATCGGCGCCTCGACGCGGCATGGGGCGCAGTATCCGGCCCAGAAGTTCACCACGAGCACACGGCCCAGGTAGTCGGCGCTGGAGATCGCCTTGCCGGTCTCACTCACGCCCTCGAAGACGATCGGCTTGTCGCGCTGAGCGGGCGGGATCTCGAGGATGCTGCCGTCGCCCGCGACATAGTTCTTGTTGCCGCCGTCGCGGTAGTCCTGCGCGAACTGATCGGTCGTGCACCCGCTGAGCAGCAGCGCCGCAGCGATGGCGAGCGCGCCGACCTTCATGGACCCGCGCATCACACCGCTCCGTTATCGACAGCCTGTGCGAGCAACTCTGCCGCGGGATCCTGGTAACTCACCTCGACGAAACGATTCCCGGTGCGCTCGAGCGTCGTGATGCTCGACAGGTGACAGCGCCGCTTGCGGGGATCGTGGAACAGCCTCTCGCCGGCCAGTTCCCGCGCGACGGTCCAGATCGGGAGCTGGTGGCTCACGAGCACGACGTCGCCGCTCTCCGTGTGGGCCCAGGCGTCGTCGATCGCGGCGAGCATCCGGTCGGCGATCGAGCGGTACGCCTCCCCCCAGCTCGGCCGGAACGGGTTCACGACCCACGGCCAGGCCTGCGGTCGGGTCAGGACCTGGGGCCCGAACTCGAAGGTGCGGCCCTCGAACTTGTTGGTCGGCTCGATGAGCCGGTCGTCCGTTTCGATCGGCAATCCGAACAGCTCGGAGAACGGCTGGGCGGATTCCTGCGCGCGCTGCAGCGGTGAGGAGATCAGCCGGCTCACCGGCCGACCCCGATCCTTGACGGATGCCGCTGCCGCCGCCGCCATCCGGTGCCCCAGCTCGGAGAGATGGTAGCCGGGGATGCGCCCATAGAGGATGCCGTCGGGGTTGTGGACCTCCCCGTGACGGACCAGATGAATCTGCGATGCGGGCACCTGACCAGTCTAAGTAACCCCCGCCTGCGAAAACGGCCAGTCGCCACCGCTCCTGCGCGGCGGTTCCCTTCGAGGCTCGCTGCGCTCGCACCTCAGGGAACGGCAGTGAAGCGGCGACCTCTAAACTCGTAAGGGTGACCCAACGCACCCTGATCAAGAACCTGGCCGCCTCGAGCGACGGACCCGTCACGGTGTCGGGGTGGGTGGATACGGTGCGCGACCAGAAGAAGGTGCAGTTCGTCGTGCTGCGCGACGAGTCCGGTGCCCTGCAGCTCGTGCACCCGCGCGTGCCGCTCCCTGAGGAGCGCGAAGCGCGTCTCGAAGGGAGCCCCCAGCCTGCCCTCGACGAACTCGCCGACACGATCTCCGCGCTCGGCCACGGCAGCTTCGTGACCGTGACCGGACAGCTCAAGCACGACGAGCGGGTGAAGCTCGGGGGCATCGAGGTCCTCATCGAGACCCTCACCGTCGTGACCGAGGCGCTCGAATCGCCCATCGCCGAGGACAGCGGCGTCGACAAGCGGATGGACTGGCGCTTCCTCGACCTTCGGGTACCGAAGAACAACCTCCTGTTCCGTATTCAGACCACCCTCGAGCACGCCTGGCGCAGTTACTGGGTCGAACACGACTTCATCGAACTGCACACGCCGAAGCTCATGGCGAGCGCGAGCGAGTCGAAGGCCGAGCTGTTCGAGGTCGGCTACTTCGAGGGCAAGGCGTACCTGGCCCAGAGCCCGCAGTTCTTCAAGCAGATGGCGCAGCCGGCCGG
>DATCXP010000215.1:0-5907 GCA_036565765.1 Terrimesophilobacter sp.
CCGAGACGGCCGGCAGGATGCCGTTGATGGGCCGCAGCCTTCCGTCGAGGCCCAGCTCGCCAAGATGCACGACGCGGTCGATCGACTCGCGCTCGACGATCCCCGCAGCCGCGAGCGTCGCGAGCGCGATCCCGAGGTCGAATCCGGAACCCTGCTTGGGGAGCGCTGCAGGCGACAGGTTGACCGTGAGGCGGCGGCTCGGCAACTCGCATCCGGAGTTCGTCGCCGCAGCGAGCACGCGATCCCGCGCCTCGCCGAGTGCCGCGTCGGGCAGTCCGATCAGGATGAAGTTCGGAAGCTGCGAGGAGTAGTCCGCCTCGATCTCGACGATCGCGCCCTGAATGCCGAGCAGCGCGACGGAGTGCGTTCGCCCCACCGTCATCAGAACACCCGCATGAGATGCTCGAGCTGCGCGGGTTCATCCCGTGGCGCGATGACCGCGATCGCATCGATGCGGATCGGCCCATGCTTCCCGGGATGCGCCTCGCACCAGGCCGCGGCAAGCCGGCGGAGTCGTGCGAGCTTCCGGGCCGTGATCGCCTCGAACGGGTGCCCGAACGCGCGGCTGGACCGCGTCTTGACCTCGATGAAGACCGTCTCTCCGCGATCCCGGGCGACGAGGTCGATCTCGCCGTGCGCGCACCGCCAGTTGCGGTCGAGGATCACAAAGCCGACATCCTGAAGGAATCGCGCGGCGAGGTGTTCGCCGTGCCTGCCGAGGTCGTCTTTTGCCGCCACGGGTCGAGGATGCCGCACCCGTCCGACCCGGCGGCACCCAGGCGGCGACTTCTGGGCACTTGGCGCAGAACAGCCTCCTGTGGAGGAGATCAGCAGCTAGCGGGAATACACCCCGCCCGGGGTCCGGGTCACCGTCCGGTGCTCAGGAATCGAACCCGAGCCCGACCGCGTCGAGCGTCCTCAGCACGAGATTCCGCTTTCCCCGATTGTGATCCGCGCGATTCATGGCCCACCGCGAGACCTCGACGCCCACCCAGGCGGCAGGGTCGGGCGGGAACGGGACCGGCATCGAGCGCACCATCTTCAGCGAGGTGCGCTCGGTCGTAAGCCCCGCGAGCTGGTCGAGCATGACGTTGGCGGCGAAGCGCGTTCCCGCGACACCGAGACCGGTGAACCCTGCGGAGTAGGCGACGCGCCCGCCCCGCGCGTGCCCGAAGAACGCGGAGAACCGGCTGCAGGTGTCGATCACGCCGGCCCAGCGGTGCGTGAACCGGATGCCCTCCAGCTGTGGGAAAGTCGTCAGGAAGTGACTCGCGAGCCTGCGGTGGGAGGCCGGTCGGTCGTCGTACTCCGGTCTGATGCGGCCGCCGAAATGGTAGATCGCGTCGTAGCCGCCGAACAGGATGCGGTTGTCTCCGGTCAGCCGGTAGTAGTGGAACTGGTTCGCGAGATCGGCGATCCCCTGGCGCCTGGTCCAGCCGATCGAGGCAAGCTGCGCGGCGCTCAGCGGCTCGGTCATGAGCACGTAGTCGTACACCGGGATGGTGTGCCAGCGGTACCGCCCCAGGAGAGAAGGGAACGCGTTCGTCGCGAGGGCCACCCGGTTCGCCCGGATGTCGCCGGTCGCGAGCTGCACCGTCACCGGCCCGGTGCGATCGCTGTCGAGGTTGAGAACGGCGGAGTTCTCGAACAGGTCGACCCCGGCCTCGGCGCAGGCCCGTGCGAGTTCGTGCGCGAGTTTGCCGGGGTGGACCATCGCGGTGTCTCGCATGCTCCACAGTCCGCCGAGGTAAGTCGGCGATGCGACCTCGGCCCGCATCTCGGTCCCGGACAGATAGACGACGTTCGCCTCTTCTCGCGCCTCCTCGAGTTCTGCCACCTGATACGGCTCGACGGCGACGGCGAGCGAACCGGTGCGCTCGAACTCGCAGTCAAGACCGAGCTCCCACACTGTCTGCTCGATCTCGTCGAGGTTCTGCATGCCGAGCCGATCGAGTTGTTCCAGTTCCTTCGGGAAGCGGCGCGCGCCGTTCTTCTCGCCGTGCGTGAGCGTCGCCTCGCAGAATCCGCCGTTGCGGCCGGACGCCGCCCAGCCGATCGTGCGCGCCTCCAGGAGTGCGACGCGCAGCCCGGCGTCGCGCTGCTTCGCCTGGAGTGCGGTCCACAGCCCGGCGAAGCCGCCACCGACGACAACGAGGTCGTAATTCTCCACGCCGGCGAACCTCGGCCAGGAAGCGCCAGGAGCGTCGTCGAGCCAGAACGGCCGCAGGACCGAGTCGGCGAGCGCATCATCGACGATCCGCGCATCCGGAATCGAACGTTCGAAGGCGGTGGTTTCCACGCGAGACATCCTTGTCGATCTGTGGAAGCAATCCTATTCGTCGAGCGCGAGTTCCTTGGGAAGCTCGAGTTCCTTGGCGGAAAGTTCCTCGACATTGACGTCCTTGAAGGTCAGGACGCGCACCGACTTCACGAAGCGGTCGGAACGATAGACGTCCCACACCCACACGTCGTGCATCGTCAGTTCGAAATAGAAGTCATGCTCGGTGTCCTGACGCACGAGCTCGACCTCGTTCGCGAGGTAGAAGCGCCGCTCGGTCTCCACGACGTAGCGGAACTGCGAAACGACGTCCCGGTACTCCCGGAACAGCGCCAGTTCCACTTCGCGGTCGTAGTCTTCGAACTCGTCGTCATCCATTGCCTGTCAATCCTAGGCGCTCTGCCCGATCGGCGCAGAAGTCTTCAGCCAGGTCAGGCGGTGCAGCCGGCTCGGCCCGAGTCTCTCGATCGCGGCGAAGTGGTCGGCAGAGCCGTAGCCCTTGTTGCCGCTCCATCCGTAGCCGGGGAGTTCGGCGTCCGCGTCGATCATGAGACGGTCGCGGTGCACTTTCGCGATGACGGATGCGGCGGCGACGGACCCGCAGTCACGGTCCGCCTTGACCCTCGTGTGCACCCGCAGACGAGAGGAGAGTGCCGGATTCAGCCAGTCCTGGCCGCCATCGAGCAGGATGACGCTGTCCCGGATGTCCACCCCCGCCTCGTGCAGTGCCATCAGCGCCCGCTTCCCGGCCAGGCCGAGGCACGCGGTGATTCCCAGTCGATCGACCTCCTGAGCGGACGCGAGTCCGACGGCCGAGTGCAGTGCCCACGCTCTCGCGAGCGGTGCGAGCGCCTCGCGCCGTGGCTCGCTCAGCATCTTGGAATCGCGCAGGCCCTTCGGCAGTGCCCCGACACCGCTGTCGACGACGCACAGCCCGACGGCGACCGGCCCGGCGATCGCGCCGCGACCGACCTCATCGCATCCGATCACCGAGCGTGCGCCGGTGGCATACAGCTCGGTCTCGACGAGGAGGGTTGGATCGGCGACGGTCATGTCTAGGGAGCCTTGTCCTCCACACCCGCGAAGACGGTCGGGTAGTTGTCGAGCCAGGTCCAGTGGTCGATCGGCCAACTCACGATGAAGGCGCGGCCGACGACGTTCTCGATGGGAACGAAGCCCTTGCCGGGCTGGCTCATGTTGTACCGCGAGTCTCGCGAGTCGTAGCGGTTGTCGCCCATGACCCAGAGCGAATCCTTCGGCACCGTCACGCTGAAGTCGGGGCCGGACACCTTGGTGACCCCGGGGCCGAGCTTGAGATACGGCTCATCCAGCGGGACGCCGTTGACCGACATCTGACCGAAGGTGTTGCAGCACTCGACTTTGTCGCCCGGGAGCCCGATAACCCTCTTGATCAGGTGATCGTTGCTGTCCGGCGCGCTCAGGCCGACGACGGAGAGTACCCAGTCGACACTCGTCACGAACCAGTTCTGCTGGACCTGCGGCGTGGGGTCGAGCCATCCGCCCGGGTCCCGGAACACGACAACGTCGCCGTGCTCGATCGGGACCAGCTTGGGGACCAGTTCGTTCACGATGATCCGGTCGTCGATCTGGAGGGTGTCCTCCATCGAGCCGGAGGGGATGTAGAACGAGCGGACCAGGAACGTCTTGATCCCGACCGAGATCACGATCGCCGCGAGGAAGATCAGAACGATGTCGCGGATGAAGATCTTGACGCCGCGAGTGCGGCGGCGGCGTTGTGCGTCCGCGCCCTCGGAGGGCGCGGGCTCTACTTCTGTCGTCATGTAGCCCCTGAGTTCCCGACAAGTCTAGGGTCTGGGAAACGCAGGCCCGGCAATCGAACTAGTGCGCGTCGCGCTTTTCCTTGATCTTGGCCTTCTTGCCACGAAGATCACGCAGGTAGTAGAGCTTGGCGCGGCGGACATCGCCGCGGGTCACGATCTCGATGTGGTCGATGACCGGGGAGTGGACGGGGAACTTGCGCTCGACTCCGACCTGGAAGCTGATCTTGCGGACCGTGAACGTCTCGCGAACGCCTTCGCCGGAACGGCCGATCACGACGCCCTGGAACACCTGGATACGCGAACGCGTGCCTTCAATGATGTTGACGTGGACCTTGACGTTGTCTCCGGCGCGGAAGTCCGGGATGTCGCTGCGAAGTGACGCTGCGTCAACGGAGTCGAGGATGTGCATGATGGTTCGCTCTCTGCAATCGCCACAGGTCGACGGCGTGCTGGTTACTGCATGGAAGGAGAGGTGTGCCGAGTGACTGCTGGCCCCCCTGTGGCAGGGCCGTGCGCGGGCACAAACAGCAATTCTGTCATACCGGCGACCCCTCTCGCTACCGAGGGGTGATCTGCACGGCGTCGAAGCTCGCGAACGCCGTGTTCACCCGGCGACGGGTCTCCACGAACAGTTGCCACACCGCGACCCAGAACGCGACGACCGTCAGAACGACGACGAGCACCGCCGTGACCGGATTGGCCACGAACCCGGCGACGATGATCGCGAGATACCAGGCGCCGAGCACCCCCAGGTCGGCCCAGGACAGCATCCGTGCCCGACGAACGGTCTTCCTGGCCATCACGAGCCCCATGACGATGATCATCGCGAGAGCGAGCACCGGGCAGGCGAAGAGCAGAACGACGAATTCCCAGCCGACACCGTTGGCGACGACGCCGCGACCGATGAGCAGCCACAACGGGAGCACCGGGATCGCCCAGAACTGCGCGTAGTAGAACGCTCTTCGTAGCCACATGCGTTCAAGGGTACGCGGGGCTTGGTGAAGAATAGCTGCATGATCGAGTTGAGAACCCCGGCCGAGATCGACGAGATGCGCGCCGCCGGCCGGTTCGTGGCGAGGGTGCTGAGCGAGCTGGCGGCGGCGAGTGCCGTCGGAGTGAATCTGATCGAGCTCGACACGCTTGCGCACAAGCTCATCAGGCAACGCGGCGCCGAGAGCTGCTACATCGACTACCACCCATCCTTCGGCGCCTCGCCGTTCGGGAAGGTGCTCTGCACTTCGGTCAACGACGCCGCCCTGCACGGTCTGCCACATGACTACCGCCTGAAGGACGGAGACCTGCTGAGTCTGGACTTCGCGGCATCCGTCGACGGCTGGGTCGCCGACTCGGCGATCTCGCTCGTGGTCGGAACGCCTCGTGCAGAGGATCTCGCGTTGATCAACACCACCGAGCGAGCTCTTGCTGCGGGCATCGCGGCGGCGGTCTCCGGCAACCGGATGGGCGATGTCTCTGCCGCGATCGGCGAGGTCGCCCGCTCGGCGGGCTACGGGGTCAACACCGACTTCGGCGGCCACGGCGTCGGGAGAACCATGCACGGCGACCCGCACGTGCCGAACGACGGAAGGCCGGGGCGCGGCTTCCCGCTCAAGCCGGGCCTCGTGTTCGCGATCGAGCCGTGGTTCATGCTCGGAACCGACCGGATCTTCACCGACCCGGACGGCTGGACGCTGCGGAGTCTCGACGGCTCCCGCGCCGCCCACTCCGAGCACACGATCGCCATCACCGAGGACGGCCCGGTCGTGCTCACCTCGCGCTCCTGATCTCTCCACTCCAGAACGCCTCAGACCGAGTGGTCGAAAGTCTCCG